>NZ_JBEZCG010000009.1:0-54585 GCF_040647455.1 Streptomyces sp. NPDC041068
ACAACCCCGCAGCACCCTCCACACAAGAGAGCAACCGCCCCGCCTGACCCCCCAAAGCCTCCACACCACGACCCGACAACACCCACGGCACCACCGGCATTTGCGCCGGCTCCGCCGGTTCGCCGGGCTTCCGCTGTTCGCTGGGCGGCGCCTGCTCCAGGACCACATGGCAGTTGGTGCCGCCCATGCCGAACGAGGAGACGCCCGCCACCATCGGTTCATCCGGGCGCGTCGGCCACTGCTCGAGTTCCGTCTGTACCCGCAGATTCAATTCATCCAGCGGAATCGCAGGGTTAACCGAACGGAAATGAAGGCTCGGCGGAATCTCCCGGAAACGCATTGCGAGGACGGCCTTCAAAAGCCCGGCAATACCGGCGGCGGCCTCCAGATGTCCCACGTTGGTCTTCACCGAACCGACCCGGAGCGCAGAGCTGCTCCGTTCCCGGGCAGCGGCGCCAAGGACCGCTCCCAGGGCGGCCGCCTCTATCGGGTCGCCGACGCGAGTTCCAGTTCCGTGGAGCTCGACGTACTGCACTCTTTCGGGGGCGATCCCCGCTTGTTCGTACGCCGCCCGCAGGACGTCTTCCTGGGCCTCTCCGCGAGGCGCGGTAAGGCCCTCACCACCGCCATCGTTATTGATGGCGCTGCCCCGGATAACGCACAGAATCCTGTCGTTGTCGGCCAGCGCGTCGTCGAGCCTCTTCAAGGCGACGAGGCCACCGCCTTCACCGCGTACGAACCCATTCGCATCGGCGTCGAACGTCCGGCATCGTCCGTCCGGGGACAGCCCACCGAACTTCGACGTTTCGACGGTGCTCGCTCCAGAGAGCATGAGATTGACGCCACCCGCCAGGGCGAGCGAGCACTCCCCCGAGCGCAGGGCCTGAACCGCCTGATGGACCGCCACGAGCGACGAGGACTGCCCCGTGTCCACCACGAGGCTGGGGCCGCGCAGGCCAAGGGCATAGGAGACGCGGTTCGCGATGAGGCTGCGGGATTGGCCGGTCAGCGTGTGCGGACCGATGCCGTCCAGTCCGCGGCCCCTGGCCAGTTCGGCATAGTCGTCCCAGATGGCGCCGACGAAGACCCCCGTGCGGCTCTCCCGCAGCGCCGACGGCGCGATGCCGCTGCTTTCCAGCGCTTCCCAGCTCAATTCCAGCATGAGGCGCTGCTGAGGGTCCATTGCCGCGGCTTCACGCGGGGAAATTCCGAAGAAACGCGGGTCGAACTCGTCGACACGATCGAGGAAACCGCCCCAACGGGAGACGGATTTACCTGGAGTAGATGGATCCGTGTCGAAAAGCTCAGCGCTTCCCCAGCGCTCCGACGGAGCCTCCGAAATCGCGTCGACGCCGTCCCGCAGAAGCTGCCAGAACTCCGCCGGGCCGGAAGCCTGAGGAAAACGGCACGAGAGGCCGATCACGGCAATGCCACTGCTCTGCGAAAAGGCAGAACCCGACGCACCCACCTACGGCCCCCGTTCGCCGTTGAAGATTGAATATCGCGACATGCGTCACCAACCGGACGCGCTGCGATCTTCCCCGTTAGCCAACCGCTAGATCATCTTGGCCATCGGCAGCCTAAGCCGGACCCCGGACTGACTGTCAACATTTTTGAGTTGGCGGAAAACAGGGCACACCTAGACCACCTCGGCAGGCGCGCCACGGAGAGTAACCGCACGGGGGAAGTCGAATCAGCACCCACCGGTTTCCCGCCCTCCGCAACCATCACGCTGGGTTGCATCTTCGACGCATTCCGACTCCGCGCACTTGGCGCGGTGAGGTATGTCACACGCGTGACGGTGGGCTTGTCGCAGCATCTGACGGCCAGTCAACACGCCCGCCACCTCGCCGCGCGGGTCGGGTTTCTGACGCGCCAACAGGGCGTCCGGCCTGCAAACTTTCCGTTAACACGCGGAGTTGCTGTTGCCGTTCCGATCTCGCGAGGGTGGGTCGAACGGAAGGTTTCTCGGCGGCTCGGGGGGGGCGTTGTCCGCGCTTGCGCCGGTGCCGTTCAACTCGGCTTCACCGACGTGTGATTGCGTCGCTCACCGGCGGCCCGACCGCTGCTGCCGGTGCCCGGCGTACCAACGCGTGGGCCGACCCCGTCGGCTCACGCGTTCAAGTCGAAGAACTCACGCCTTCAAGTTGTAGAAGTGGATGGGTGAGTTCGGTGTGAAACCGATACGCGGGTACACGGGGGCCCCGGCGACGGTCGCGTGCAAAGTGGCGCGGGTCAGCCCGGTGGCTCGGGCGCCCTCGTACAGCGCCTTGCGCGTGACCGCCTCGCCATAGCCCTTGCGCTGCCACTGCGGGTCGGTGGCGACGAAGGCGACGAAGAGGCGGCCCTCCGCTTCGACCGTCGCGGCACACGCCACCGGAACGTCGCCTCGCATGGCCAGGTAGGCGTACATCTCGCTCTTCCAGTGCGCGGATCCGACCAGGCCGTCGCGGCCTTCCTCCAACGGGAACCCGTAGGCGCGTGATTGGAGGTCCGCGTAGGCCCGCAAGTGCTCGTCGGTGCGCACGCGCACGAACGTCAGGTCGGGGTGGACCGGGTCGGGGACGGGCAGCAGGTCTCCGGCCATGCCCCTGCCGGGGAAGGCGTACTGCAGGCCCGCCTGATCGGCCGCCGTGGCCAGCGCGGTGCGAGCCTCGTCGTCGAGGAGGTCCTCGAAGAGCCACAGGTAGCCCGGGTGCTCCTTCGCGCGCATGATGTCCGCCGCCTGGCTCAGGCGTTGTGCGACGAGATCGGCTCCCGCCCCCTGGTCGGTCAGAGTGACGCAGTTGTAGAACGAGAATCGGCAGTCGGCCCAGCGGACGGCGATGCCGGGGAGGTCGCGTACATCCGCGTCCGCGTCGCGGTCGAGCACCAGGGCGCGCCAGGCCACGGTGAGCTGCTGTGCCGATTCGATGGACTCCGTGAGGCCAGTCACCGTACCCCCGCGGGTTGTTGAGGTTTTCGAGGTCGTCGAGGAATTCGAGGTGTTCGAGGTCGTCGAGGTGTTCGAAGTCGTCGAGGTCGCGGCACGCGGTGTCGCTGCCATCAGATGATGCCTTCGAACTGCTTGTCCTCGGTAGGGGAACTGGAGCGGGGCACGTGGTAGGAGTCGCGTCCGAAGCGCCGCCACAGGGCGGCGATGAGGAAGGCCACCACTACGGCGACGGGGGTGTAGTTGAAGGTGGTGGCGGTGATCGGGCTGCTCTGCGGCAGCAGGAACAGCACCGTGACCGCGGCCGCCCACACCACCGCCACCCAGCCGATCGGCCGGCTCCAGCGGCCCAGGTTCCAGGGCCCCGGGGTGAATCGGTCGCGGTGGAGCAGTCGCAGCAGTACCGGGATGGCGTAGGCCGAGGTGAATCCCACGACCGAGATGGCGGTCACCGCCGAGAACGCCGTCGAGGAGTACAAGGACGGCAGCGCGAGCACGAAAGCCACGGCGACCGCGAGCCAGACCGCGTTGGCGGGGATGGCGGTGCGGCGGCTGACCTTCTTCCAGAGCCCCGATCCGGGCAGGGCGCCGTCCCGGGCGAAGGCGTAGATCATCCGGCTGGCGCTGGCGGTCACGGTGTAGCCGCACAGGAACTGGGCCACGATGATCACAAGGAGCAGGGCCTTGGCCGCCGCCATGCCCAGCGCGTCCAGAAGGATCTGCGCCACTGGTACGCCGGTCGTGCTGTCCAAGGTCGCGGCGTAGTCCTGGATGGCGAAGAGGAGGGTGGTCAGCAGAATGCCGCCGGCGATCCAGGACACCGCCACCGAGCGGAAGATCCCGCGGGCCGCCGCGACGGAGGCGTGGTTGGTCTCCTCGCTCAGATGGGCCGAGGTGTCGTAGCCGGCCAGGGCGAAGACCGGCAGCAGCATGCCCAGCAGGATCACGTATACCGGGGCGCTCCAGCCGGTGTTGTTGGTGAACTCGGAGAAGACGAAGCCGGCCGACTGGTGCTCGGAGGGCACGAGAGCCAGGGCGCCGATGATGACGACGGCCCCTGCCAGGTGCCACCACGCGCTCAGGGACGTCAGGATGTTCATCAGCCGGGTGCCGAAGAGGTTCAGGACCGCGTGCAGTGCGAGGATGACCGCGTACAGGGCAAGCAGGGAGCCCGGGGTCGGCGTGTAACCGAACTGCAGGTTCATCCACGCGGCGGTGAACGTCGCGATGCCGTAGTCCTGGGCGGCGATTCCGCCGAGCAGGCCCAGGAGGTTGAGCCAGCCGGTGTACCAGCTCCACCGCTCGCCTCCGAGCTGGCGGGCCATGTAGTACAGGCCGCCGCTGGTGGGGTAGCGGGAGGTGATCTCCGCCAGGGCCGCGGCCAGGCACAGCACCAGCGGCCCGACGGCGAGCCACCCCCACGTGATCACCGCGGGGCCTCCCGAGTCCAGGCCGTAGCCGAACAGCAGCAAGGTCCCGGACATGATCGAGATGACCGACAGGGAGGCCGAGAAATTGCCGAAAGCCCCCATCCGTCGGTGCAGTTGCTGGGTGTAGCCCAGCGACTGGAGGATGCGCGCGTCCTCCCCGTCGTCGTCGACCGGGTTCGACTGCTGCTGGCGCGGTGCTCTTACCGAAGTCATGGGTTCTCCGCACAGGAAAGCTGAAATGGGGGGTGCAGGCGGGGTGGCTGCCGGGCCGCCGGCAGGACGTGGCGGCACCCGCCCGCCCATGGGGCCGGGTCGGCGGTCATGGGTGTTCTCCCGTCTGCCGCGGGTGGGATCTCAGGCAGGCGTCGCGGTCCTCCTCGAATGCCTTCCGCCACTGGTCCTTGGGGTGCCGGGCGTCGTACTGCCACGGGGCGGGCGTGGCGAAGTCGCCGATGGCGTCGAACACTTCGGTTGCCCAGTGAGCGAAGCCGCCCCTCGCCAGGGCGTAGGCGAGGTAGTTCAGATCCATCTGGGAACTGGTGACCGGATCGCACTTCTGGAACCAGCCCTCGAATGCCTGCGTGACGGCCCGGGTGGTGTCCTCCCTGGTCCACAGCAGGTTCAGCATGCCCTCGGCGCCGTTGTCCCTTCGCTCCCGGTGCTCCTGCACACGGGCGTAGAGGGGCAGCAGGAGCAGTGGCGAGTCGGACGGCGCGAAGGAGACCGTCCAGCGGGCGAAATCCGTCGCGACGGCCTGGCGGCCCGCCGGCCCCGGGCGGGCCTGGAGCGCCTGGGACATGCGGTGCCATGCCTCGCGGTTGAACGGATCTCGTCGGTGCACTTCCCCCAGCAGGCCCCATGGACCGCCGGGCAGCAGATACTCATGGGGTGGCGGAGCCACGTAATGCTCCGGGTAGCGTCCTGTCGCGTCCGTTTCGGCCAGGGCCAGGCGGCAGATCCAGGGCACCGCGTCGTCGGGATTCCCCTCACCCGCCCTGTGGCACGCGTCCCGGGCACGGGCCACCAGCTTCTCCAGGTCCCCTGCCCGCCGGTAGTCACGCGCCCAGTCCCTCCGGTGGGCCTGCAGCACGCGTTCGGTGGCGACTCTGGCGTACATCACGCGGGCAGCGAGGCTCTCCGGTTCCTCTTTCAGCCACAACTCCACGACGTTGGCCTGGGCTGCGACAACCCCCAGCACCTGTGTGCGGGATGTCCACTGCTGCCAGTTGCCCGTCCGGGCCAGCACCTGCCGCATCTGCATCCAGTAACCCGCCCGGATGTCCTGCACCGCCGCATAGAGGTCTGTGTCTCGACCGGCCGGGTTCGCCCGGCCCGCCGGGTTCGAACTCTCCATCAGCGCCCGTCCTGCGCGCTGCGGCTCGCCGGACGGTGTGAGCACGACACCGAACGGTGTGCACTGGCGGGCATAGGCAGAAGGACCCTCGGGACAGTTGGGACGGGGGGGCACGGTCATGCGGAGGACAGCGGTGCGGGCCGACGAGCAGGGTGGAGACGGCCGTTGGCGCATAACCGGGCCGGTGGCTTTCGCTTGTGGCCGGTAGCGAGTGCCCGACAGGTACTTAAGTGCCTGGAGAGGCGCATGACCAGAGAATCCCAAGATTGTTCGGTTGCTCAGCTACAGGTTTCGGCCATGCGGCAGGGAAGCGTCGCCATCCGTGACCGGACCCGCCGCCCGCGGCACTCAGACGGTGCGCGGCCGGGGCTCGGACGCCCGCAGATCCCTGGTGTACAGGCGAACGGTTGCAGCATCGGTACCGTCGCGTCGGCGAGCCGCCGTGACATGGGCTTGTTCGTGGACACCACTGCCGCCCGTCACACCGGGCCATCGCCACCTGACGGAAGGGTGCCGTCAACTCTCTTACGGAACACGGGAGTTGCATGCTGGGCAGGCAAGTCACATGCGGAATGGGCGAGTTGAGGCACGCCGACAGCACACGGAGGCAGACGCGAGATCATTCGGCCAGTTCGGTGCGGTGGTCACTGACTGTGAGCGGATGTCGCCGTGGGCGGATGTCGTCGCGGGCGGAAGCGGCCGCAGCCGCACCGAGCGCACCTCGTCAAGGAAACCTTCCCTTCAAGCAAGATCATTGCGTGCGCGGAGTACCCGCTGCTAGCGTCCTCAATGCAATGACCAAGCAGTTTAGGGAAGTTGGGGGAACAGCTTCGTGAGCATGCGCAACAAAGGGATTTCCGTCGCGATTGCCTGCGCCTTGACCGGGGTGGCGGGCAACACGGCATACGCGGCTTCGGCACACGGCGACGGGAATGCGGTAACTACGCGTCCAGCAGCGGATTACCGGGCTCTCGGCGCGGATGAGATCTGTGCCGTCCTGGGAATCGGAAGCGGCGCGGCAGGCCTTGCCAAGGCGCTGGCCAAGGGTGCATCGTGGGTGGGGATCGGCGCCAGCGTCGGGTGCTACGCGTACACGAAGGCGAAGCAAGTGACGCCCGCGCAGAAGCGAGCGGCCATGATCAAGTCGTACAAGAAGTACCAGGCCATGAGTGACATCAAGAAGCTCGACGCACTCGGCTACTACTGCCGGAAGCAGAGCGGCGGCGGCGGTGGCGGAACTGATGTCGCACCGGTCAACGCGGATGTCGCCCCGATCGGCGCGATGGCAGGGTGGCGGACCATCAAGATGAAGGGCGTCACATACTCGTGCACCGCCAGCAGGGACTGAAAAGGCGCCGCAGCCCGGGAATTGGAGAGCGATTCCTGTTCTCCGTGGCGCTGGTCGTCGTGAGCCTGCTGTGGATCACACAGGACATGGCTCAATGGGCGGCTGCCTTGTGTGGCGCTGCCGCAGTTGGCGGAGCACTGGGGATGCTCTACTTCGGTCGGCGCTACGTGCGATCACGCGGACATTCTCAATGAGGCTTTCCCGCCGGCCGATTTGGTGCATACAAGGGCCGCCCACACCTTCCGGTGGGCGGCCCTTTCACTTGGCAGCCCACCGGATTCTCACACCGACTTCTCGCACCGCCTGCTCACACCGACTTCTCACCTTGGACAGCTCGCGCCCAAGGAGTTCAGAAGTGCGGCGCCCCGTTCGGCATCGTCCACGCTCACCGCGAAGTCCTTGCCCCTGGCCCGAATGACGAGGCACTCGCCGCGACGCAGCATGACGGTGGTGCCCATCCCGCTCAGCCGGTAGCCCCAACCGCCCACCTGTGCCGGTGTGCGCTGCTCGACGCGGGCCGACTCGATGTCACGGACAGCCCAGTGACGCGCCGGCCAACCGAACGGCCCGAAGGACACCTTCAGCCCCTCCTCGCTGACCCGGGCCTGTACCGAGGCGCAGCCGAGGACCAGAACCGAGACGAGGGCGAACGGTGCCATCAAGGTCAGCGCTCGATGCGGACTCACCAGACCTCCGACGGCGGCCACGACGGCGGTCAGGGCCACCAGCCCCGTGACGGCCGACGTCGCACGAAGCCACGGGTTGGACATGCGCGAAAGCCACACCAGCCGCTGGCCCTCGGGGATGTCCATGGTCGGGCCGTCCTCCGCCCGGCCCTGTGCCGCGGATTCCCGACGGGCCGCGAGCCAGACGACCGTGCCGACCGCGGCAGCCGCCACGATGGTCGCCACGACCCAGCCGGTCACCGAACCGGCCTCGCGCCAGTCCGACCGGTCCAGGTTCGCCCGCACGACCGACGCCTGCCCGCCGACCAGAAAGATCCCTCCGGCCAGCAGGCTGAGACCGGCCCATCCGTGTAGCGCCGCTCGCGCTCCCCGGCCGGCTCGCCACAGCCCGAGCGTCACGCCCAGAGCCAGCACGGCCCAGACCAGCGCCGGGAACAGTGCCGCCGCCCACAGCGGCATGGAGCCGTCAGGTTTCCCCGCTCCGCTCCAGTGCGTGGCCACTCGCTCCGGCAGCCGTCCCCTCGCTGCCAGAGGCATGCCGACCAGCACCAGCAGGACTCCCGCGCACCAGCCGACAGCACCCCACGTCATCCCGCTCCCGCGGCCCGTGCGCTTGTTCACGGCATCCCCCTGATCATCTCGATGAGGTCGGTCCTGCTGTAACCGAGGCGTCTCGCCTCAGCCATCAGATCGCCTACGCGTTCCACGAGTACGGAGCGCTGGTCCGCGCCGTCGGCCACGGTCACGCCCCGGCCGCGCCGGAACTCCAGCACGCCCTCGTCGCGCAGCGCCCGGAGGCTGCGCAGCACGGTGTTGGCATTGACACCCAGCGCCTCGGCGAGGTCGCGCGCCGGAGGCAGCCGGTCCCCCGGGCCGCACTCCCCCTCGGCGACGGCGTGGCGGATCGCGCTCGCCACCTGCTCGTGCAACGGACGGCTGTCCGCGGCGTTCAGTCTCAGCAGCATGATGCCAATGACGCTAGCACCATTCGCTTCATCCTCGACAGGGGCACCGAGCGCGCCGACCCCGATGGCATGATCGGCTCGTTGATACCTATAGTTCGCGGGTGGTTTCGCGAATAAAGCCCAGAATGACGTTTGCCGTGCTGCGTCGGCCCCGGATGATCCTGTGGGCCTCGGCCGGCGCGGTGGCCCTCGGGCTGCTTGTCGCGTTGGAGGTCGCCGCCCGGCACTACGGCGGTGAACCTGGGCCGATCACCAATCAGGTGCGCGAGGTGATCTTCCCGCCCAAGCCGGGGCCGCTCTACGGCGGTCTGGCCTTGATGATGGTCGTGCTCACCTGGCGGCAGCGGTTCATCGCCGCCGGGGCCGCGATCGGGATCGATGCCGTCTTCGTGTGCGTGCGGTGGGCGGTCGGTGCCGAGGTGCCCGAGGACCAGTTCTTCGGGAACGGGGCGTTGTGGGTGATGTTGGGTGTGGGGGTCATCGCCCTGACCCGCCGCAGCGGTGACGAGCGGATGCTGCTGCTCAAAGGCGTCGGGCTCGGGCTGTTGCTCGTGGCCGGGCGCAAGACCGGCGACACCTGGCTGCTCATCACCGCGAAGACCCGTCCGACCGTGCTCGATCCGTACGTGGCCGCCGCCGATCACGCGCTCGGCAATCCGTCGTGGCTGGCGGGTCGGCTTCTTGAGGCCAGTGGTCCGGTCAGCACCTATGTGCTCGACCTGGTCTACGCCCAGCTCGCCGTCGCCGCGGTCGCCGTCGCGCTGTACCAACTGCGCAACGTCGCGACCGAGCGGCGCTTCCCACGGCACCATCTGGTGCGTACCTTCCTGCTCATCGGCCTGATCGGACCCGCCTTTTACATGGTCTTCCCGGTGGTCGGGCCGATCTTCGCCTACGGTCCCGGCACCTCGGGCACCGGCGGCGTGGAGTGGGCGGTGGCCGATCTGTGGCCGCACACGGCGCCGTCGATCGGCGTCCCGCACCCGGTGCCGTACGACGGGATCACCCCGCGCAACTGCATGCCCAGCCTGCACACGGCGTGGGCCACCACGATCTTCGTCCACTCCCGCAAGGGGCCGCGCCTCCTGCGGTACGCGGGGACGTTCTGGCTCGTCGCCACGCTCTGCGCGACGCTGGGCTTCGGCTACCACTACGGCGTGGACCTCCTCGCCGGCGTGGTGTTCGCGCTCACCGTCGAGGCGGGGCTGCGCACGTTCGACCGCGGCTGGGACCGGTCGGGGATCCGCCTGGTCGCCCACGGCACGGCCGTCTTCGCCGCGCTCCTCGCCTCGTACCGCTTCCTGCCGGTCGAGATGGCCGCGCGTCCGTGGGTGTTCGGGCCGCTGGTCGTTCTGCTGATGCTCTCCGTCATCTACGGCTACGTACGGACCACCAGGATGTGGGACGCACAGCCGGCGCCGGTGCGGCTGCCGCGGCAGGCGGAACCGCGACCGGCGGCCGAACTCGTGTGACCCGTGGTCACCGAGCCACTTTTCCGGTCTCCGTCACCGGGCGGTCGTGCCGCAGGTCGTCGAAGAGCTTCGCCGACCTCTTCGCGTGCCACTTCAGTACGTTGCCCTTCGGCGTGGGGACGCCGATGCCGGACACGGGCACGTTGATCTGCCTGCCGTGACCGCCCGCGACGCCCTGCACCGCGCGGAACATCTCGGCGAGGTCCCGCAGGCTCATGTCCTCGTCGACGATGAGCGTGTCGAGCCCGGCCTCCACGGCCGGGGCGATCTCCGTCGGGTCGAGGAGGGTGTCGGGGCGTGCGGCCTGGTGGGCGAGGGTCGACAGGAACTTCTGCTGGTTCCTGGAGCGGCCCAGGTCGCCCTCCCTCTCCTGGTGCCGCTGGCGGACGAAGGCGAGCGCCTGCTTGCCGTTCAGGGTCTGGCAGCCCTTGCGCAGGTCGGCGCCCGACTTCTCGTCCTTGATGTCCCTGTCCAGGCACATGCGTACGCCGCCGATGGCGTCGACGATGTTCACGAACCCGGCGAAGCCGATCTCCGCGTAGTGGTCGATGCGCAGCCCGGTGTTCCGCTCGACGGTGTGGACGAGGAGTTCGGGGCCGCCGTAGGAGAACGCGGCGTTGAGCTTGTCCCCCTCCGGGCGCTTCGTCTTGCCCGTCGTCGTGTCGAGGCGGCCCGGCACGGTGACCCAGGAGTCGCGCGGCAGGCTGACCATGCTGGTGCCGTGGGCCCCGGTGTGCAGCAGCATCATCGAGTCGGTGCGCCGCCCGCCGCCCCCGCCCGCGTGCAGGTCCTTCACGTCGCCCTCGGAGAGCCCGTCGCGGCTGTCGGAGCCCACGATGAGGTAGTTGGTGCCCTCGCCGGGCGGCGGCCGGTCCCCGTACGCGCCGAGGTCGACGTCGCGCTGGAGCCGGGTCTCGGCCCAGCCGTACGTCCCGCCCACCACGACGGCCACGACCGCGAGCACGACGAGCACCGCACGCCGCAGCCGCCTGCGCTTCACCTTCGACTGCCGGGCGTGGGCGCGCCGAGGTCCGTAGTGGGAGCTGGGGCGCTCGGCGAACCGCTCACGCGCGGCAAGCGGATCTGTCAGCGGATCTGTCATGGCCGGCTCCCTTGCAGGCTCTGCCGCTCCTCTTCGGACGGCGCGTCGAGCAGATACGGGTCCGCGGTCCCGGTGCGCTTCATGCTGTGCCACTTCAGGCGGGTGCCGAGCAGCGCCGTGGCCACGGAGTGGAAGACCACCAGGTACATCAGCTGCCGGTAGACGAACTGCTGGAGCGGAAGTACCCACAGCACGCGCAGCCGTTCGCGGTCGAGCCGCAGCGCGTACGCGGCGGTGACCAGCTGCACGGAGAGGAACCCGAACCAGACGAGGGCGGCCTCCACCGGGTCGCGGAAGAACGCCCCGAACAGGGCGAACATGTCCACGACCGGCGCGCACAGCGGCAGCACGATCTGGAACAGCGTGACGTAGAGCAGCACGCGCCGGCCGAAGCGTCCTGCGGGGCCGACCTCCACCACGGCGTGCCGGTGCTTCCACATCGACTGGAGGGTGCCGTAGCACCAGCGGTAGCGCTGGCGCCACAACTGCCCCAGAGTGCTCGGGACCTCGGTCCAGGCGACCGCCGACTGCTCGTAGACGACGCGCCATCCTGCCCGCCAGAGCGCCATCGTGAGGTCGGTGTCCTCGGCCAGGGTCTCGTCGCTGACGCCGCCGACACCCATCAGCGCGTCCCTGCGGAAGGCGCCGATCGCGCCCGGCACCGTCGGCATGCACTCCAGGACCTCGAACATCCGCCGGTCCAGATTGAAGCCGAGTACGTACTCCAGGTGCTGCCACTTGCCGAGGATGCGGCGCCGGTTGCCGACCTTGGTGTTGCCGCTGACCGCGCCGACCGCCGGGTGGGCGAGCGGCTGGACGAGCCGGGCCAGGGCCTCCGGTTCGAAGATGGTGTCCGCGTCGACCATCACGACGATGTCGTACCGGGCGTGCGCCAGGCCGGTGTTGAGGGCGCTCGGCTTGCCGCCGTTGGGCTGGCGGATCACCGTCACCCGCGCGTCGTCGATGTCCTCGGCGATGTCGGCGGTGGCGTCGGTCGAGCCGTCGTCGATCACGATGATCTGGAAGTGCGGGTACGTGGAGGCGAGCAGCGAGTACACGGTGGAGGCGATACCGGCCTCTTCGTTGTACGCGGGCACGAGCACCGTCACCGGGTCGCGCACCTCCCGCAGCCGTGGCGCGCCGGGCCGGTACCGGTGCAGCCTGCGCACGTGGAGCCGGGCGAACACGGTGAACAGGAGCATCCGCAGGACGCCGAGCGCGCCCGCGAGGGTCAGCGTCCACACCATCGCGGTGAGGAAGGCGTGCCCGAGCCGCTTCGACCAGATCAGTCCCTCGCCCTTGATCTCCTGGGCGACCGGGACCTGCTCGACGAAGGAGGGGCGGTCCAGGCCGCCGCTGATCGTGGTGAACCGCTTGGCGCCGCGGTCCCGCAGCAGGTCCCGCGCCTCGTGGTAGCCGAGGTCGGTCTGGCTGTGCTGCGACACGAGGCCTCGCCAGGGCTTGCGGTCCTTGTGGTCCGACGCGACCACCAGGTAGCCCTGCTCCGCGGCGCGCTTCGCCGCAGGCCACTGGGGGCCGCAGAGGGTGTCCGCCGCCGTGGTGTGCGGCAGCCGCAGCAAGGTGGTGTTGACGCCGACGGAACCCGCCAGAGCGGTCTGGGTGAGCGACAGTTCGAGGCGGGCGCGCAGCGACGACGCGACGCCCAGGTCGCCACCGCTGTAGGTGTACGAGCCGATCTCGTGGCCCTCGTACAGCATGCGCCGCATCAGCTTCGGGTGCTCGGCCGCGTCCTTCCCGTAGACGAAGAAGGTCGCCCGCGCGTGGTGTCTGCGCAACAGGTCGAGCAGGCGCGGCGTCCACACGGGGTCGAGCCCGCCGTCGAAGGTGAGCGCGACGGTTCCCGGCGGCATGGCCGCGGTGGTGACCCCCTTCGGGCCGAACCGCAGCAGCGGCTTGCCGTCGTCCGCTTCGCGCGGGATCGGGCTGGTGCAGGGCGGTTTGGTGCGTGCGGCGTCGACCTGGTGGGTCGTCCAGCCCTCGAAGAGGAGGGTGACGGCGACCACCAGGAGTACGAGGAGGAGCACGAGCCAGTGTCCGCGCGGCGGGCGGCGGACAGCGGCACTCCGGCTCACTGCTTCGGGGCTCCGGCCGGCGGCGGGGCGGGTCTGTCACCGGTGTCCGGCCCTGCGGGCACGGGCCCGTTCATGCGCGGCGGATGCGTGCCGACCGGCTGCATGAGCCCGCTGAACAGCACGCCGACGAACAGCAGATACCCGATGCAGACGAGGCCCACGGCCAGCGCCACGCCTTGCAGCGCGCGCCTGCGCCAGCCCGACTCGTCGATGAAGACGGGGAGTTGGGGCTCGTCGTCCTGAGGGCGCGGGGCCACCGGGGCGACGTAGGGGGCCGCCGCGCCTTGGTACGGCACGGGCTGCGTCATGTCGTGCGCGGCGTACCGCGAGTCCTGCCTGACGTCGTACTGCGTGTCCTGCCCGGCGTACTGCTCTCTGTGGGCAGGGGGTACGGGCGACCATCGCCCGTCGTGCGGTGTGCTGGCTATGTGGGGGATGCCCTGCACTGGTGCTCCTGATCTGCGGCCGCGCACGCGCGACTCTTTATGTGTGGGGGGTGCGGGCCCGGGGGCCCGCCGTACTGCCCGTGAGACGTCAGGAGCCGCATCCCGGTGCCCGGCGCGTACGGGGGTTTCCCGTGCGCGCATGCCGAGCGCCCTCCCGGGTGGGGCCGGGAAGGCCACGTACGCATGTGCCCTCACAAGGCATGCGCCCTCGCGAGGGCCAAAAGGC
Organism: Streptomyces sp. NPDC041068; assembly: GCF_040647455.1. Lineage (NCBI taxonomy): Bacteria > Bacillati > Actinomycetota > Actinomycetes > Kitasatosporales > Streptomycetaceae > Streptomyces > Streptomyces sp. NPDC041068. The sequence continues at coordinate 14,055 of NZ_JBEZCG010000009.1, forward strand.
CGGGGTGCGGCCGTCAGCCGTCACGCGGCCTCCGACCCTACTCGGGCACCCTGGTGGCAGGGCAACAGCCCACCCGGGAGGCACAGGCCACACAATGGATCACCTGCGCGGTGAGCAGAGGGCGAACAGAGCGTGAACAGGCGCCGCCAGGCCCGGGATTACGCGTGCAGCACGGCGAACAGCCCTCGCGTCCGCGTGCCGTCGGGCAGGCTCCAGGCTCCGGAGATGTGACCGATCGCTCCTTGCGGAAGGGCGGTCGGGGCGTCCTGGGCGGGGTGCAGGGCGCGGTGCAGCCGGAGGACGGGTCCGTCCGGGACGGCCAGGGCGGTCCCTTCTTCGTCGTCGGCGGTGACGGTCCCGGCCGTCGCGGAGATCGGACCCTCGCCGGTGTAGGAGGAGATGACGTCCCGGTCCGGGACGTCACTGGTGTTCTGGTCCTGGGCTTGCGCCCGCCCCTCGACCAGGGCCAGCAACTGGGCGGCGACGACCGGGTCGTGAGCGCCGTCGTAGGCCCAGCGGCGCCCGAGGACCCCGTGTTCCATGGTGCCGACGAGGGCGTGCTCCGCGCCGTCGAGCGGGGCGCCGCGGTAGGCGAGCGGCACGAGGTGGGCGGTGGGGTGCGGGCCTGAGGTGTCGGTGACCACCATGAACTCGATGCCGACCTCGCCCCGCGGGTCGTCGATGCGGAAGCCGCCGGACTTGGCCAACTCGGGCACGGGCGCGCCGCGGTACCACGGGCGGGTGGGCAGCCAGGAGGTGAGCAGTTCCAGCTTGGTCGGTCTGAGGGTGGTGCGGTGGATGACGGCCATGCCGAAGGATCTCTTCTCTTGATCGATGACGGACTTCTTCACTGTCCCACTGCGCCTTCGCGCCCGTCTTCGTCTCGCGGACGCCTGACGTCGCGCCCGGGTTGTGCTCAATTCGGGGGATTGGCCGTGTGCGTGGTGATGCGTTTGCCTCAAGGTGGGCCTCGGGCAGGGGACTTGGGGCCATGCGAAAACGGGGAGAATCGGGGGAACTGTGTTCAGAGCCATGCGTGGAATGTCCGTCGCGGTGATCGCGGGGGCGATGGTCGTGCTGCCGGTGACGTCGGCGGCCTCGGCGTCCCAGGCGAGGGCCGGGACCGAGCGGGTCACGCTGTCCGCCACCGGGGAACAGGGCAACGGCGACTCGTACGGGCCCAGGTTCAGCACCGACGGCCGCTTCGCCGTCTTCACCGCGTACGCGTCCAATCTCGTGCCCGGCGACACGAACGGCTCCTCCGACGTCTTCGTACGCGATCTGCGCAAGGGGACCGTCGAGCGGGTCAGCGTCGGTTCGGACGGCGCGCAGGGCGACGGCGAATCGTCCGCGCAGGCCATCAGCGCCGACGGGCGGTACGTCCTGTTCCGCTCCAACGCCGACAACCTCGTCCACTGGGACACCCCTCCCCCGACCGGCGCGGGCGACGACATCTACCTGCACGACCGACGCACCGGCACCACGAAGCGGATCAGCGTCGCCCTGGACGGAGGCACGGCCTTCGCGGCGGGCGCCACCATGTCGGCGAACGCCCGGTACATCGCCTTCAACGCCAAGGCCGACCGGATGGAGGACGAGCCCGGCGACCTCTTCGGAGCCGTGTACGTCCTCGACCGCCGCACCGGCGACGTGGAGCGGACCACCAACCGCGGCCGCCCCGACAACCCGGCGCTCCTGCAGGACATGAGCGCCGACGGCCGTTACGTGGCGTACACCCAGCTGGTGCCGCGCAGTTCGTACGGCCGCATGCTGGTGCACGACCGCAGGACCGGCACCGAGGAGCAGGTGAACGTCAAGCCGGACGGGACCCCCGCCGTGCGGTACGCGATGGACGGCTCGTTCTCCGCGGACGGCCGGTCCATCGCCTTCGACTACTGGGGGGACGAGGAGCTGGTACCGGGCGAGAAGCCCGACGAAGGCTCCACCGCGTACGTCCGTGATCTGCGCGGGGACGTGACCCGGCGCGTCAACGCCGGTCCCGCCGGGGAGGACCGGGTGCGCCAGCCCGTGCTGAGCGCGGACGGGCGGTACGTGGCCTATCTGGCGGATCCGCGGTCGGCGGACGGGCGGACCGGGCCCGCCAACGTCTACCTACGTGACCTGCGCACCGGCACGACCCGGCTGGTCAGCGAGTCCGCCGCGGGCGGGCCGGTCACGGACAGCTCCGTGGCGGTCTACTCGGTCGGCGCGGGGGCCCGACGGATCGGCCTGGGCAGCGAATCGGCGCAACTGGTCCCCGACGACACCAACGGCGACTACGACGGGTTTGTACGCCGACTCCGCTGACCTCCCGCCGCGCCCACTCCCACCCGACCGCGCCCTCGCCCACCCCCTCATCCATGCCCTCCCATTTCCGCTAGTCGGTCATGAACCACCCGTCGTCTTCGTAGAGTTGGCACTCCATCGACGACCAAGGGGGATCCGTGACCGCAGCCGCCGTACCGTCCGACGAACCGGCCCTGCCCTTCTGGGTGTCGTACGACGAAGACCTCGAAGGCGAGGACGACTCCATGGGGCTGTTCGGGGGCGGAGGGGACGGCGAGGCCCGGCTGCGGAACGTCCCTCTGGGGCCGCTGCGCAAGAACCTCGCCGAAGCCGTGGACGCGCTGCAGGAGTTGTTCACCGAGGCCGCCGCGCGCGGAGGGCCTCTGCCGTTGCGGGAGGCGCATCTGACCTGCCAGGTGACGGCGAGCGGCGGCGTGCAGTTCATCGGCAGCGCACAGGCACAGAGCAGCCGCGGCATCGTGCTGGTCTTCAAGCAGTGACGCGCGTCTGATGGGGCGTCACCGCGCCTTGCTCATCGGCGCGAGCGACTACGACGCGTCCGGGGTGTCGCCGCTCCCCTTCGTCCCGGACGACCTCGCCCGCCTCGGATCCGTCCTGGAAGACCGAGGGTTCGACGAGGTGCAGGTCCTGGCGGCGCGGGACGGCGGGAAGCAGATCTCGGCGAACTTCGTGAACGCCCGCGTCATCGGGTTCCTCAGGCGCGCACACCCCGGCGACACGCTGCTCATCCTGTTGAGCGGGCACGGCGTGCACGCCGGGGGCCGCGACTATCTCGTACCGGAGGACATCGACGAGGACACCCACCCCTTCGAGTCGGGATGCGTGGCGATCGACTGGCGCCGACACCTCGACGAGACCCCCGCCGGGCACGTGGTCTTCCTGATCGACGCCTGCCGCGAGGGGATCGAGCAGGGGGCCATGGGCGTGGCGGGCGTCAGGCAGTGGAGCCGGCAGAAGATCAGCGCCGCGCTGCGCCGCAAGGTGGCCTATGTGTACGCCTGCTCGCCCGCGCAGCTCGCGCTGTTCGTGCGTCCGCAGGAGTCGCCTGCCGACCCGGCTCCCGGCGTCGTTCCCGGCGAGTCGTTCAGCATCTTCTCGCGGTCGGTGTCGGACGTCGTCGCCTCCCAGCCTGCCACCACGGCGCTCCCCCTCGACGCGTTCGCGGCGGCGGTCCAGGAGCGGGTGACGGAGCTGCACCGGGCGTACGGGAAGAAGGGACAGCCCCAGACGCTGCGGACCATCGGCGACATTCCCTCCGACACGTTCCTCCTGCTGCCCCCGTCGAAGACGCTGAAGCCACCGGCGGCACCCCTCGCGGAGGCGACGACAGGGGCGGATGCGGATACGGCGGCCGGCAGCGGCCTCGGCGCCCGGCGTCATGGGTGGCTGGCGCTTTCCGCGCTGGCGCTGCTCGCCCTTCTCGCCGCGACCACCTGGGTGCTGGCGTCCTTCGGCGACCACGACAAGGGAGACGGCGACAGAGCGAGCAAGGCGGCCGGAGCCGGGGGGTCGCCCACGCCCAGCGTGTCCGCCTCCGGCCCCGACTCCCCATCCCCGACGAGCAAGTCCAGCAAGCCGAGTGGATCCGGTGAGCCGAGCAAGTCGAACAAGCCGAGCGGGTCGCGTACGGCAAGAGGGAGCAGCGGCAGTTCGAACGCCGGGCAGGCCGACACCGACGGCCGCCCCACCCTTCCCGACTGCACGGAGAGCGGCGTGGCGTTCAAGGTGCGCAGCGTCCGGAACAGCTACGCCCCCAGCGAGATTCCAGCCTTCGAACTGTCCGCCACGAATGCCTCCGGCAGTGACTGCAAGCTGGATCTGGGGCCGCAGAAGACCGTTCTGACGGTGACTCAGGCAGGCGCCGATGAACCTCTGTGGTCCTCCGCGCACTGCCCCGCGGGTTCCGGCAGCTCCGTCGTCCTCGTGCCCGCCGGGGACCGTGTGACCCGCACCGTCGAATGGGACCGCGCTCCCAGCTCCCCCGGCTGCGGCTCGCCGGAGGGGGGCTCCGCGAGCACGGGCACCTACCTGGTGGAGGCGCAGGCTCCGAGGCTGACCACCGCGCGGACATCCTTCGTACTGGAGACGGACTGAACTCACCCGCGGACCGGCTCACGCGCGCGGGCGGTCGACCCCCGTGTTCCAGTCGTCGACCACCGTCAGCACGTCCTTGAGGGTGGTGACCACCGCGTCCGGCTCGGCGGCGTGGTCGCCCAGTTCGTCGGCGGGGACGGAGCTGTGCGGGACGAAGATCGTCCTCATCCCGGCCTGCCGGGCACCGTGGACGTCCTCGAAGGAGCGGTCCCCCACGTACACGCAGGCGTCGGGCGATGTCGCGCCGATCGCCGCGAGGGCCGCCGCGAAGATCTCGGGGTGCGGCTTGCTCCAGGACACCTCGCTCGAGTAGATCGCGCAGTCGACGAAGCCGAGCACGCCGTCCCGGTCGAAGATCTCGTCGTGCCAGGCGGCCGGCCACAGCGTGTTGGACAGGACCCCGATGCCCACGCCGCGCTCGCGCAGGCCCGCGAGCATCTCGAGGGCCTCCGGATCGGTGAAGGTGTGGGCGTCCCAGGCGCGGCGGTACACCGCCAGGGCCCGCGCGTGCGCCGCCACCCCCGCCATCTCGAACACCTCGTCGAGCCGGGCCGAGCGCTGGGTCTCGCGGCAGCGGGTCATCAGCTCGCGCTCGGCCCGGAACAGCCGCTCGCCCACCTCGTCGACCCGGTGGCTCTCCACCCCGTCCAGCGCGCCCGCGGTCTCCCGCCAGATGCCCGGCAGGTCAACGGTGTGCCACGGGGTGAGCGTGCCCGCCCAGTCGAAGATCACGTGCTCGACGATCATGCCGCCCTGCTCTCCTTCGTACGAACCGGTCGGGACGCGACACCACCGCGGACGCCGCGCGATCAACAGGATCGCATGCCGCCGTCAACTCGCCGGGCCTGTGGACTACTTGTGGCCACAAGGGACCGGTGGGTCTACAGCGACGCGTGGGTCAGCCAGTGGTCCACGAGTGCTCGGTCGCCCGTCACCGTCAGCCTGTCGTCCTCCGGGCCGATGCGGCCTGCGAGGAGCAGCATGAGAGGGACCGGCGGGCCCCAGACCGTCGCGTCCGCCTTGGCGTGGGTGCGTTCGCAGCGCGGGCCCTCGGGGGTTCTCGTGATCCGCCAGCCTTTCAGCGCGGCCGGGCGGAGGGCGATGCGTTCGCCTTGGCCGCGCAGTTCCGTGACGGCCGGTTCGAGGGCCACGAACGCCGGGGTGGTCAGGAGGGACAGGTTCTCGTCGATCACGTCCGCCGCGAGGTCGTCGGCGATCTCGAGGTCGACGGGGGGAGCGAAGTCCGCGGAGGGCTCGAAACCCTCGGCCGCCGAAGCCGCCGAAGCCGCCGAATCCACCGCCTCTCTCGCGCGCACCGCGTCGTAGTGGTGCACGCTCGTGTCGCTCAGCATTCTGCGCAGCCAGAACGACGCAGGGCGCGGGCCGAAGAGGGTCTGTACCGTCGTTTCCGCGCCGGTCTCCTCGATCGCGCGGATCGTGTCCTCCGCGCCCTCGCGCAGCCATTCCGCCCACCCCTCCGGGGCTCCCGGGTCCGCCTCCTTCGGGTCCGGGACCGGCAACTGCTCGCCCTTGCGGATGAGTTCGGCCGCCCAGCGGTGCTCCTGGCCCACGTGGCCGACCAGGGTGCGCAGGGGCCACTCCGGGCAGGTGGGGACCCTGGCCTCGGGATTTCCCGCCGCGACCGCGCGGGCTAACCCCGCCGTCTGTTCGCGCAGGCCCTCCACCAGGCGTGCCGTGTCCAGCGTCGACGTCGCCGTCATCACGAAAGCTCCTCTCATCGGGTGACGCCGGTACCGTAGGAACTCCAGTCCAGTGGAGGTTCAAGTGCCTGTGGCCGACGCCACGTTCGGGATCGGCGACCTGGCGCGGCTGACCGGTGTCCCGGTGCGGACCATCCGCTTCTACTGCGACGAAGGCATCCTCGAATCGGTGCGCAGCACCGGCGGCCACCGCCGCTTCGACCGGGCGGCCGTCGAGCGGCTCGGTCTCGTCAAGCGGCTGCGCGGGCTCGGCCTCGGGCTGGTCTCCGTCAGGCGCGTGCTCGCCGGTGAGCACTCCGTGGCCGAGGTCGTCGCCGCCGAGCGGGCCGCGCTCGACGTACAACTCGCCGATCTGGCCTGGCGTCGGGCCTCGCTGCGCGCCGTCGAGGAGGCGGGTCCCGCGGAGCGTGCCGCCCGCCTGGAGCTGCTTGCGGCCGTCCGGGGCGGGGAGGCCGCCCGCGCCGCGCTGATCGACTTCTGGAGGCGCACGATGGTCGCGCCGGTGTCCGACGCGATGCTCAGCGCGTTCGTCACCCTGGCCGTGCCCGAGCCGCCCGCCGACCCGACCCCGCCCCAAGTGGTCGCCTTCGCCGAGCTGTTCGCCCTGGCCGGGGACCGCAGTCTGACCCGGGGGCTGCTGCAGAGGGCGCGGGCCAGTGCCGAACTCATCGCCGACGAGGACGAGTTGATGGACGCCATCGGCGAGGCCTGCGCGCTGGCCGTGCCGCTGGTCCGGGCGGGCGAACCGCCCCGCGCGGGCGCCGCGCTCGACCGGTTCGTCGCGGCCCACGCCTCGGTCCGCCGCGCGAGCGACACCCCGCGGTTCAGGAACCGGCTGCTCTCCTACGTCGCCCCCGACCGCGACCCGCGCATGCGCCGCTACTGGCGCCTCGCGGCCGAGGCCGGCGACGATCCCGTCACCCTCGGCACGTCCTACGTATGGCTGACCGACTCCCTCGAACGCTCCGTGAACGCCTCCTGAAAGCCCTGCCGCATCCACGGCCGGTTCACCCGCTGGCGGTCATGCGACACCCGGCGTAGAGAAGGGAGTTCACCGCCAGGATCCGCCGGCCCTGCCGGGCTCCACCCGGAACCCGCTGAACCCGGCCGGGAATCCACTGGGAGGCACCGTGGAGACGACTACGGACAGGATCATCGACAAAACGATATTCCAGGACGCGCTCAAGAACCGGACCCTCGTGGCGGCCGACCTGCCTTCGGGTACCGGCCGCCGACTCGCCGAGCAGGCCAACGCGACGGCAGGTCCCACCGACGCCGCACTGCGCACGAAGGCCGAGTTCAGCGCGCTGTACGACCTGCTGCTCGTCGAGCAGGGCCAAGTGGACACCACGGCGTACGGCCGACTGGTGCTGCGGGACGCCGCGGGCGCACTCACCGCGACGGGCCGCGTCGTCGAGGAGTACCTCGCGGCGGCGCAGGACAAGACGGAGTTCTTCGCCCACGACCTGTATCAGGTCAAGGTCACCGGCTGGCCGCCCGGCGTGTACACGGCCGACGAGGTGATGGAGGCGCCCGCCGGGGCGCGGCTGACGATCGCCCGCAGCGATACACCCGACGCTCTGCTGCTCTCCACACCCTCGTTCTCCCTCGTCAACAGCGGCAACATGACGGCGCACGCGCCCAAGCGGTCCTGGAAGGCCGACTTCGAGGTCGGCGAGAGCCAGGACCGGCTGCACGGCATGGAGCGGGTCAACCTCAAGGCGATGTACAACGACCCCTCGCAGATGCGGGAGGCCGTCGCCTGGCGGCTCCTGGAGCGCGCGGGTGTCCCCGCAGCCCGGCACACGTACGCGACGTTCTCCCTCAACGACCGCTACATGGGTCTCTTCTCGGTCATCGAGCAGGTCGACAAGAAGTTCCTCAAGGACCACTTCGGCAAGAACTCGGAGGGCAACCTCTACAAGGCGTACTGCGGGGACGTCGGCTGCGCGACCCTGGAGCGCCGCGCCGCCGCGGACGGCACGGACGACGGGCGCATGTACTTCACCGTCGGCAGCCGCGACGACGACCGGACGTACCGGCTGAAGACCAACGAGGACGACCCGGACGCCAGCACGTACGACGACCTCGCCACCCTCATACGGACGGTCTCGGGCACCGAACTCCCCGGCGGCGAGAGCAAGTTCAGCACCGACGCCTACCGCGCCTGCGTCGAGGACATCCTGAACGTCCGGGCCTTCCTGCGCTGGGCGGGCGCCAACGTGCTGCTCGGCAGCTGGGACAACTACTTCGCCACGCCGTCGAACTACTACCTCTACAACTCGGGGCGGCTCGGCGACGCACGGGGCTTCATGGCGCGCCCGTACTTCACGTTCATCCCCTGGGACTACGACAACAGCTCGGGCATCGACTTCTTCGCCACCCAGTGGCAGTACACGGACCTGCTCGACTGGCCCGCGATGACCCGCGGCTACTGCCGGACCACGCACGCCCCGCACGAGGTCTCACGCCTGCCGCTGCTCACCAACCTGCTGCGGCACCACGACTTCTGCCAGTACTACCTGGACCACCTGGAGTACCTGCTCGACACGGAGTTCGGCCCCGAACAGGTCGCCGCGCTGATGGGCGCCGAGGGCTCCGGACGGACCGACGGACTGTGGCAGCGCATCGCCCCGGCCGCGTACGCCGAGTCGGCCACCCCGTACGGACAGCCGTCCACGGGGCGGCAGTTCACCAACGACGAGGTGTACCGGGCGGCGTACCGCCAGTGGGAGCTCAGCCGCGGGGCGCAGTTCACGTACGGCGTCTACCACTACACGCGGATGCGCTACGACAGCGCCCGCAGGCAGCTCACCGAGCTGCGCAAGACCTATCCCAACGGCGCCGCCGGCGCCGTTTTCCCCGGCGCGATGGAGGTCCTTCCGTCATGACCGCGAACAAGAACACGGGCAAGGGCACGGACAAGGGCAAGAGCAAGGGCAAGGAGAAGAGCCGCGAGCTGCGTCTCGTCAAGGAGGCCAAGATCCAGGACCTCATCGGCGACGGCGCGGGCAACCGCCTGGAGGCGAGCGGCGTGATCTACCACGACGGCGTCTTCCTCGTCGTCTGCGACAACCTGACGTCGTTCATCAGGATCAGCAGCGAGCTGTCTCCCAAGGCTCCGGAGAACGGCGTTCTCGACTCCAACAGCGCCAAGGGAAAGGCCCGTTCGAAGAAGGCGGCCGCAAAGAAGACGACCGCGAGGAAGTCGACCGCGAAGGCGGCGAAGGCCGTCGAGGTCGAGGGGTACGAGGATCTCGCCCACGACCCCCTCCAGGACCGTCACTACACGCTGAGCGAGGCCGTCCCCGCCAAGTCGAAGGGGTTCCGCGCCCACGTCCAGGAGTACGACGGCCGTCTGCGCCCCCGCGGCTCCGCCCCGCTCGACTTCCCGCTCACCGACGCCAACAAGGGCATGGAAGGGCTCGACTGGGTGGACCGGAACGGCACGGGTCACCTGCTCGCCCTGTGCGAGGGCAACCGCTGCAGCGGCGGCAAGGAGGGGCGGCGGCCCGGCGGGGGCCGCGTCCAGGTCTTCCGGCGCGGCACCGACCAGTGGGACCACGTGGACACGATCCGGCTGCCCCGCTCGCTGCCCTTCGAGGACTACAGCAGCCTCTCGGTGCGCGACGGCAGGATCGCCGTCCTGTCCCAGGCGTCGTCGGCGCTCTGGGTGGGCCGCATCTCCGCCAAGAAGTGGGAGGTGGACGAGGGTACGCTCTACCGCCTCCCGACGGACGGCAAGGGCCGCACCGTCTACGGGACCGCCGAGGGCGTGTCCTGGGTCTCGTCCGACCACGTCGTGGTGGTCTCGGACCGGGCGAAGAAGGGCACGGCGAACGACCGGTACCGCGCCAAGGACCAGTCGATCCATCTGTTCCTGATCCCGTCGGACTAGTCCGTTCGACCCGTCCGCCCACGCCCCCTCCGTTACCGGCGGTCCGCCATGGCCGGATCGCCGTGACGGAGGGGGAATTACCCGCCCGTTGTCCGCTGCCGTTCGGACCTCGGGACGGTGATCCGGAAGCGAGGGCGAAGAATGGCAGGAAACGCGTTGCGCCATGCCGGGTGCACCCACGGTCCTGCGCCGTCCGCCTTTCTGCCGAGCACATGCCGGAGGCACAGTGTCCGAAAACCGTGGAGTGAGTTCAGAGCCCCACGAATCTCTGGTTGCGCGTGTGACATATGTTGAGTGACGAACCATCAGATGGTCCGCACTCCTTTTCGGACAGACCCCGGACTTTCGATTTCTCGTTTAATCCCCACCGCCTACGGTTGTCGCTGTAGAGGGGGGCAGGCACTGACCATGCCGGGGGGATGACGGCTACGTAGAGGTCTTCGAGGGGGATTCCGCGCGGCCTACGCCGAACGCGTGCCGCAGGAACGGGCATTGCCGCCCGGTTCGACCAGCCGGGCGGCAGGTCTCTCTTTGGCGTGGAAGAAAACCGACCCTGCGCAGGAAGTCTGCGCCGACTCAGCCATGCCGGATGACACGGGGGCTATCCGAGGGGGGACCCTAGTGACGGAATCTCGATCGAGTGATCCCGGAACAGATCAAAGTGGCTTACTTCTCGAGGCATTTGATCCACAACACTTCCGGGAGAATTCAGAAACCGCTCTCGCGAAGTTGGAAAAACATCTCTCCGACCTGTCGATCAGGGGGCTCGAACTGATCGATCCCGCGACGTTGTCGCAGGCCGCGAGGGGCCTCATGACGTCCGAGCGCGAGAGCATCGCCGCCTTCGACGAGGAGCGGCTCGCGGGGATCATCGACCTGTACATCAGGACGGGCATCCAGGTGCACTCCCCCGGCTACATGGGGCGGCAGTTCTCGGGCGTCGTACCGGTCGCCGGCGTCATCGACTTCGTGAGCTCCATGGTCAACCAGCCGGCCTCGTTCTACGAGGCGGGCCAGTTGCCCAACGTCGTGGAGCGGATCATGGCCGACGAGCTGAACCGTTTCATCGGCTGGGACCCGGAGCGCTTCACCATGCTGACCACGTCGGGCGGCTCCCTGGCCAATCTGACCGCGCTGCTCGCGGCCAGGAACGAGAAGCTGCCCGGGTACTGGTCACAGGGCGGCTCGGCAGTGCGCGGCCAGCCCCGGCCCGCCATCGCCGTGGGAGCGGACGTCCACTACAGCGTCGCGCGGGCGGCAGGCGTGCTCGGCATCGGCGACGCGCAGCTCGTACGCCTGCCGCTCAACCGGCAGCAGCAGATCTCCGCGAGCGAGGTGCGCGCCACGCTGGAGGCGGCGGAGCGGCAGAACCTCAGGGTGTTCTGCATGGTCGCATCGGCGGGCAGTACGTCGGTCGGCGCGTTCGACCCCATCGACGAACTCGCCGAAGTGGCACGGGAGAAGGACATCTGGCTGCACATCGACGGCGCGCACGGCGCGAGCCTGCTCGTCTCGGACGCACTCCGCGAGAAGCTGCGCGGCATCGAGCGGGCGGATTCCCTGACCTGGGACGCCCACAAGATGATGTTCGTGCCCGCGCCCTGCACGATGCTCTTCTACCGGAACAAGGAAACAGCGCTCTCGGCGTTCCGGCAGAAGGCCAGCTACGTCTTCGACGAGGAACAGGACATCTACACCGCCTTTGACAGCGGGGGGAAGAACTTCGAATGCACGAAGCGCCCGATGATCATGACCCTCTGGGCGCTGTGGGCCATTTACGGCAGGGCCCTGTTCGCGGAGAAGATCGAATATCTCTGCCAGTTGACGCGGGACGCCCATGACGTCCTGAGGGCCGATCCCGACTTCGAGACCCTGCACCGCCCGGAAGCCAACATCCTGTGCTTCCGCTACCGCCCCGCCGACCTGGAGAAGAAGTACGGCGAGGAGTCCGGCAGGAAGTTCGACAAGAAGGGAATCCATCGCCTTCAGATAGCCATCAGGAATCGCGTGAAATTCGAGGGAAATTTCTTCATCTCGAAGGTGAACGTCGACGGAGTCGCCGCTCTGCGCGTGGTCATGATGAACCACCAGATCACCGGCGAGCACTTCAGGATGCTGCTCGCCGAAATCAGGAGGACCGGGCAGGACCTGCTCGAGAACGAACAGGGAACAGCAAGCGAACAGGGAACAGAAATTGCGTAGAGGGGACGGATGTTGAGTACATCTCACGCTCCACAGGCACCGTATGTTCCACCGCCCGCACCGGCGCCGAACAGCGCCGTCGAGCTGGCCAACTGGCTCATCCCGGACTGGGAGCTGCATCCCGAGTCCGTCGAGGCCGTCGCCGTACTCCCCTCCTTCGCGAGCAAGATGCGCGAGTGCGAGCGGGTCTGCCAGACCCTGTACAGCGAGATCTCGCACGAGGTCCAGGACGCCCTCGTCCTGCGCCGACTGCAGCAGATGGTGAACACCGTGATGCTCAATCCGCTGTGGCGCGAGCGGCTGCGCGGGGCCGGCGTCACCAAGGCTCCCCAGACGTACGAAGAATGGCAGCGCGTCCCGCTGTCCGACAAGGACGTCCAGCGCGACTTCTTCATGGACACCCGGCCCGGCATGGTCGTGCCGCTGACCCGCGGCGAGTTCGAGATCGTGGCGAGCGGCGGCACCAGCGGCGGACGCCCGCTCGAAGTCGTCTACTCCTTGCGGGAGTTGAAGGACACCTACGAGATCGCGGGCCGCTTCATGGGGGCCTACCAGCTCGCCGCGCACCTCGCGGGCACCGACCCCAAGTGGCTGTTCACCACGCTGGCCGACTACCAGATGTGGTCCAGCGGCACCATGGTCGGCGGCGTGCTGCAGAACGTGCCGGGCGTCAACTACGTCGGCGCGGGGCCCGTCACCGCCCCCGTCCTTGAGCACATGTTCTCCTACCGGGGCCCCAAGGCCCTGATGGGCATCTCCGCGGGCATCGCGATCCTCGCCGAACTCGGCGCCGGCATGCGCCCGGAGTACCGGGAGAGCTTCCGCGTCGCCCTCTACGGCAGCGGCGTCCTGCCGCAGCGCAAGCGGGTGGAGCTCCAGGCGCTGTACCCGAACCTGTCGATCCTCAGCTACTTCGCCGCCACCCAGGCGGAGACCATCGGCCTGCAGCTGGACGCCGCGTCGCCCCATCTGTCGGCGGTGCCCGGTCTGCACTTCATCGAGATCGTCGACGAGGAGGGGCGCCAGGTCCCCGAGGGCGAGGAGGGCGAACTCGTCGTCACGCGCCTGCACGCGCACGAGACCCCGCTGCTGCGCCTGAAGCTGGGCGACCGGATGATCCACCGGCCTCGCACGGACGGCCCCGGCCTGAAGACCCGCCAGTTCGAGTTCGCGGGCCGCACCGGTGACGTGCTGCACCTCAACGACAGCCAGTACTCGGCCGCCCGCGCCTATGCCTCGCTGCGCGACGAGCTGAAGGCCGCCGAGGTCGTGGACCTGGACGCGGTGGCGCACGAGGTCCAGTTCGTCAACCACCGCGAGGGAAGGACGATCACGCTGTACGCGGCGGTGGACGACGTGCTCGGCCTCTCCTACCGGGCGGACACGGTGCTCGGCCCCTACGGCCTGCAGCAGGTGTTCGTGAACGCCCTGCCGCGGGCCCTGTCGCTGTTCAACCACGGAGAGGCGAACGCCGCGTCGATCGAGAAGACCGGCTACACCCTCCGGCTCAAGTTCGTGCCCAGGCTGTCCGCCGAGATCGAGCGGACCGCCGTCGGCAAGGTCCCGCTGGTGCGGGACCGCGGCTAGGCGCGGGGCACCGCGCGCAACCACCAGGTGCGCAGACAGGAGTGGAAGACCGTGAGTGGATCGAAATCGCAAGTCAACATCATCGCCGTCGTGGACGTCATCGGGGCTCTGTCGATCAAGTCGCTGCTCGAGGGCAATCTCTGCATGGTGGACGACGGGGCCTTCGACAGCGCCCACCAGGGGACGCCGAACCTCATCACCGTCGTCAAGCCCGGCCAGGTCGTCTCGTGGACCGCACTCGCCGTGGACCTGCAGACCCCGGTCGAGATCAAGAAGATCGAGTTCCTGCCGGCGAACAGGCAGAACGGTGCGGCAGGTTCGGGCGCGCACTTCCCCGGCGCGTCCGGCCAGGGCCAGAGCCAGAGCCAGGCGGCACCCGGCCAGACCCAAGGCGCGGCCATTCAGGGCCAGGCGGTTCCCACCCAAGGGCAGGGCCAGGGAGCGTCCCCGTTCCAGGGCCAGGGAGCGTCCCCGTTCCAGGGCCAGGGAGCAGCCGCTCAGGGCGCGCACGCGCAGGGAGCCCGTGGCCAGGAGCAGGACACCGACAGCGCCAAGCTCGACCTGGACGTGTGGACGGGCGTGGTGCCGCACTGGATGGCGCGAGGCGTGCCCTATCAGTACCGGCTCGAGGTCCAGATGTACGACGGCTCCAACAGCATCCTGCACATCGACTCCCCCGCACTGATGTGCCAGTAGCGGTCGGCACCACGACCGGAAAGCCGGGAACGACGACGAAGGCGGAATCATGCCCCAACAGTTGGCGATCATCGTGCTCGTGGACGTCGGCCAAGCGCTGGAGTCCAACACGCTCGACGGCAACACCTACCTGTTCGACAACATGAAGCTGCACGGTTCCACGAACCAGGGCACCGGCGAGCTGGTGACCGCGATCCACGGCTCGTACTGGCGTGACGGGTCGCAGGCCAGCGAGCAAGTGCTCAACTGGCTGCCGTACAGCCTCGGTTCCATCCCGCCGACCGTGCCCCGCGGCTACGAGGTCGAGCGGGCCCGGCAGAGCGACGAGCAGGCCCTCGCCGAACTGCAGGACCTCGCGGCCAAGTCCACGGTGCCGAGCGCCGACGCGGCGGCGGAGCTCGGCCGCATCCGCAAGAACGTGGGCACCCGGATCAAGACCACGCGGCGCACCCGGGGCCGGATGTCAGGACAGAAGATCGTGGACGTCACGGGCCAGGTCGTCGCCGAGGACGCCACGGCCGCGGTCAGCTATCCGGCCCCCGTGATCACCGACATCTACGGCGAGGCGGTCGACGCGAAGATCATGTATCCGGCGGAGTACGGCTCGCCGGACATGGTGACCGACGGCTGGTACTGGTCGGCGTCGGTCGACACGTCCCGCCCGGGGACGTACTCGTACACGATGCGCGTGCAGCTGCACAAGCTCTCGCAGACGAACGGCGAACTCCGGTGGGAGCCGGTCAACCTGACCTGTTCCTCGTCCCTGCGGATCACCAACGAGCCGCGGCGCAACGCCTTCACCAAGGCGGGCATCGGCCCGCTGCCCATCCCCACGACCCCGCCGCCCGCCCGCGGCGCCTGACCCCACCGGACGAGGAGGCACAGATGACCACCAAGCCGAGGCGGGAAGCCGCAGCGAAGCGGCCGATCTCCATCACCGCGGTCGTGGACGCCGTGGGCGCCCTTGCGGCCGGCAACATGAACGGCCACCTGTACATGTACGACACGAACAAGTCCGGGGGCTCCGCCGGGTTCGGCACCGAGGAGCTGCGGACCAGCGCCAAGCGTGGCGACCAACTCCTGTGGAACTGCCTGGCGTTGGAGTGTGAGGCGTACGTCGCGATCGACGACATCATCATCGACCACGAGATCTGTGAGCCGGAGCGGAAGGTGTACCCCGGCACCGACGTCGCGTACTGGACCGGCACGGTGAAGAAGGCCGACGCGGGCCCGATCACGTACCAGATCAAGTTCAAGCTGGGCACGAGGGACGAACCGATCACCACCACCCTGTCGTCGGCCATCGTCGGCCAGTGACCGGGCACCTGACGGCGTACGTGAAGGAGGCACGGTGAGCACCAGCACGCACAGCGGCGCGCGGGAGAAGCAGAATCCCGGTCAGCTGAACTCGGTCCAGCTCAACATCGTCACTCTCGTCAACATGGAGCGGGCGACGGAGACGGGTTCGCTGAGCGACTCGATGTACATGATGGACAACAGCATCGGCGGCAAGGGCCAGGGCACGTCGTCGCTGGAGACCGTCTGCAAGCAGGGGCAGGTCATCAACTGGATCGTGCGCCCCATCGACATGGAGAAGCGCCTGGACGGCACCTGGCCGCCCATGCCGAAGATCAACAACATTGTCTTCCTCGACACGGAGGTGGGTGACGAGGAGGACGTGGCGGAGCGGAGGATCTTCAACGAGCTGAAGATCTACGGGATGCCGGACCGCATGCGGGACAGGTTCACGCCCGTCTACTACTACTGGGCGGGCACGGTGATGAGCACCGCGAAGCCCGGCCTGTACCGCTACCGCCTCGTCCTGGAGCTGGAGCAGGAGGGGAAGAAGGAGCGGCAGTACCTGAACACGGCGATCCACCCGTCGATCAGGGTGATCCCGGTCGCCTGACCCCGGGGTACCCAGCACCACCCCAGGACGGGCCCCAGGCCCAGCGACATGATCGTTCCGCCGGACCAGAGTGGTGGTCATGACGGAACAGACGCAGCAGACACAGAACACGGCACAGCGCACGAAGCCCGGTCGCCCCTTCCTGGAGGGTGCCTACGCGCCCGTCCGGGAAGAGGTGACCGAGTTCGACCTGCCGGTCACGGGCCGCGTCCCGAAGGAGCTGAACGGCCGTTATCTGCGCGTCGGCCCGAACGCCCTCGGCGTCGAGGATCCCAAGGCGCACCACTGGATGCTCGGCGAGGGCATGGTGCACGGGGTGCGGCTGCGCGACGGCAGGGCCGAGTGGTACCGCAACCGCTGAGTCCGTTCGGCCTCCGTGGCGCGCAAGTTGGGCGAGCCGTACCCCTGGGCCGTGCCCGAGAACGACTTCGCGCCGAACACGCACGTCATCGGCTACAAGGGGCGCGTCCTCGCGCTGCAGGAGGCCGGGCCGAAGCCTTACGAGCTCGACGGCGAGCTGAACACCATCGGCCCGTGCGACTTCGAGGGGACGCTGGACGGCTCGTTCATGTCGCACACCAAGTTCGACGCGGCGGCCGACGAACTGCACGCCATCACCTACCACCCGACGTGGGACCACGTGCGCCACCTCGTGCTCACCGAGTCGGGCAGGGTCACGCGGACGACACGCATCCCGGTGGCGGACAGCCCGATGCTGCACGACTTCGCGCTGACCGAGCGGTTCGTGGTGATCCTCGACATCCCCGTCACCTTCGACCGCCGGGCCGCCGAGTCCGGCGAGGCGGTGCCGTACGCCTGGAACGAGGCCCATCCGGCGCGGGTCGGTGTGATGTCGAGGGACGGCGGTCCGGTGCGGTGGTTCGAGACGGAGAACGTCTACTACTCGCACACCCTCAACGCCTACGACGACGGCGACCGCGTGGTCGTCGACCTCACCACCTTCCCGGCCCCGTTCCTGGTGGGCGGCCGCGGCTCGGGCGGCCCCGCGGCCAGCGGCACGCCGTCCCTGGACCGCTGGACGATCGACCTGGCGGCGGGCCGTGTCCACCCGCGGCGCATCGACGACCGGCCGCAGGAGTTCCCGCGGATCAACGAGTCGCTGGTCTCGCGCAGGCACCGGTTCGGCTATCTGGCCTCCACGGCCCCGCTGTACGAGGGGTACGACTCGGTCGACGGCAGGCCGGGCGGCCGGGAGTACGACAACGCCCTGATCAAGCAGGACCTGGCGAACGGCACGGCGCAGGTGCACCGGCTGCCGAGGCACGCCACCACAGGGGAGGCCGTGTACGTCCCCGCGCAGGACTCGGCGGCCGAGGACGACGGCTACGCCATGGCGTACGTCGCCGACCCCGAGCGCGGCGCGACGGACCTCGTGATCCTCTCCGCGCAGGACTTCACCGGGGAGCCGGTCGCCCGGATCCATCTGCCGGGGCGGGTGCCGATGGGGCTGCACGGCAGCTGGGTCGCGGACGCCTCCTGACCTGGGCCCGCGTCCGGCGCCGGGCCACTATGCACGAGCTGTATACGCCATATGTATAGTGCTCGCATGCCTGCCGTGAACATGCCTGCCCCGAACAAGACGACGCGCTCGCCCAAGAGGTTGCGTCGCACCGCCTCCGTCCTCGCGGCGGGGGCGGCCCTCACCCTCGCGCTGACCGGGTGCACCAAGCTCGACACCACCTCGCCCGCCACCGTCCGCAAGGACGCCGCGGAGGCGAAGGGCTCGGACCAGGCGAAGTTCGGCACCGTCGACTGCCGCAAGGCCAAGTGCGTGGCCCTGACCTTCGACGCGGGACCCAGCGAGAACACGCCCAGGCTGCTGAAGATCCTCAAGGAGAAGAAGGTCCCTGCCACCTTCTTCACGCTCGGCAAGAACCACATAGAGAAGTACCCCGAGCTCGTGAAGCAGATGGATGCCGAGGGGCACGAGGTCGCCAGCCACACCTGGTCGCACAAGATCCTGACGAAGATCGACGCCAAGGAGGCGCGCAAGGAGCTGGAGCGCCCCAACGAGGCGATCGAGAAGCTCATCGGCAAGAAGCCGACGCTGATGCGCCCGCCGCAGGGCCGCACGAACGACGACGTGAACAAGCTCTCCAAGGAGCTCGGTCTCGCGGAGGTCCTGTGGACCGTCACGGCCAAGGACTACACGACCAATGACTCCAAGCTGATCCAGAAGCGCGTCATCGACCAGACCAAGCGGGACGGCATCATCCTGCTGCACGACATCTACAAGGGCACCGTCCCCGCCGTGCCCGGCGTCATCGACGAGCTGAAGAAGCGGGGATACGTCTTCGTGACCGTGCCCCAGCTGCTCGCGCCGGGCAAGGCCGAGCCGGGCAAGGTCTACCGCTAGCCCGGCCCCGCTCCGCCAGACCCCGTCACCACGCCAGGTGGAGCTCCTCCGGCGAGCGGTGGATCATGGTCGGCCGCATCGTGACCGGCGGCCGGCCCTCGTCGATCCGCAGCCCCGGCAGCCGCCGCGTGAACAGCTCCAGGGTGAGCCGCAGTTGCTCGCGCGCGAGCTGGGCGCCGGGGCAGCCGTGCGGGCCGAGGCCGAACGCCAGATGGCGGGCCTCCTGGCGGCGCGTGATGTCGAAGACGTCGGGCCGCGCATGCCGTGCCCCGTCGCGGCCCGCCGACCCGAAGGCCACCAACAGGGCGGCTCCTTCCGGGAGTTCGGTGCCCGCGAGGGTGACGGGACGGGTGGTGACGCGACGGAAGGCCTGCAGGGCGGTGTCGTGCCGGGCGGCCTCCTCGATCGCGGCGGGGATCCGCTCGGGCTGTTCGCACAGCAGCTTCCACTGACGCGGATTGCGCAACAGGTGGAAGAGCGTGGTGCCGATCAGGGCGGTGGTCGTCAGATGCCCGGCGAGCAGGAAGTTCGACAGCTGCGCGACGGCCTCGTGGCGCTCGTCCAGAGTGAGCGGCTCGTCCGCGGGGCCGGGCGCGAGCGAGGTGACCACCTCCGTGCACAGATCCTCGCGCGGATCGGCCCTGCGCGCCCGCGCCAAGGCATCGAGCACCTTCTGCCCGGCCACGACGTCGCGCGCCGCGGCCACCTGCTCCTCCTCGGCCATCGGCCGGAACACCAGCTGTTCGGTACGGTGCCCCGCGCGCACGGCGGTCGGCACGTCCTCGGGGTCGATCCCGACGAGCCTGCCGATGACGTCGCCGGGCAGCAGTCGCGCGTACGCCGCCATCAACTCCACGCGCCCGTCCGGCAGGAAGCCGTCGACGAGCGCATCGGCCCGCTCCCTCGCGTACGGCAGTACGTTCGCCACGCGCGCCGCCGACAGACCGCGGACCAGCGGGGCGCGCAGCCGTCGGTGCGCTGCGCCGTCCGCGCCGACGACGACCTGGCGGCCGCCGAGGCCCTCCGCCAAGACGGTGAGCGCGGCGGGCGAGGGACGCACGTCGCCGCGCAGCACATTGGCCGACGAGAAGTCGTCGGGCCGTCGGAGCACCTCGCGCACATCGGCGTCGCGTGCCACCAGCCAGGCGTCGAACTCGGGGACGAAGGTGAGCCCCCGCGCCCGACGGGCGCGGTCGTAGAGCGGATAGGGGTCACGGGTCAACGCGTCGAGTCTGTGGTGCAGTTGAGGATCCACGGGGCCTCCGGGCAGCGGCGCGGCTGCGGTGTCGCCCCATCGTGACGTGGCCACCGGCGGGGCGGAAGAGCGCATCCGGCCGTCGCCTGGCACGCTCACGGGCGTGGCCCTCTTCCAGTTCACCAGGCCGACGTCCCTGCCGGCGGCCGAGGCATGGCGCCGACTGACCACGTGGGAACGGCACGGCGACGTCGTCCCGCTCACCCGCGTCGACGTCCTGACTCCCCCGCCCACCCACGTCGGCACGGTCTTCGTGGCCCGCAGCGCGCTCGGCCCGCTCGGCTTCGACGACGTGATGGAGGTCGTGGAATGGACCCCACCGACCACCACCGCCCCGGGCCGTTGCCGCCTGGAGAAGCGGGGCACGTTCGTGACGGGCTGGGCGGAGATCGAGGTGCGTCCGGACACCACCGGAGCCAGGGTCCTGTGGCGCGAGGACCTCAGGGTCCGGCGGCTGCCCGCGCTGTTCGACGGGGTGCTCGCGGCGGTGTCGGTGCGGATGTTCGGCCGAGTGGTGGACCGACTCACCGCAGCCTCACCGGCACGACGCTGAGGCTGTCCGCGATGAAGAACCTGCCGGACTCGGCAGCTCCCGCCGCCTCGACTGACTTGTCCCTCGCCGTCCGTGCACCGAGACCGCCAAGGATCGCCCGTGCCGACTCAGCGCCCCACGAGTGCCGCCGCGAGTATCGTGATACCTGCTGCGGCAGCCCCGAAGGAAAGCTGCACCAAACGGTGCTTGCGCCACGCCACTTGGGACATGACCACCAGCTGGCGACTGAGTGCCGGCAGTGGGTCAGTGGTCCGAAGCGCCTCGGCGAGCCGCTCCGGACTCCAGTGCCGCAGATGACCGAAGTAGATGAAGTTGGACGGCCAGTCCTGGTTCGCGCGCAATGCCTTCATGCGAGGCAGGACGACCCCCATGGACAACAGAGCCGCGACCGCCAGCAGCACTCCGCCGAGCCACAGCGGCCACGAGGGGAGGGGCTCCGAGATGTTCAGGACCTCTCTGCCCTTCGCCAGCGCGACCGCACCAGCAAGGGCCACCGACTCGATGCTGAGGGCGAACGCGGCTTTTGAGTCCACCTTGCCGGTCCAGTCCACCAGTGCTCCGTGGATCCGCCACGCGTTCTCGACAGCCCCGTCGAGCGCTTGGGGCGTCTGCGGAGGATCCGTGGTCGAGGTCATGGTGTTCTCCCTGAACGCGCCGGCGCTGTCACGGAATTCATATCCGGCGCCCGGCGACGGCACTGCGTCATCTGGCGCACAGTGCGGTCGGTCGGCGTCCGAGGGGGTGGCGGAGTCATGCTCGACGAGCGATTTTCCGCACCTGGACACCGCAGCTCGGTGGAACCCTTCTCCCCGGAAGAACTGCTGCTGCTCCGCGGCGTGGGCAGGGACCGCCGGTGGAACCGAGGCGAACTCCTCATCCGGGAGGGCGACCGCCCCGACTTCGTCGTTCTGATCATCAGCGGCCTGGTGAAGGCCACCATCGATTCGGCCAACGGCTACACGAGCCTGCTGGCCATGCGCGGGCCGGGGGAACTCGTCGGCGAGCTCTCCTGCATCGACGGGCGGCCGCGCTCCGCCACGGTGACGGCGATGCGTCGCGTCCAAGGCGTGATCGTCGCGGCCGAGCCCTTCCAGCGGCTGCTCGAGCGGAACGCCGCGCTGAGCTTCTCCGTACTGCGGAGTGTGGTGGCGCGGCTCCGGGACTCCGACACGCTGCGGGCGGAGCACGGCGCCCACACGTCCCGCGCCCGCCTCGCCCGGCTTCTGGTGAAGCTCGCCATGCAGTACGGGTCGAACACCGCCGCTCGCCCGGGAGCCATCACCGTCCAGGTCAACCAGCACGAGCTCGCTGCGGCGGCGGGAGCGTCGAGGGAGTCGGTGGTGCGCTGTCTGCGGGCGATGCAGCACGCAGGACTGGTGAGCACCGGCCGGGGGCATACGGTCGTCCTCGATCTCGCCGGTCTGCGCACCTGGGCCGAGGCGTGAGCGCCAGGCACTCCGAGAGCGGCCGCGGCAGGCAACTTCTCCGACCGAGTGCGTCATTTGACGCAGTGCATGCGCGCGGTTCCCGCTTCCCTCGGGGAGCAGGCGTCCGTACGACTGCGCTCGGTGAGGGCAGTGGCCCGGACGCCCCAACGGGGGAGGACACACCAACATGCGGGCCAAAGCACAGCACTACGCCATCGTCGTAGTGGACATCGAGAAGTTCGGCAGCCGCTCCAACGCCGTCCAGCTCTGGCTCCGGGAACGTCTCTACGAACTCTTTGTGGAGGCGCTCGACGAAGCCGGTGTGGACCGCACGCTGTCGCCACCGCCTTCGGACCGTGGCGACGGCTTTTTCTGGTTGCTGCCGGGTCAGGTCGACAAGGTCGACCTGACCGGGCGCTTCATCCGACTGCTCCACGACAAGCTGCGGGAACATGCAAGGACCTCCAACGCCGAGGGGGCGATGCGGCTGCGAGTGGCGCTGCACTCGGGGGACGTGGCCTGGGACGGTCGCGGCTGGCAGGGCGAGGAACTCAACAGCGCCTGCCGCCTCGTCGACATCGTCCCTCTGCGCAAGGCGCTGGCCGGGGATCCGCGTTCGGTCGTCGCCCTGGCCGTCTCCGCCGACTGGTACCGGCGGGTGGTCCGGCAGGGCCACGCTCAGGTGGAGCACGAAGCCTTCCGCCAGGTGCCCTTCGACGCCAAGGAGATCCAGGACACCGCGTGGATCCGGGTTCCAGGAATCGACGTACCGCCCGGCACGGTGCCTTCGGAGGAGAAGGACGACGACGAGCCCCGACCCGGAACACCGCTCCGTGCGACGGAGAGCGACGGCAGCCCGGAGATCTCGCTCGTGTTGAACAACAACAACGTTTCGGGCGGCAACGTGGGCGCGGTCGGCGGGCCCGTTCACGGTGACGTCAACTTCAGCAGTGCGCCGACAGGGAGTGGCGATGGCTCCGAACGAGCCCGGTAAGCCGCAACCCGCGCCGCCTCAGCCCCAGCCAACGCCGCCCACGCCCGGGACACAGTCCGATCAGGAGTCCTCCCGCAAGCACGGCCTGCACGACATGCTGTCGGCCCGAACCGGTCAGCCCGGCACCGCGGGTGAGCGCCTGGACGCGGAACAGGACGCGATTCGTGGCCTCGGGATCACCGCGCAGGTCTTCAAGGTGAACCAGTACATCGGTGCCACCGGTCACAAGGATCGGCGCGCGCAGTACCCACTCTCGGAGAGAGAGCTGTACGAGGCGCAGGAAGCGTTCGTACCGCCCGATGATCAGGACCGGCTGGTCGGCGAGGTCCGGTCTCGCACGGTGGTTCTCCTGGGCGGCCGGGCCGGAACCGGCAAGTACGCGCTCGCCAGGTCGCTCCTGCTCCAGGCCGGACATCGCACGCTGTTCTGCCTGGATTCGGAGTCCGACCTGAGCCGGCTCACCGCTGCGGACCTGAAGAGGGGAGCCGGCTACATACTCCCCGATCTCCCCCGGCACGCCGCCAATTCCCTGACGTTCTTCACGCTGCAGCGCCTCACCTCGGAGCTGAGCGGCCTCGACTGCCGTCTGGTCGTGACCGTGGCGGCACCGGACCAGATCTCCGACGACGAGGTCGCGCGCACGCTGATCGGCATACCGGCCCAGCCCGAGCCGGCCCGGGTGGCTGCCGCCCACATGCGTTGGGAAGCAGGGGTCGACCAGGACGCCAACGCACGGATGATCCTGGCCCGGCCCGATGTGTCGGAGCTGCTGCGGGACTGCCTCGCCGAGGCGTTCAGCAGCGAAGCCGCCGAGCTCGGCAGACAACTCGCCGAAACGGCTTCGTCCGTCCCCGAGGACGAGGTGGCCCAACGGGTCCGTACTCGGCTCGAGTTGCGTGGCAGTGCGGCGTTCGCCCGTTGGCTGGCGAACCTCGACGACCTCGCCCGGCAGTGCCTGGCCATCGGCGTGGCTGCCTTCGGAGGCGAGGCGTATGTCACCGTGGCCTCGCTCTCACGTGACCTCGCGGAGCGTCTCCAGGTCGAGGAGAGCCCAGAGCATCCCGATCGCAGGCGCGGAACGCCTCTCGGCGAAACCCGGACCAGGCGCCTGGCGGACATCCAGGCGACCCTCGTCGAATCCGAGGTGGAGACACGGCATGGCGGCGCCCGTGGACTCGTCGTCCGCTACCGCGACCGGAAGATGGCGGTCAGGGTCCTGGAGCACGTGTGGCACGAGTACGACGAGATACGCGAAGTGCTCCCGCACTGGCTCCATGACTGTGCCGCCAATGCCTTGACGACGGTCGGGACCCGAGCGGCAGTCGCCGCCGGGCTGCTGGCGCAGCATGCCTTCGAGACCGTCAGAACACGGATCCTGCTTCCTTGGGCGACCGACGCGCAGCCACAGCTGAGGGACGCGGCAGCCACCGCACTGGGCGTGGTCGCCTCCGACCCCGCGCACGCTGCCGCCGCGTACAACCTCGTCAGCGCCTGGAGCGCCGACGACGTGGCGCCCGAGCTGCGGGCCACCGCGGCCCGCGCATGGCGGGTCGTCTTCGAACGCGACGGCGCCGAGCAGGCCTGGGCGCTGCTCCATGTCCTCGCGGGCAGCGAGGAGAACACAGTGCTCGACGCGGTCTGCCAGAGCGTGACCGACTACATGGCGCTGGAGGAGGGGCGGTACTGCCGCGACGCGCTTGATCTGATCGACCAGTGGACGGTTTCGGGCAACTACGGTCCACGGCGCCGCCTCGCCGGCGAACTGGCCTTTCTGTACGCGGCCACCGACCTCGTCGACCGTCTGCCCGGTCGACTGCCCGGCGGCGGACAGCGGGTCTGGCCGGCCCTGCTCGCCGTCGTCGACCGTGACCGGGACCTGCGGCCGCAGGTGGCCCAATTGTGGGAGAGAACGGTCAACTCTCCGGACCTGTACGAGTTCGCGCAGGACGTCCTCGCCGAGTGGGCACGGCTCGTCGAACCCGATCCACTAGGGCGGGGCGCCCTCGCCCGGTTGCTGGTCTCCGCCGTGACCCGGCCGCGCACGGAGTTGATCCTCCGCCATCAGGCCTCCGCCTGGATCCGGTCCGACGGTGGCCTCGGGGCCCCCGCGACCGGACGTGAAGTCCTGGACCACCTGGACCGAGGGAGCGCAGAACAGTGAATGACCAGCAGCAGGGCCTGCTCGTCACCGGGCCGTTCTCGGTGACGGTCGGGAGCAGGGGAGCCTGGGCCAGGGCCAACGAGACGTTGGTGTTCAGCTACGACGACGGGACCGTCGCCGAACTCGCCCGCCGCCCCTCGGCGTTCGGGGCTCGGAAGTATCGCTACCGGTACGAGGTCGACACCAGCGATCACCTCGTGTGCTGGTCGGATTCCCTGCCCAGCGGCACAGGCGGGTTCTCCTTCCAGGCGAAGTTCGACGCCCGATGGCGGGTGAGCGGAGCCGCCGAGGTGGTGCGCCGCGACATCAGGACCGTCGCCGACGGTGACGACGTCGTTCGGATCTCCCTGCGCGACATGCTCTGGCCCCATGCGACGCGCTACGGGATCGAACAGCTCGGCGCCTTCGCGGATTTGGTCCGCACCGATTTCAGCGGCCGCGCTCATACCTTGCCCGAGGGGCTCACGGTGGTCGCGCTGACCGTCCGCATCCATCTCGATCAGCACGCCTCCGACCATCTGCGTGCGGTGAAGCAGCAACAGTTCGACAAGGAGCTGGCGGAGGCCAAGCACGGAACCGACATGACGGTCCACCGGCTGGACGCTCAGCTGCAACGGGAGCGGGAGCAGGCCATCCTGGCCGCCGCACAGGGCGATGGCGGTCTGTTGTTGCGGTTGATCGCACAGGACGAGAGCAAGCTGCACGACATCATGTTCGAGATGGGGCAGCGCCACGACATCGCAGTGGAGCAGAAGAGCCGCATGCTCAAGGACCTCATCGACGCGCGGCTCATCCAGCCGGCTGAGGCACAGGCGATGTGGCAGGAGATGCAGCAACCAGTGCCGCTCTTCGGTGGCGATTCGCCCACCCTGGCCGCACCTGCGGGCCGGCCGGCTCCTCAGCTCATCGCGGGGGTGGTGCTGCCGTCGCCCGACGGCGCCCCGCCGAAACCCCGGTTCCAGAACGCGGAACCGGCCCGTCCGGACGAGCCGGGGAGCCGGCGGACGGAGGACTCGGAGGCCGGGCCCGCCCCGGCTGAGCCCCCCGACAGCTCGGCCAATGTCGTCGGCTCCACTCCCGTCGGCCGACGCCATCAACGTACAAACGGCGACGCGGACTTCGACGGCACCGAAGGATGAGGAACTCGCGCACGCCTCGGCAGCCCGGGGTGACACGCATGCGGCAGACGTTCGCGGCAACCGCCGTGGTCCTCGCCGCCGCCGCGATGTGGGGAGGGACAACCATGGCAGACGTCAAAGGCACAGTGGCTGCAGCCACCACCGCTCTCTGTCTGGGGGGCTGGACCTGGTGGCTGCTCAGGACGGGCGCACAGAACCAGGCCATGCTGCGGTTCGACCCCGAGCCGCAGCGTCCACACCCGCCCGGACCGCCGGCACCGGTCACCGGCCGCCTCGCGATTGCACCGGCCGCCCCGGCACGGGACGACGCCTCGGACTTCCCGGTGCTGCACAGCCCCTCCCGGGCCGGCACGGCGCCCTGGCGGCTGCCTTCGGCGCCCTCCCAGCACGGCATCACCGCGGACTGCGCCGCGCTCGAGGGCCTGCAGGTCCGGGCGGCATCCGTGATCGGTCCCGCCCACCGCGGCCGCGGCGTGCCGCGACAGGACGCCTTCCGTCTGGGCCAGGACTCGGCGGGCCGTCATCTCCTCGCCGCTGTGGTCGACGGCATGTCCGACAGTCGACACTCGGACGTCGGAGCGAATGTCGCGGCAGCCGCCTTGGTGGCCGTGGTCCGCGAAGCGCTGGACGCGGACGCCGCGTTGGAGCACCTCGATGCCGAGCAGATCTTCCTGGCAGTAGCGGGGCAGATGTACCGCGCGGCCAAGCAACGTGACTGGGACGCGGACGACGTGCGGTCCGTGGCTGTCGTGGCCGTGGTTCCGACCCGCCCCGACGCCCGGGGGCACCGCAGGGTGTGGCTGGCCGCCATCGGCGACGCGAGCGCATGGCAGCTGCGCCGAGGCGCATGGCACCGACTGATCGGGGACGAGAAGGAAGGTCTTGACGCCGGGACGGTGGCGGCCTTCCTGCCGCACGACCCCAGCCGCTTCGCCCACGGCTTCGCCGAATTGGCGACCGACGGCGTCCTCGCGCTGACCACCGACGGCGTCGCTGACGCGTTCACCTCGGTGCCCGACGGAGGGAGGTGGTTCGCCGAGCGGTGGCGGCGCCCGCCGCCGATCGCCGACTTCCTGCTCCATGTGGGCTTCGAGCAGGCCCAGATGCAGGACGACCGCACCGCGGTGGTCGTCTGGTGCACCGACGGGCGGCGAACGCCATGACGCGGATAAGGACCTGGTCGGACAGCCCTTTCAGCCCGGTGGTCGGGCGCGACGATGTCCCGCCCGCCGCCGTCATCGCGGAGGACGGCGGCGAATCGACGCAGGTCCACGAGATCGCGGGGCACCCGGGGTGGCTCGCCAAGCTGTATCGCAAACCGCTGTCGGAGGCGGCCTCGGCCACACTTCGGACTCTGGTCTACATGCCCACCATGATGTCCGAGCAGGATCAGACCTTGGTGAACACCTGCGTCTCCTGGCCGGTGGCGCGAATTTGCGACGGCCCTCACACGGTCGGCGTCGTCATGGCCAAGGCGCCGGAACAGTTCTACGCACGGCTGCGCTCGTTCGACGGCCGGGAACTGGACCCCGCTCCGCTGACGCTCGATCTGCTCCTCCACTCCGACGAGTACTGCGCCAAGCGGGGCGTCCGGTCCGACATGTCCGTACGTGCCCGGGCCATGCTGGAACTCCTCCGTGTGGGCGGGCTGTTCGCCCGGCACAACATCGTCTACGCGGACTGGTCGTACGGGAACGCCTTCTGGGAACTGGGCACAGGAGCCGTCTTCATCATTGACATGGACACCAGTGGCATCGGTGCCCGTGAGTGGATCGAGAGCATGAGCTGGGAGGATCCGCTCTACCCCGAGACGACCAGGCTGCCGCTCACGGTCTACAGCGACCGCTACAAACTGGCGGTACTCACCGTGCGATGCCTGACCGGCGAGCGTGACGTGGAGCCGTCGGCGGCACATGCCGTCCTGCTGGAGCGGCTGGGGCACAATCCGTTCCACACCGCGCTCGGAAAGTCCCTTTCGGCGTCCCGGCCCGCGGACCGCCCCTCTCCGCAGGAGCTGCTCCAGACCTTGGAGCGATGGATGACAGCCACTGTCATGACGTACGAACCGCCCGAAGAACACAGCGCCCCGAACATCACCGGCACCGTGGACCTGCGGCTCCGCACACCCGGCGCCGCGCCACCGGTCCCCCAGAACACGCCGCCGGTCCCCGACGTCGTGCCGACCCCGCCCCACTGCCTCGGCCGGACGGCCGTGATCGTCCTCGTCGTCGTCTGCATCGTCATCATTTTGCTGCTCAGCGCCGCGGTCGGCTGAACCTGCTCCACAACGGGAGGAAACGTGCAGTTCAAGCGCAAGGGCTTACCCGCCTACCTGGTGCTGGACACCTCGAGTTCGATGAAGGCGTTCGAGCCGCTCCTCAACAGCACGCTGCTCAGCATCTACGACACCCTCTTCACGAGCCCGCAGACCTCGGAGTTCGTTCACCTGTCCGTCATCTCGTTCAACACCCAACCCCATGTGGTGACTTCGATGACGGACATCGAGCAGCTCGAGAGCCTGCCCACCGTCACCTGCGAAGGGCGGACGAACTTCGGGCCGATGTTCCGGCTCGTACGCGATCGCATCGCTGAGGACATCCAGCAACTGTCCCAGAACGGAATACAGGTGCTGCGGCCCGTCCTCTTCGTCCTCACGGACGGGATCCCCACCGACAGGCCGACGGGCAGTTGGCTGCGGGACCTGGACGCCCTTCGCGATTCCGCGTTCAAAGCCCACCCGAACATCATCACCTACGGCTTCGGCAACACCAGCGAGGCGGTCCTCAAGCGCATCTCCACTCTTGCCGCCTACCTCGCCGAGGAGGAGGACCAGGACACCGCCAAGGCGCTCGCCAACGCGCTGGCCAGCCTGCTGAATTCACTGGTGGCGTCCGCGCGGGTCCGGCGGCTTCAGGTACCCGAAGAAGTGAAGGGATACAAGTCGGTCGAACTGGACTCCGTGGTCGACTAGGGAGTGTCCCAGGGGCCGTGGCGTGAACCCCTTCCCTCGACCGAGCCAACCGAAAATCCCCTTCTGCGAATTGCCGGAAAAGGACAGGATGGCGGCGTTTCGACCTCCCCGCGTGCCGGTGTCGGGGCGACGGCCGGGACGTGTGTCCGCAGCCCATCGTGCAGTCGGGAGTCCGTATGAGCGAGGGTACGTACAGCGCGGTCAAGACCGAGGGAATCCGGGCCGAGACCCACTGGTGGGGGTTCCGGATTCTCCTCGACCACGAGGGCGTGGAGAACCTCGACGAGATCATCGACGACGCCGAGGCGGTCTCCCAGATGCTGTCCGCTGCTCTGAGCGAGTCGGGCGTGGGCGAGGTGCTCGAGGTGGTCGAGTGGGCCATCAAACTGAGGTGGGCCCTGACGAAGGCGGTCGCCGGCAGTGGCGGGGTCAAACTGACCTCGCCCTGGATCGCACCCGGGATGCTCATCCCGACCCCGATGGAGGACGACGCCGGTGACGAGCACCTGTACTGGGCCGTCCACGACGGACAGAAGTGGTCGCCCGACCACAAGTTCACCCGCGTGTTGAGCTCTGACGGAGGGGCCCTGGCCGCCTTCCGCGGCACTCTCATCGCCGTGCACCGCGGCATGGACTCCGACCAGCGTCTGCTGTGGACCCAGTACGACGGCAAGGGGGCCTGGACCGAGGACACGGAGATCCCCGGCGTCACCAGTCTGGTCCGGCCCGCGCTGGCCGTGTTCCGCGACAAGCTGTACTGCGTCCACCGCGGTAACGGCGACGACCAGAGGCTTCTCTGGCTCACCTTCGACGGCACCCGCTGGAGCGAGGACCGGGAGATCCCGGGAGTCACCACGGCCGTCTCACCGGCCCTGGCGGCCTTCGGGGACAAGCTGTACTGCATGCATCGTGGCCATGACGGTGACGAGCGGCTGTTCTGGGTCACCTTCGACGGAACCCAGTGGGCCGAGGACCAGCTGATCCCGGGAGTCACCACCGGAACGGGTCCCGGACTGGCCGTGTTCCGCGACAAGTTGCACTGCGTCCACCGCGGCCACGGCGACGACCAGCGCCTGTTCTGGCTCACCTTCGACGACGACAAATGGTCCCAGGACGAGGTGATCCCCGGCCTCACCACGGCCGCGGACCCGGCCCTGGCCGTCTTCAACGACCAGCTGTACTGCGCCTACCGCGGCCAGAACGGCGACGAGCGACTGATGTGGACCACCTTCGACGGAACCAAGTGGGACCAGGACCAACAGCTTCCCGGCATCACCAGCAGGTACTCCCCCACGCTGGTGCTCTACCAGGACCAGTACGCCAAGGCGGAACACCTGGCCTGCCTGCACCGAGGCGCGTAACCGCCCCCGGTGCGCCGGGGGACACACCCTAGGCCACGGACCCGATCCGCCCCGCAGCCCCCCGCGCTCCCTCGTGGTGGATGGGCGTGTGCGCCCCCGCGAGCGAAACCCCGCTCCCGCCACGGCGATTGGCGACGATCTCGGAAGCGATGGACAGCGCCGTCTCCTCGGGCGTACGCGCGCCGAGGTCAAGCCCGATGGGCGACCGGAGCCGCGCCAACTCCAGTTCCGTCACGCCGACTTCCCGCAGGCGTTCGTTGCGGTCCACGTGGGTGCGGCGCGAGCCCATCGCGCCGACGTAGGCGACGGGGAGGCGCAGCGCGAGCCGCAGCAGGGGGACGTCGAACTTGGCGTCGTGCGTCAGGACGCACAGCACGGTGCGGGCGTCGACCTCCGTGAGCTCCAGGTACTTGTGCGGCCACTCGACGACGATCTCGTCGGCGTCGGGGAAGCGGGTGGGCGTCGCGAACACGGGCCGCGCGTCGCACACGGTGACGTGGTAGCCGAGGAACTTGCCGATCCGCACCAGCGCGGAGGCGAAGTCGATCGCGCCGAACACGATCATGCGGGGCGGCGGGACGCTGGACTCGACGAGGACCACCAGCGGCCGGCCGCACCGCGAGCCGTCCTCACCGATCTCCACGGTCGCGGTGCGCCCGGCGTCGAGCAGGGCGCGGGCCTCCCCCGCCACGGTGCGGTCCAGTTCCGGATGTCCGCCGAGACCGCCCTCGTACTCCCCCGAAGGGCGGACGAGCAGGGCGCGGCCGAGCAGTTCCGCGGGCCCCGACGTGACGCGCGCGACCGCCGCCGCCTCCCCCACGGAGGCGGCGGCCAGGGCGGCGCCGAGCACCGGCCGGGCCGCGGCGTCCGCGCGGACCGGGGTGACGAGGATGTCGATGACGCCACCGCAGGTCAGGCCCACGGCGAAGGCGTCGTCGTCGCTGTAGCCGAAGCGTTCGAGGACGGTCTCGCCGTTCTCCAGCGCCTGTTGGCACAGTTCGTAGACGGCGCCCTCCACACATCCCCCGGAGACCGAACCGATCGCCGTGCCCTCGCTGTCGACGGCGAGCGCGGCGCCCGGCTGCCGGGGCGCGCTCCCGCCGACCGCCACCACGGTGGCGACGGCGAAGTCACGTCCTTGCTCGACCCACCGGTTCAGCTCGTCGGCGATGTCCAGCATCTCGGCCTCCTCAGGCTCTGCGGGTGTGCGGAGGGCTCAGCGCCTCAGTGGACGCCCAGCCATCCTTCGATGGGGTTGAGGGCGAAGTAGACGATGAAGATCACCGTCAGGCCCCACATGAAGGCGCCGATCTCGCGGGCCTTGCCCTGGGCGATCTTGATGGCGACCCAGGAGATGACGCCCGCCGCGACACCGGTGGTGATGGTGTACGTGAAGGGCATGAGCACCACGGTCAGGAAGACCGGGATGGCGGTGGCGCGGTCGGCCCAGTCGACGTGCCGGGCGTTCATCATCATCATCGCTCCGATGACGACGAGCGCGGCGGAGGCGACCTCCTGCGGCACGATCGCGGTGAGCGGCGTGAAGAAGAGGCAGGCCGCGAAGAACAGGCCGGTGACGACCGAGGCGAGGCCCGTGCGGGCCCCCTCGCCGACGCCGGTGGCGGACTCGACGAAGACCGTCTGTCCTGAGCCGCCCGCCACACCGCCGATGGCGCCGCCGGCGCCGTCGATGAACAGCGCCTTGGACAGGCCGGGCATACGGCCCTTGTCGTCGGCGAGGTTGGCCTCGGTGCCGACGCCGATGATGGTGGCCATGGCGTCGAAGAAACCGGCGAGCACGAGCGTGAAGACGATCATGCCGACGGTCATCGCGCCGACCTCGCCCCAGCCGCCGAACTCGACGTCGCCGAAGAGCGAGAAGTCCGGGGTCGAGACCGCGCTGCCGTGCAGGGCGGGCGTGCCGTTGGCCCACTGCTTGGGGTCGACGACGTCCAGGGCGTTGAGGACGACGGCGACGACGGTGCCGGTGATGATGCCGATCAGGATCGCGCCGGGGATGTTGCGCGCCTGCAGCATGAAGATGAGGAGCAGGGTGCCCGCGAAGATGAGGACGGGCCAGCCCTGGAGTTCACCGGCGGGGCCGAGGGTGAGCGGGGTCGCCTTGCCCTGGTGGACGAAGCCGCCCTTGACCAGGCCGATGATGGCGATGAAGAGCCCGATGCCCATGGTGATGCCGTGCTTGAGGGCGAGCGGGATGGCGTTCATGATCATCTCGCGGAGCCCGGTGACCACGAGCAGCATGATCACCACGCCGTACATCACGCACATGCCCATGGCCTGCGGCCAGGTCATCTCGGGCGCGACCTGCGAGGAGATCACACCGGACACGGAGAGTCCGGCGGCGAGAGCGAGCGGCACCTTGCCGACGAATCCCATGAGGAGCGTGGTGAAGGCCGCCGCGAACGCCGTCGCGGTGATCACGGCCTTCGTGGCCATGGCGTCCCCCGCCGCGTCCTTGCCGGACAGGATCAGGGGGTTGAGCAGGAGGATGTACGCCATCGCCATGAAGGTGGTGACGCCGCCGCGCACCTCACGCGCGACCGTGGATCCTCGCCGGGATATGTGAAAGTACCGATCGAGCCAAGACCTGCCGGCGGGGACGCGCGAGCCGTGGCCCGCGTCCTCTGCGGTGGTCTTCGGCTCCACTGACGACTGGGTCATGGTGCCTACTCCCAAGGTTCACAGGGGCACCCGCAGAGCTGCGGGATTTGGGATGGTGCGTTGGCTGCACGACCCGGGGGACGGCCCGAGACGAACGACTTCTCCCGCAAAGAGAAGGGGAGTTGAGCTCCGAGCGGTGTGGGCGGGAAGTGTGACGTTCCTGGGAGGCGCACACCGCTCGGAGAACCTTGCTGATCCCTGAGCGGGGGATCAGATCCCCGAAGGGATCACGTACCGGTGAGGTGCTCGGGGCGCACCGGCGTCTTGTTGAGCTCCAGACCCGTGGCCGCGCGGATCGCCGCGAGGACCGCGGGGGTCGAGGAGAGGGTGGGGGCCTCGCCGATGCCGCGTACGCCGTAGGGCGCGTGCGGGTCGGCGAGCTCCAGGTAGTCGACCGGGATGGTCGGGGTGTCGAGGATGGTCGGGAGCAGGTAGTCCGTGAAGGAGGGGTTCTTCACCTTCGCGGTCTTCGGGTCGACGATGATCTCCTCCATCACCGCGACGCCCAGGCCCTGCGTGGTGCCGCCCTGGATCTGGCCGATGACGGAGAGCGGGTTGACCGCCTTGCCGACGTCCTGGGCGCAGGCCAGCTCGATGACCTTGACGAGGCCGAGCTCGGTGTCGACCTCGACGACCGCGCGGTGCGCGGCGAAGGCGTACTGGACGTGGCCGTTGCCCTGTCCGGTCCGCAGGTCGAAGGCCTCGGTGGGGCGGTGCCTGAACTCCTCCTCCACCTCCACGGCCTCGTCCTCCAGGACGTCCACGATGGTGGCGAGGGCCTCGCCGCCGTCGGTGACGACCTTGCCGCCCTCCAGGAGGAGTTCGGCGCTCGCCCAGGCCGGGTGGTACGAGCCGAACTTGCGCCGCCCGATCTCCAGGACCTTCTCGCGGACGATCTCGCAGGAGTTCTTGATGGCGCCGCCGGTCATGTACGTCTGACGGCCCGCGGAGGTCGAGCCGGCCGAGCCCACCTGGGTGTCGGCGGGGGCGATGGTGACCTGCTGGACGCCGAGTTCGGTGCGGGCGATCTGCGCGTGGATGGTGACGCCGCCCTGGCCGACCTCGGCCGCCGCGGTGTGGACCGTGGCCACGGCCTCGCCGTTGATGACCTCGATGCGGATCTTCGCGGTCGAGTAGTCGTCGAAGCCCTCGGAGAAGCCGACGTTCTTGATGCCGACCGCGTAGCCGACACCGCGGACGACGCCCTCGCCGTGCGTGGTGTTGGACAGACCGCCGGGCAGCGCGCGGACGTCGGCGCCCTCGCTGGACTCCCACTGGCGCTCCGGCGGCATGGGGCGGGCCTTGACCCGGCGAAGGAGTTCGGCGACGGGAGCGGGCGAGTCGACCGGCTGGCCGGTCGGCATGATCGTGCCCTGCTCCATCGCGTTCTTCTGCCTCAGCTCCACCGGGTCCATGCCCAACTTCGCCGCCAGCTTGTCCATCTGGGCCTCGTACGCGAAGCACGCCTGGACCGCGCCGAAGCCGCGCATGGCGCCGCAGGGCGGGTTGTTGGTGTAGAGGCCGATCGCCTCGATCTCCACGTCGTCGATGACGTACGGGCCGACCGAGAGGGACGAGGCGTTGCCGACGACCGAGGGGGTCGACGACATGTAGGCGCCGCCGTCCAGGACGATCTTGCACTTCATGTGCGTGATCTTGCCGTCCTTGGTGGCGCCGTGCTCGTAAGTGAGCTTCGCCGGGTGCCGGTGGACGTGGCCGAAGAAGGACTCGTACCGGTTGTAGACCATCTTCACCGGCTTGCCCGTGCGCAGCGCGAGCACGGAGGCGAGGATCTGCATCGAGATGTCCTCGCGGCCGCCGAACGCGCCGCCGACGCCGGCCATCGTCATACGGACCTTCTCCTCGGGCAGGCCGAGGCAGGGGGCGATCTGCTTGAGGTCCGAGTGCAGCCACTGGGTGGCCACGTACAGGTCGACGCCGCCGTCCTCGGCGGGCACCGCGAGGCCGGACTCCGGGCCGAGGAAGGCCTGGTCCTGCATGCCGAAGGTGTACTCGCCCCTGACGATCACGTCGGCCTTCTCGGCGGCCTCGGCGGCGTTGCCGCGGATGATCGGCTGGCGGTGGACGATGTTCGGGTGCGGGACGTGTCCGGCGTGGTGGTCGCCGCGGTTCTCGTGGACCAGGATCGCGTCGGGAGCGGTCGCGGACGCCTCGTCCGTGATGACCGGGAGCTCCTTGTACTCGATCTTGATCTTCGCGGCGGCGCGGCGCGCGGTCTCCGGGTGGTCCGCGGCCACGAGGGCGATCGGCTCGCCGTGGTGGCGGACCTTGCCGTAGGCGAGGACGGGGGTGTCCTGGTACTCCATGCCGTAGTTCTTCGCGGCCGGCAGGTCGTCGGCCGTCAGGACGGCGTAGACGCCCGACACGGCCAGGGCCTCGGAGGTGTCGATGGACACGATCTCGGCGTGGGCGACCGTGGAGCGCAGGGCCTGGCCCCAGAGCATCTCCTCGTGCCACATGTCCGAGGAGTAGGCGAATTCGCCGGTGACCTTCAGGGTGCCGTCGGGGCGCAGCATCGACTCACCGACGCCGCCCTTCGTCTGCGAGCCCTGGGTGACGTTGGCGGGGATACCTGTAGTAGTGCCAGCCATGATCAGACCGCCTCTCCCTGACGGGCCGCAGCCAGGCGGACCGCGTCGAGGATCTTCTCGTAGCCGGTGCAGCGGCAGAGGTTGCCGGACAGCGCCTCGCGGATGTCCGCGTCGGACGGCTGGTCGTTGCGCTCCAGGAGCTCGTCGGCCGCGACGAGCAGACCGGGGGTGCAGAAGCCGCACTGGACGGCACCGGCGTCGATGAACGCCTGCTGGATGGGCGAGAGGGCTGCGCCCGGGGAGATCGCGCCCTCGCCGGTCTGCGAGTCCTGGCCCTTGGCGCTCCACTGCTGGGCGTCCTGGAGCGAGGTGCCGCAGGCTCCGGCGGCGCAGCCGCCGCCGGGGTGGGCGCTCTCGCGGTGCTTGGCGTAGTCGGCGAGGCCCTCGACGGTGGTGACCTCACGGCCCTCCACCTGTCCGGCCGCGACCAGACACGAACACACCGGGACGCCGTCGAGACGGACGGTGCAGGAACCGCACTCGCCCTGCTCACAGGCGTTCTTGGAACCCGGCAGACCCATGCGCTCGCGCAGCACGTACAGAAGGGACTCGCCCTCCCAGACGTCGTCGGCTTCCTGTTGACGGCCGTTGACCGTGAAGTTCACGCGCATTATGCGACTCCCTCAGTGCTGCGGCCCTTGCCGCGGTACGACTCCCAGGTCCAGCCGAGCGTGCGGCGGGCCATGATCCCGACGGCGTGACGGCGGTAGTTCGCCGTGCCGCGCACGTCGTCGATCGGGTTGGCGGCTCCGGAGGCGAGCTCCGCGAACTGCTTGGCGATCGAGGGGGTGATGATCTTCTTGCTGTCCCAGAAGCCGCCCTCTTCGAGCGCCGCGTTCAGGAATTCCTCGGCCGCCTTCGCCCGGATGGGCGTAGGGGCGGCGGAGCCGATGCCGGTCCGCACGGTGCGGGTCTCGGGGTGCAGCGCGATGCCGAACGCGCACACGGCGATGACCATGGCGTTGCGGGTGCCGACCTTCGAGTACTGCTGCGGTCCGTCCGCCTTCTTGATGTGCACGGACTTGATGAGCTCGTCCGCGGCGAGCGCGTTGCGCTTCACGCCGGTGTAGAACTCGTCGATCGGGATCAGACGGGAACCCCGCACGGACTCCACCTCGACCTCGCAGTCGGCGGCCAGCAGGGCCGGGTGGGCGTCACCGGCCGGGGACGCAGTGCCGAGGTTGCCGCCGACGCCGCCGCGGTTGCGGATCTGCGGGGACGCGACCGTGTGCGAGGCGAGCGCCAGGCCGGGGAGCTCCGTACGCAGCTCCTCCATGATCTGGGTGTACGGGACGGAGGCACCGAGCCGGACCGTCTCCTCGCCCACCTCCCACTCGCGCAGCTCGACGATGCGGTTGAGGTCAAGCAGGTACTCGGGACGACGGTGGTCGAAGTTGATCTCGACCATGACGTCGGTGCCACCCGCAATCGGCACAGCCGTGGGGTGCTCGGCCTTGGCGGCGAGCGCCTCCTCCCAGCTGGCGGGGCGAAGGAAGTCCATGAGGCTCTCTTCTTCGTGTCGAGGGTCGTTCGCTTCGAGGGACGGAGGGATTCCGTTGGAGGGGATTCCGTTCAGGCCACTCGGGCCTTTGGTCCCTCGACTGCTCGTTCATGTGCTGTTAACGCGGAGTGGGCCCAGTACACCGCCCGGTCCTCCGATGGGGTCAGTCACCGAAACCATGAAGGAGTTGGCTGGCCAAGGGGCGCGTCTTGTAGATTCGTATGAAGAACGGGCCTCAGTAACCTCGCGGAATCCCCCGGGAAACCGGAGGCGCCCTACGGCGCAGGCTCCCGGCTCTACGGGGACCACCTGCTTGTACACCACATTCGAGACAGATCGGCGGCGACGACACCATGCGGCTGCGCGCACTCCTTGACACCGACGCGCTGGGCCTGCGGCTGCTCGGCGGCGAGGACGAACTCGACCGCACCGTGCGTGGCGTGATGACCACGGACCTGCGGGACCCCAGCCGCTATCTGACCGGCGGCGAGCTGGTCCTGACGGGGCTCGCCTGGCGCAGGGACGCCTCGGACACCGAGCCCTTCGTGCGCATCCTCGCGAGCGCCGGGGTGGCGGCCCTTGCCGCCGGTGAGGCCGAGCTCGGCGACGTCCCGGACGACATCGTCGAGGCCTGCGCCCGGCACCGCCTGCCGCTCTTCGCGGTCAACGAACGCGTCGCCTTCGCGACGATCACCGAGCACGTCGTACGACAGGTCTCCGGCGAGCGCGCGGGGGACCTGGCGGCCGTGGTCGACCGGCACCGCCGCCTGATGACGTCGGGCCCTGCGGGCGGCGGCCCCGACGTCGTCCTCGACCTGCTCGGCAGCGACCTGGACCTGCGGGCCTGGGTGC
Source organism: Streptomyces sp. NPDC041068 (assembly GCF_040647455.1). NCBI lineage: Bacteria > Bacillati > Actinomycetota > Actinomycetes > Kitasatosporales > Streptomycetaceae > Streptomyces > Streptomyces sp. NPDC041068. The sequence continues at coordinate 52,354 of NZ_JBEZCG010000009.1, forward strand.
TCTCGCCCGCGGGGCGCGTCATCGCCGGGTCGAGCGCGGCGGGCACGACGCTGCCGGGCGCCCTGTGCGCGCGCCTCGCCGGGGAGCACCTGGCGGCGACCAGGACGGGGCGGCGGGGGCCGCACCGGGTCGCGGTGGACGGCGTCACGTACTCGTTGTTCCCCGTTCGGACCAGCGGCAGAGGAACGGCCGGCGCCTCGCGCGACGTGCGCGAGACGGTGCTCTCGGACTGGGTGCTCGCCGTGGAGGCCGACGCGGGCGACTGGCCCGAGGAGCGGCTCGACCTGCTGCAGGGCGTGACACAGCTGATCGCGGTGGAGCGCGACCGGCGCGACGCGGCCCGCACGGTCCGGCGCCGCCTGGCCCAGGAGGTCCTGGAACTGGTCCAGACGGGCGCGGCCCCCGCGGAGATCGCCGCGCGGCTGCGCGTGGCGGCGCCGGTCCTGCTGCCGGGCCTCGGCACCGCCCCGCACTGGCAGGTCGTGGTGGCCCGTGTGGAGTGGGACGGCGGCGACATCGACGGCGGCCCGGTGGCCCAGTCGCTCCTGGAGGAGATCCTCGTCGACCCTTCCTCAAGTTCTCGAACCGACTCGAACCGGGGAGGCCCCATTTCGGCCGGGCCCGAGCCCTCCGACCGGATCGCGGTCGCGCACACCGGCGACGAGGCCATCGCGCTCGTGCCGCTGCCCGCGGTCGCGGGCGAGCACGACGGCTCGGAGACGGGCCTGCTCGCGGACTCCCTGCTCGCCTCCGTCCGCGACCCGCTGTCGGCGGGCCTCGCCGACGACGGCCGCCTCACACTGGGCGTCAGCGCGTCCGTGCACTCGGCGGAGGGGCTGCGCGGCGCCCTGGAGGAGGCGCGGCACGCCCGCAGGGTCGCCGCGGCACGCCCCGGCCGGGTCTGCGCGGCGGGGCATCAGGAACTGGCCTCGCACGTCCTCCTGCTGCCCTTCGTGCCGGACGACGTGCGCCGGGCGTTCACGGCGCGACTCCTGGACCCGCTGCGCGAGTACGACCAGCGTCACCGCGCCGAGCTGATCCCGACCCTGGAGGCGTTCCTGGACTGCGACGGCTCGTGGACGCGCTGCGCCACGCGGCTGCACCTCCACGTCAACACGCTGCGCTACCGAGTGGGCCGTATCGAGCAGTTGACGAGCCGTGACCTCTCGCGCCTGGAGGACAAGCTCGATTTCTTCCTCGCCCTGCGCATGAGCTGAGCAAATCCCGCACGAGCCGACCGGAGGCGACATGGCGCCGGCCGGCTCAAACCCCTTTCCTTGCCCGCCCTTTGTGAATTCTTTCACCCAGCCTCTTGGCCGGACGCCGGGATCCATGCTGAGATTCGCCCACGACTCAACAGCTCAATGGGGTGCTCGGGGAGGGCAACGTGGCGCATACCGCCATGTCTGGTACCGGAACGACTGCAGAGCACGATCCACTCCAGACCGCGGTATGGCGGCTGCGCTCGCGCGGCTGCTGGACCGACGCTGCGGCACTGCTGGCCTCGCGGACCGGGGTGGCACCCGCACTCCAGCGAACGGCGCTCCTCGTCGAGCGGTGCCTGTTCACCGGGGACGGCTGGGGCGAGGCGGAGGACGGCCTGCGCACCGCGGAGGCGCTCGCCGAGGACGACGACGACCGCGGCGCCGCGGCCTGCGAACGGGGCCAACTGGCCTACGCCTCAACGGTCTTGGGCGTACGCGACCGGGCCGACGAGGCGCGCACCGCGCTCGGCAGGGCGGCCGCGCTGCTCGCCCCGAACGCCCCGGGGCGGCCGCTGCTCGACTTCCGCAGAGGGCTGATCGCGGAGCACATCGCGGACTCGCCGCAGGCCGCGAAGGCCGCGTACCGCAGGGCGCACGCGGGCGCCACGGCGCACTCCGACTCGCTGCTGCTCTCCTTCACCTGGCGCCATCTCGCCGGACTCGCCCTGCGCGACGGGGAGTTGGCTGAGGCGCGACACGGCTTCACCGAGTCCCTGCGCATCCGTGAGGAGCTCGGCTATCTGGTCGGCACGGCGCCCGCGCTCGCCGCGCTCGCGGACGCGGAGCCGGAGCCGGAGGCCACCCGCCTGCGGGCCGAGGCGACCCGCCTCTTCCGCCTCCTGGGCGGGGTGCCGGCCTGGCTGGCGCAGCATCTGACGCCGCCCGCGCCCGCCCTGTGAACACGCCGCCATGAGCACGCCGCTATGAGCAGTCGACCCCCCCGCCCGAAGCCCCGGGGGGGGCCAGG
>NZ_JBEZCG010000009.1:54595-304808 GCF_040647455.1 Streptomyces sp. NPDC041068
CCCCTGCCACCCCCCCCCCCGCCGCCCCCCGTTTTGCGCCGCCCCCCCACCGGCCGTACGGCCGGTGGGTCGACTGCTGGGGATGTGCCGCTGAGGTCAGCGGCGCACCGGGCACTTCTTCCAGGAGAAGTGGTACTTCGTGGTGAAGTCGCCGTCCGTGGAGTCCGTGGCGATGAAGCTGTTGGTGTTGACCGTGTCGGAACGGCCGCCGTCCACCTGCAGTTCGGTGTTGACGTTGAAGTTCCGCTGCTCGCCGCAGGGCGCGTGCACGATCGCGTGGATCGGCGTGGTGTCGGAGACCTGCCAGTTGTCCCGGAGGGGGCCGTGGAAGCGGTGGGTGCGGTACGTCGTCCGGGACATGCCCTGGAAGTAGTAGTTGGCCTGCTGCGTGGCGCTCGCACCCTTCTGCAGGCTCGCGAAGCCGCGGTAATCGGCCTTGGCGACGGCGTAGGTGAAGCCCTGCGGGGCGTGCACGTTCAGGCCGAGCTGGCAGTTCTTGCGGAAGTCGGTCGGCTTGGCGCCCTTGCCCACCTGGGCGAGGTACTCGCTGTAGGTGACGGTGAAGGCCGTGTTGTCCGGGGAGACGGCCACCGTCGCGGTGCCGGGCCGGCAGCCCGAGCCGTTCACGGAGACGAGGTCGATGGTGACCTTGCCGGGCGGGGCAAGGGCGGCGGGGGCCTGCGCGCTCCCCGCGGCCGGAGTGAAGGCGGCGACGAGTGCCGCCGTGGCGCCACCGATGAACACCGTTCTGAACATGGGAGGTCCCTTCCGATCGTTCGACGCGCCCGCTCGAACCATTCGGCAGGTCGCTGAACGTCACCGGAGTCGACCACAATGTGACTCTCCGTGGTGGTATCCACGCCGGACGGAGATCACCGCCGGGTGACGGGCGCCCTCAGGCCGCGGCGCCCTTGAAGTGCTCCCTGACCAGGGCGGACACCACACCCAGATCCTGGGCGGCCAGGGCGTCGAGCAGGGCCATGTGCTCCGCCGCGTCCGCCACCAGATCGGCCCTCCTGCCCGCGACGGGGCCACTCACCAGGGGCCACTGCGAGCGCCTGTGCAGATCGCCCGCGACCTGCACCAGCTGCTGGTTGCCCGCGAGGGAGAGCACCGCGCCGTGGAAGGCCCGGTCGCACTCGGCGTAGCGCGCGAGGTCGCCGCCCGCCGCGGCCGCCGCCGTCGCCTCGGCAAGGGGACGCAGCTCGGCCCAGCGCGCGGCCGGCACCGAGCGGGCGAGCCGCAGCATCACCGGCACCTCGATCAGCGCACGCACCTCGGCCAGCTCCGCGAGCTCCTGCCCGCTGCGCTCGGTGACCCGGAAGCCGCGATTGGGCACGACCTCCACGGCGCCCTCGGCGGCCAGCTGCTGCATCGCCTCGCGCACGGGCGTCGCGGAGACACCGAAGCGCTCGGCGAGCACCGGCGCCGAGTACACCTCACCGGGGGTGAGTTCGCCGCCGACCAGGGCGGCGCGCAGCGCGTCCAGGATCTGCCCGCGCACCGAGGTGCGCCGCACCGTGCGCCGGGGTGCCTCCGGTTCGCCGTGCGTGTGCTCCCCGCGCGCCTCCCCCGCGGACCTGCGGGCCTGTGCGCCCGCCTGCTCCGGCACGCGGACGCGCGGCGCCCGGGCGTCGGGCCCGGCCCCACGCCCCCCGGTCTCCTCCACGACGTCCACGTGCGCCCGCCCGCCCTGCCTCTGACTGCTCCGAAAGGTACGAGAGGCACCATAGGCGGACAGGACCGCAGTTGAAACCTCGATCACGTCGGGTAAGGTAAGGCTAACCTGCAATCGATCGCGATTCGGTGGTCCCCGCATGTCCGTCCCCACCTTGGCCGCGCCGCCCTCTCCGGGCGCCCCCAGTGCCGTAGCGGACTCCTATGCCCGCCTCACCGAGGTGTTTCCCGGGCTGCGCGTCGCCGAACTCGGCCTCGACGAACAGGCCCCACAGGGCGGTGGCTGGGTCACCGCCGCCCGGCTCGCGGAGGGCGGGGCCGACCTCGACGCGTTTCTCGCCTGGGACAACGCACAGGTCCTCAAGGACTACGGCACCCAGGCGCGCCCCGACGTGGTGGCCAGTTTCGGGCTGCACCGCTACGCCTGGCCGGCCACCCTGCTGATCACCGTTCCGTGGTTCCTGCACCGCCGCGTCCCGCGCTTCCCGGTGGCGAACGTCTCCTTCCAGCGCACGCTGGGCCGCATGGCCGTACGCACGGACGGTTTCGCCTGCCTCCCCGGCGACCCGGCGGCGACCCTGCCCGGCGCCCGCGTCGTACCGGACGAGGAGGCCCTGCGCGCGGAGGTGCGGGCCGCGGTCGCCGAGCACCTGGGCCCGCTCCTCGACGGCTTCGGCCCTCGCATGCGGCGCCGCTCGCGCGCCCTGTGGAGCGTCGCCACCGACGAGATCGTCGAGGGCCTCTGGTACATCGCGCACCTGCTCGGCGAGGAGCGGCGCGCGATGGAGGAGCTGGAGCGGCTCCTGCCCGGCGCCACCAAGCCGTACGTGGGCACGGCGGGCTTCCGGGAGCTGACGGGCCCGAACGGCGAGGCGCTACCGACCCGCGACCGGGCGAGCTGCTGCATGTTCTACACGCTGCGCCCCGAGGACACCTGCGTCACCTGCCCACGCACCTGCGACGCGGAGCGCATCGCACGCCTCAGCGCAACCGCTTCCTCCTGAACCACCCTTTCGTGCGCGTTTAATCGAACTCAACTCCAGCCCACCCGCCGGGAGTTCGACGAAAAGTGCGCTCTTCGCGCTCCCTTGCACCCCCTTGGCGTTCTCTTGCCCCGAAACCCCCTGAGGGGCATCGGGATTGGGCCACTATGGCGCCCGAAACGCCCTACCGCGACGCAAGGGACCCCAGATGAGACTGACCGACATATCGCTGGACTGGCTGCTCCCCGGCGGCGTCCTGCTCCTGGGCATGCTGGTGGCGGTGGCGGTGCTCACACGCGGCAAGCGAGCGCAGGAGAAGGCGGCCACGGGCGACGACTCGTGGGAGCGCAGCGAGGAACGCCGCAGACGCAAGGAAGCCATCTACGGCACCGCCTCCTACGTCCTGCTGTTCTGCTGCGCCGCGGTCGCCGCCGCGCTCTCCTTCCACGGCCTGGTCGGCTTCGGCCGGCAGAACCTCAGCCTCTCCGGCGGCTGGGAGTACCTCGTCCCCTTCGGCCTCGACGGCGCCGCGATGTTCTGCTCCGTCCTCGCCGTGCGCGAGGCCAGCCACGGCGACGCCGCGCTCGGTTCGCGGCTCCTGGTGTGGACGTTCGCCGGCGCGGCCGCCTGGTTCAACTGGGTGCACGCGCCAAGGGGGTTGGGACACGCGGGCGCCCCGCAGTTCTTCGCCGGGATGTCGCTGTCGGCCGCGGTGCTCTTCGACCGCGCGCTCAAGCAGACCCGCAGGGCCGCTCTGCGCGAACAGGGCCTGGTACCGAGGCCCCTGCCGCAGATCCGCATCGTGCGGTGGCTGCGCGCGCCCCGCGAGACCTTCGGCGCCTGGTCGCTGATGCTCCTGGAAGGCGTACGCACCCTGGACGAGGCCGTCGAGGAAGTGCGGGAGGACCGCCGCGAGAAGGAGCGCACGCGACTGCGCAGGCGCGACCAGGAGAAGCTGGAGCGCGCACAGCTCAAGGCGATCAGCCGCGGCCACCGGGGCTACCCCCGGGGCGGCGGACGCCAGGTGGAGATGCAGGCCGTCGCTCCGTCCGCAGGGTCCGCGCAAGTCGGCGCGGACCCTGCCATAGCGGCGCAGGAACAGCTGCCGGTGCGCGCCCGACCCTCCCTCCAGGCCGTCAAGGGCGGCCCTGACAGTGCCGCCCCCGTCACCGTCGACCTGACGGCGGAGGACGACACGATGACGCTGCCCCGGCTCGATTCGCTGGAGCAGAAGCTGAAGGACCTGGAGCAGCAGTTCGGCTGACACAGCTCGACTGACACAGCTCGACTGACGCGGTTCGGCCGACGCGGTTCGGTCGAACCGCTCCAGGTCCCGCCCGCGGCGTGACAGGACGTCACGGGCCCGGCGGCGGCAGGGATCACACCATGCCGCCGCCGTTCAGCTCGAACCACACCACCTTCCCCACCCCGTGCGCCCGCACGCCCCACGAGTCGGCCAGCGACTGCACGAGGACCAGGCCCCTGCCGTGCGTACCGTCGTCGGCGTTCGGTACCCGCGGTTTGGGGCGGCGACCCACGAAGTCCCGCACCTCGACCCGGAGTCCGCGTGGACCCACGGTCGCGGTGACGATCGCGTCGTGATCGGTGTGCACCAGTGCGTTCGTGACCAGTTCACTGGTGAGGAGTTCCGCTATCTCGGATCCGCCCGGTTTTCCCCAGTGCCGCAGAAGGTCTCTCAGGGCCTTCCTGACCTCGGACACCGCGCGCAGATCCGCCCTCCCCAACCGGCGCCTCAGCTGGATCCCGTCGGATCCGTCCGGCGCCTCCCCGGTCGTCTCGTCCCGTACCTTCGAAGAGGCCCCGATTCCCCCGGGACCGCCCCCACGCGACTGCCTCGTCATGACCCCCGCCCACCAAGCGATGACCCGGCCTCCCTGCTCGAACAACCTCACGGAATGCATGCCCCGGGCCGCACCCCGCACTCCTGTCGAATCGTCAATCAATGGCGGGGGTGCACCCCGGGGATGAGGGGAAGTGAAGCGGTGGACCCCCACCGCCGAGCGTTCCGAGGAGCCCAAGTGCACGACGACAGACTGCTGGTGGAGGGCCGCCTGGAGCGGGCGCTGCGCCAGTTCATCCGCCCCGCCCAGTACGCGCTCCGGGCGCCGCTCGCCCTCTCCGTCTGGCACGCGCCGGGCGAGCCCGTGCCCGTCGCGACCGCTCTCGAAGCCGCGTACGAACCCTTCGAGACAGGCACGGAGTGGGGAAAGCCCTGGTCCACAAGTTGGTTCCGGCTTCAAGGACAGGTGCCCGAGGAGTGGCGTGGGCGCCGGGTCGAAGTGGTCGTCGACCCCGGCTTCTCCGGCGACGGGCCCGGCTTCCAGGCGGAGGGGCTCGTGTACGACGCGTCGGGCGTTCCCCTGAAGGGGATTCACCCGCGCAATCGGCATATTCCAGTGGCCGACCTGGCGCGGGGCGGCGAGCCGGTACATCTGCTCCTGGAGGCGGCGGCGAATCCGGCCGTCCTGCACGACTTCGTGCCGACCCCCCTCGGCGACGTACTGACCGCAGGCAATACCCCGATCTACCGATTCGCGTCTGCCGACCTCGCCGTACTGGACGAGGAGGTCTGGCAGTTGACCATGGACATCGAGGTCCTCTCGGAGCTGATGGCCGAACTGGACCCCGATCGTCCGCGTCGGCACGAGATCCTGCGGGCCCTGGAGGACATGCTCGACGCACTCGATCTGCACGACGTGTCCGGCACTGCGGCCGCGGCGCGCGCCGAACTCTCCGGCGTCCTGGCCAAGCCCGCCCACGCCAGCGCACACCGCGTATCGGCAACCGGACACGCACATATCGACTCGGCGTGGCTGTGGCCGCTGCGCGAGACGGTACGCAAGGCGTCGCGAACCTTTGCCAATGTGACGGCCCTGGCCGAGGAGTACCCGGAGCTGGTCTTCTCCTGTTCCCAAGCCCAGCAGTACGCCTGGGTCAAGGAGCACCAGCCGCACATCTGGGAGCGCATCAAGAAGGCGGTGGCGGGCGGCAATTGGGCGCCCGTGGGCTCGATGTGGGTCGAGTCGGACGCCAACATGCCGGGCGGCGAGGCGCTCGCGCGCCAGATCACGCACGGCAGGCGGTTCTTCCGCGAGGAGTTCGGCGTGGAGACGGAGGAGATCTGGCTGCCGGACTCCTTCGGATACACCGCCGCCTTCCCGCAGTTGGCGAAGCTCGCGGGCATCCGCTGGTTCCTCACGCAGAAGCTGAGCTGGAACCAGTCCAACAAGATGCCGCACCACACCTTCTGGTGGGAGGGCATCGACGGCACCCGGGTCTTCACCCACTTCCCACCCGTGGACACCTACAACTCGCAGTTCCACGGCTCCGAACTCGCGTACGCCGAGCGGAACTTCGCCGACAAGGGCCGCGCCACCCGCTCCCTGGTGCCGTTCGGCTGGGGCGACGGCGGGGGCGGCCCCACCCGCGAGATGATGGAGCGCGCCCGGCGCCTGCGCTCCCTGGAGGGCTCACCGCGCGTCGAGATCGAGAAACCCTCGGCGTTCTTCGCGGCGGCCGAGGAGGAGTACGGCGCCCAGGCCCCCGTCTGGTCGGGCGAGCTGTATCTGGAACTGCACCGCGCGACGTACACCACCCAGGCAGCGACCAAGCGTGGCAATCGTCGCAGTGAACACGCCTTGCGGGAGGCGGAGTTGTGGTGCACGGCCGCAGCGGTGAACGATCCGGCGTACGTCTATCCGTACGACACCCTGGACCGGCTGTGGAAGACGGTCCTTCTGCACCAGTTCCACGACATCCTGCCGGGCTCGTCGATCGCCTGGGTGCACAGGGAGGCGCGCGAGACGTACGAGCGCGTCCTCGCCGAGCTCGACGAGCTCACCCTCGCGGCCGCGCGGTCCCTCGGCGCGGGCGGCCCCGCGGCGCTCAACGCGTCGCCGTATCCGCGCAGCGAGGTCGTCGAGAACGGTGACGGCACGCTGGTGCACGTCGTCGTCCCCGCGCTCGGCACGCAGAGCCTGGACGTCGCCGCGGGCTCCACCCGGGAGCCGGGCACGGGCGTGTCCGCGCTGACGGACGGCACGGCGATCGTGCTGACGAACGAGCGTCTGCGGGTCACCGTCGACGCGGCCGGACTCCTCACCTCCGTCAGGGACTTGGCGGAGGGGCGGGAGGTTCTCGCGGCCCCCGGCAACCTCCTCCAGCTGCACCCCGACCACCCGACGCACTACGACGCCTGGGACCTCGACCGGCACTACCGGCGCCGGCACACCGACCTCACGGACGCCGAGTCCGTCGAGCTCGTCGAGGACGGGCCCCTGCGGGTCGCGGTGCGGGTGGTGCGGTCCTTCGGGGACTCTCGGATCACGCAGGAGATCCGCCTCGCGGCGGGGAGCAGGCGCGTGGACGTCGTGACGGACGTCGACTGGCGGGAGTCGGAGAAGGTGCTCAAGGCCGCGTTCCCGCTCGACGTGCATGCCGAACGGTCCGCCGCCGAGATCCAGTTCGGCCATGTGCACCGGCCCACACACGCCAACACCGGCTGGGACGCGGCCCGTTACGAGATCTGCGCGCACCGCTGGCTGCGGGTCGCCGAGGAGGGGTACGGGGTCGCGGTGCTCAACGACTCGACGTACGGCCATGACGTGACGCGCACGGAGCACGGCGGCACGCTCGGCACGACGGTGCGGCTGACGCTGCTGCGGGCCCCGCACAGCCCCGACCCGCGGACCGACCAGGGCACGCACCGCTTCACGTACGCGCTGCTTCCGGGGGCCACGACCGGTGACGCGGTGGAGGAGGGGCTCGCGCTCAATCTGCCGTTGCGGGTGGCAAACGCGCCGGTGCGAGGGTCTTTGGTGAGCGTCGACCATCCTGCGGTCACCGTCGAGTCGGTGAAGCTGGCGGACGATCGCAGCGGGGACGTGGTCGTGCGGCTCTATGAATCGCGTGGCGGGCGGGCCGAGGCGCTGGTGAGTACGTCGTTTCCCGTGGCGCGGGCCGAGGTGGCGGACCTTCTGGAGCGGCCGCTTGAACCGGCCGAGGCCGGTGAGGCGGGGCTCGCGCTTGCCTTGCGGCCCTTCCAGATCGTGACTCTGCGGCTGCGCCCCGCGTAGGCGCTCCGCTGGTAGGGCGGTACTTCGGGTGCGGGTTGGCTGTGGCTGGTCGCGCAGTTCCCCGCGCCCCTCAAGGCGGTGCCCCGGCCCCTGCAAGGGGTCCGGGGCACCGCCTTGAGCGAAGCCTGTGGGTCAGAACAGGCTGATGTCGATGTCCAGGACCGCGTCGAGCAGGCCCTGTACGCCGAGGTCGATGTCGATGTCGGCGTCGAGGCCGAGCGCGACGATCAGGTCCGCGTCGAGGCGGGAGCCCACGGCGAGGTTGGCGTCGACGTCGAGGGCGGCGTCCACCGTGACGCCGGTGTCGAGGTCGACGTTGGTGGACAGGCAGGTGCCGAGCGTGGCGTCGAGGCTCGCGATGACACCGGCGTTCAGGATGATGCCGTCGTTGCCGAGCTTGAGAGTGGCGTTGGTCGAGCCCTCCATGAGCTGGACCTCGACGTTCGCCGGGTTGGCCACGGCACCGATGCGGACGTTGGCCTTGGCGCCGACCTTGGCCGTGATCAGGCCGGTCTTGATGTCGACGACGACGTTCGAGATGACGACCTTCTTGGCGCCCTTGGACAGCTCGACGCCGCCCTTGAGGACGACCTTGCCGCCGAGGACCTTGCCCTTGCTGTGCGTGATCTTGCTGCCCTTGCCGACCTTCAGGCTGACCGCCCCGTCGACGTCGACCGCACCGCCGACGGCGGCGGCCACGATGCCGTGGGCCTCCAGGTCGAGGGCGGCATTGAGGTCGAGGGAGAGGCCCGCGCCGACCAGCGGGGTGTCGGGGTTCGGTGCCACGGTGGTGGCTGCGGGGGCCTTGTCGGGGGTCGCGGCCAGCGCGGCGGGAGCGGTGACTCCGGAGATCAGCAGCGCGGCGACGGCGACGGCGGAGACGCGACGGTAGGACGACATGGGTGTCACGGACCTTCCTGTGGAGAAAGTGTGATGGTCACTTGGTGACATTTCCGCGCCGCGCCGAGGACTGCTCCGCCCGGCCGTCTCTTCCACCCGTACGGCGCATGTGCCGATCGGGCCGCAAAGGCCCCGTCGTCCCGTCTTGTGCGAGGTCAGGGCCTCGGCACGTTCCGCAGGTTCGACCGGGCCATCTGCACCATCCGGCCCACACCGCCATCGAGGACGATCTTGCTGGCGGAGAGCGCGAAGCCCGTCACCATCTCCGAGCTGATCTTGGGCGGGATGGAGAGGGCGTTCGGGTCGGTGACGATGTCCACGAGTGCCGGGCCCTTGTGCGCGAAGGCGTCCTTGAGGGCGCCCGCGAGCTGCTTCGGCTTCTCCACGCGCACGCCGTAGGCCCCGCAGGCGCGGGCGACGGCCGCGAAGTCGGGGTTGTGGTTGGTCGTGCCGTACGACGGAAGGCCTGCCACCAGCATCTCCAACTCCACCATTCCCAATGAGGAGTTGTTGAACAGGACGACCTTCACCGGCAGGTCGTGCTGGACCAGGGTGAGGAAGTCGCCCATCAGCATCGAGAAGCCGCCGTCGCCCGACATCGAGACGACCTGGCGGCCCCGGTCGACGAACTGGGCGCCGATCGCCTGCGGCAGGGCGTTCGCCATCGAGCCGTGGCTGAAGGAGCCGATGATGCGGCGCTTGCCGTTCGGGGTGAGGTAGCGGGCCGCCCAGACGTTGCACATGCCCGTGTCGACGGTGAACACCGCGTCGTCGGCGGCGAGTTCGTCGAGAACCGAGGCGACGTACTCGGGGTGGATCGGGACGTGCTTCTCGACCTTGCGCGTGTACGCCTTGATGACGCCTTCGAGGGCGTCGGCGTGCTTCTTCAGCATCTTGTCGAGGAACTTGCGGTTCGTCTTCGGCGAGACGCGCGGGGTCAGACAGCGCAGGGTCTCGCGTACGTCGCCCCAGACCGCGAGGTCCAGCTTCGAGCGGCGGCCGAGGTGTTCGGGGCGCACGTCGACCTGCGCGATCTTCACGTCGTCGGGCAGGAAGGCGTTGTACGGGAAGTCCGTGCCCAGCAGGATCAGCAGATCGCACTCGTGGGTGGCCTCGTAGGCCGCGCCGTAGCCGAGCAGGCCGCTCATGCCCACGTCGTACGGGTTGTCGTACTGGATCCACTCCTTGCCGCGCAGGGCGTGGCCCACCGGGGACTTGATCTTCTCGGCGAACTCCATCACCTCGGCATGCGCGCCCGCCGTGCCGCTGCCGCAGAAGAGGGTGACCTTGTCGGCCTCGTCGATCATCGCGGCGAGCTTCTCGATCTCGGCGTCGCCGGGGCGCACGGAGGGGCGGGAGGTGACGAGGGCGGTCTCCGCGGCCTTGTCGGGGGCGGGCTCGGAGGCGATGTCGCCGGGCAGCGAGACGACGCTGACGCCGTTCTGGCCGACGGCGTGCTGGATGGCGGTCTGCAGGAGCCGGGGCATCTGCTTGGGGTTGGAGATCAGCTCGCTGTAATGGCTGCACTCGCGGAACAGCTGGTCGGGGTGGGTCTCCTGGAAGTAGCCGAGGCCGATCTCGCTGGAGGGGATGTGCGAGGCGAGGGCGAGGACCGGGGCCATGGAGCGGTGCGCGTCGTACAGGCCGTTGATGAGGTGGAGGTTGCCGGGGCCGCAGGAGCCCGCGCAGGCGGCCAGCTTGCCGGTGACCTGGGCCTCGGCGCCGGCGGCGAAGGCTGCGGTCTCCTCGTGCCGTACCTGGATCCAGTCGATCGCCTTGGTTCTGCGGATCGCGTCCACGACCGGGTTGAGGCTGTCGCCGACGACCCCGTACAGGCGCTTGACGCCGGCGCGGACGAGGATGTCGACGAACTGCTCGGCGACGTTCTGCTTGGCCATGCTGCACGCACCCTTTCGAACCCGTGGACCCTTTGGGTCCATGAATTCACAGGTGCGGCGGTCATGCCTCCCAAACGGCGGCGGCGGTCCTGTCGTCCGCGTACCCCTTGACCCTGACCTGGATGTCGGCCAGGAAGGCGGCGAGTCCCGGCGGGTCGCTCTTCTCCCACCTGCGGGTGAGGTGTTCGGCGAGCTCGGGCTCGCCGCGCAGCGGTTCGGCGAGGCCTCCGCTGCACAGGACGAGCGTGTCACCCGGGCGGGCGACCGAGGCGCGGAAGCGGAAGGGGTCGCGGGGTGGCTCGGGCGCGGGTTCGTAGGGACTCGGGGGTGTGGTGATGCCGAGGTCCATCGTGAGGCGGTCGCCGTCCCGGCTCTCGGCGGGCAGCGAGCCGAAGCCGACCACGGCGTCGCCGGTGGCGTCGGCGACGCGGGGCTCGATGTCCTGCCACTCGCCGTCGCGGAGCCGGAAGAGGCCGCCCGAGCCGACGCCGAAGAAGACGCGGGTGCGGCACTCGGGGTCGGCGGGCAGGAGGAGACAGCGCAGGGACGCCGCGTACTCCTCGGGTTCCAGGCCGAGGTCGGCGGCGTGCGCGCGGAGTTTGCCGAGGCTGCGGTCGGTGAGGCGGTGCAGGCCCGACTTGAGGTCGCCGCGGCGGGCGGCCCTGATGTCCTCGGCGAGGCGGCGGTGACTGCGGCCCACGGCCCTGCCGATCCACTCGCAGGCCTCGGCGGCGGCGCGGTGCGCGCCCGGGGTCGCGCGGGTGCCGGTGGCCATGGCGACGAGCACCAGGGCGTTCCCTCCGGTGCCGAAGCGGGCGGTGAGCAGGGAGTCCCTGCGGGGCTCGCCGCGGTACCTGGCGGAGTCGCCTCGTACGGATACGGCGCGCAGGGTGCAGGAGCCGTACCGCGCGCCGTCGAGCACGGTGTCGGCGACGAGGTCGTCCAGGTTGTCGGGGTCGGCCGCGGGCAGGACGGTGGGCTCGGCCTCGTAGGTGGGAGGCCCGTCCCCCACATAGGCGAGGGGGGCCGGAGGGGAGCCTTCCGCGGCGGGGCCCCGCGCCCCCGCCTCCTCCGGACGCCCGCCCGGCGGCGCGGTGGACCGCTCGGGTCCCCGGGAGGTGGGCACGGCGCCGCGGGGCTCTTCGGTGGACGGCGTCGAGTAACCACCCGGCTCGCCTGCGGTCCCGGTCCCCGTCCCGAAGGTCACGGGCCCGCCGGGCGCGGTGGGAACCTCCCAGGGCGAGGGCCCGGCCACAGGGGCCGGCCCCGCAGGGACCACCCCCGCAGGGGCCGACACATACGGCCCGGCGGAGGCATGCGGCTCGACCATCCCACCAAGCCCGCCATCCGCACCTGCAAAGCTCCCACTCGCCGGGAGCGCAGCGGGAGGAAGTCCCGCAACGGCGGGGCCGGGTGCGGGAGGTGGGGCGGGAGCGGTCTCTTCGCCCGACGTGCCCCACCTCTCCGCGGGTGGTTCCGCGGGCCCTTCGGCTCCGGAGTCCTGTGCTGTCGTGGGGTTCCGTGGTGTGGGGAACCCTTCCTTCACCGTGTTCGACGCCGAGGCGAATCTGTCGTCGAGGGTGTCCGGTGCCGGTGTCGGGCCCGTGTCCTGCGTGGAGTCGTCGTACAGCTGCCCCCACCAGTCGTCGTCGCGACCGGTGTGCCTGTCCCCCTGCTGGCTCATGCCCCTATTTTCCACCGCTGAGGGCGTACGAAAACGGTGCATCCGGAAATTCCGGCCAGAAGGGGGCGGGCAGAGGCCGCCGGGCGGGCCCACCCCCCACAGGAGGACCGCCCGGCGGTGCCGGTGTGGCTAGCGCACGTCGTAGGCGCGAGCCACGGTCTGTGTGACGGAGTTGCCCTTGGCGTCCGTCAGTTGGGCCCTGAGCCAGACCCGCTTGCCGGAGGCGCCCGCGTGGTCCACGGTGGCGCTCCACTTGCCGCCCTGTTCGGCGGTGGTCGCCGCCTTCCAGCTCTCGCCCTCGTCGTAGGAGTACGACAGCTTCGCCTCGGTGAGCGCACCCGGCTTGTAGCCCGCGTGCCCCGTCGCGCCGAGTTCAATCCGCTGTCCGTCCTTCGCGGCCATGGTCTTCAGGCCGTCCTCGGGCAGGGCATAGGTCGGGAAGAGCATCGGGATGCCCTGCGAGTACGCGGACTCGTCGAGGTGCGAGCGGAAGGACCAGGTGGTCTCCGTCGACGTCGATCGCTGCCAGACCTGCGAGCCGATCTTCTGCGTGGAGAGCGTGAGTTCGTACGCGGAGTCCTCGGCCGGGACCGTGAACACCCCGAACGGCCAGCCCGACCGGCCCACGACCTCGCCGTTGCGCTTCAGCTCCACGGAGCCGATGTCGCCGAAGCTGCCCTGGATTCCCGCGTGTTGCGCGTCCGACCAGAAGCCGGGCGCCACGCCGATCAGGTTGCCCTGCCGCTCGCCCGCCGGCGCCTGCCCGCCCTCGGCGTCGCGCGGCGCGCCGGGCGTGAGGACGCCGTCGTACCAGGTCTCGCTGCGCCGCTCGCCCTTCTTGTACGTACGCACCGGGTCGGTCATGAACTCCCCGTACGGGAAGCTGCTGGAGACCTGGTGACCCCAGCCGGTCGTGCCCGCCGAGTAGTACTCGGTGCGCTTTCCGGGGGCAGGGACCGAGGCGATGTCGCCGAAGTAGATCTCCAGGCCGGTGGGACGGGCCGCCGACGGCAGGTCCACGTAGTCCGTGGCCCGGCCCATCGCCCGGTAGGTCGCCTCGTTCGCGGCGAGGTCCTTGTCCCGCACGCGGTAGGTGCGGTCGTCGCGGATCTGGCCCGTCCCGGGGAACGCCAGGTTGTAGACGTAGGGGCTCTTCGCCGTCGCCTTCCACTTCAACTCGACCGTGCCGGAAACGAGTCGGGCGATGAGGTCCGCCGCCTCGTCCGTCGGGATGCCGAGGACCGGCAGCGGGGATCCGGTGAAGCCCGCGGAGGGGTACCAGCGGCCGGGGGCCGCGCGGTGGGCGAGGACGGCGACCGCGCCCGCCTTCTTCGCCTCGGCCGCCACGGCGGCCGCTTCGCCGCTGTCCGGGACCTTCACGAGGGCGATCTTGCCCTTGACCCCGGCGGCGGCCAGCTCCTGTGCCGTGCCGGACTTGGCGTCGACGAGAGCCGCACTGCCGGTGCCGTCGAGGTTGGCGGAGCCGGTGGAGGCCGTCAGCGGGTGGAGCGACGCGCCGCCCGCCACGGCGAGTTCGGAGATCTGGGGCGCGGCCGTGCGCCAGTAGCTGCCGGACTCGAAGGTGCCGTCGGCCGGTTCGCCCTCGACGGACTGGTAGTAGCCGCGAATGGTGCGGGGGCCCGCCGCGGTGCCCGCGTGCAGCCAGTTGTCCTTGCCCCAGGTGCGGGCGAAGGCGAGGGTGGCGCCGCGCACTTCGGACGCCTTGTCCGTCCTGACGGCGATGCTGTGCGCCTTGCGGGCGTCGAGGGTGATCGTCGTGTCCTTCTCCACCTCGACCTGGGGGCGGGCGATGTGGGTGAGGGAGTCGGTCAGCTTGCCGTCGCCGCCGACGTCGGGCGTCGCGATGAATCCCGTCAGGAAGTAGGCGCCGGGGCGGATTTGGTACGTCTGGTCGTTCGCGCCCTCGTTGAAGCGGCGCTCGCCGCTCGCGGTGTCCGTGCCGATCAGATCGAGCGATGACGGTCCGTCAGCGGGCTTGCCGTTGCGGTCGATCAGCTTCACGCGGAGGCTGACGGTCTCCGGCTGGACGTGGAGGGAGAAGGGGGTGGAGACGTGAGTGCCGCCGTCCGCCGTGGCCAGGACGCGGCCCGTGATGTCGCCGTACTGCGCGCGCTCGAGGTCCGCGTCGGGGGCGAGCTTCAGCGGGACCTTGACGGTGGCGCCGGCCGGGACGGTCACGGCGCGGGCGCCGAGCTTCGCGACGCCGGAGCGGACCGCGGAGCCGTCGTTGCCGGTGACGCCCTGGAGCGACAGCTTCAACTTCACCGTCCTGTCGGTGGTGTTGGTGTACGGCACGTCGACCGAGGTGCGGTCCGACGAGTCCTGCGGCCAGCCGAAGCTGCCGCCCCGCACGGCCGGGGAGCCGAGCACCTTCTGGTCGATCGCGGCCTTGGCGTCGAGCCGCCCGCCGCCGGTCTCGCGCGCGTCGCCGGGGACGCCGCTGTCCGCGGACGACACGAGGGCCGCCTTGATCTGCTGCGAACTCCAGTCGGGGTGGCGCTGCTTGACGAGGGCGGCGGCGCCCGCGACGTGCGGGGTCGCCATCGACGTACCGCTCATGGACTGGTAGGCGTAGGGGCCGCGGCCGCCCGCGGCCGCCGCGGAGATGCCGACGCCGGGCGCGGCGATCTCCGGCTTCAGGGTGTGCGAGCCGTAGGCGGGCCCGCGGCTGGAGAAGTTCGCGGTGGTGTCGTCGCGGTCGACGGCGCCGACGGTGAGCACGCTCGGCGCGCAGCCGGGCGAGGACACGGAGTTGAGGGTCGGGCCGGTGTTGCCCGCCGCGATGACGAACAGCGTGCCCTTGCTCGACTGTGCGAGCTCCTCGGTGGCCGTGCTCATCGGGTCCGTGCAGTCGGTCTGCGCCGGGTTGCCGAGGCTCATCGAGATCACGTCGGCCTTCTGGTCGACCGCCCACTGCATGCCCGCGATGATCCACGAAGTGGCCCCGGAGCCACTGTCATTGAGGACCTTGCCGTGCAGCAGCTCGGCGCCGGGCGCGACGCCCTTCTTCTTGCCGTCGCTCGCCGCGCCGGAACCGCCGACGGTGGAGGTGGTGTGGGTGCCGTGGCCCTGGCGGTCCTCGTTGTCCGGGGAGTCCGTGAAGTTCTTCGTCGCGCCGATGCGGCCCTTGAGGTCGGGGTGCTCGGCGTCGGCCCCGGTGTCGAGGACGGCGACCTTGGTGCCCTTGCCGTCGTAGCCCGCGGCCCAGGCCTCGGGGGCGTGCACCTGCTTGGTCGACTTGTCGAGGGTGGCCTCGACCTTGGCGTCGAGCCAGAGCTTCCTCAGGTCGCCCGCGGCACGGGAGCTGGGGTCGGTGATCTCCGCCCAGAAGGATGCGGCCTTCTTCTTGTCGGCCTTCAGGGCGACGCCGTCGACGGGCTCAAGGACGAGGCCGCGCTCGGCTCCGCGCGGCGTCGCGGGCAGCGAGCGCGCGACGTCGACGGACTTGTCGTACACGGCGATGAGCGGCAGCTTCTTGGCGTGCGCGTCGTCGTAGCCCTGGCGGACGAGCCCGGTGACGTTGAAGAGCTCCTCGTCGACCTTGCCCTCGGCGACGGCGTGGACGGCACCCTCGGGATAGACGTACAGGTCCTTGCCCGACTGTCTGGTCTGGATCAGCGGCGCCGTGCCGTCCTCGCCGGGCAGCGCGGTCGCCCCCGCTCTTCCCTTGCCGTCGGACGTCACCAGGATCCGGTCGCCGGTGACGAGGGTGACGACGGAGCCGCCCTCGCGCTGGGGGGCGCTGCCCACCAGTGGCCTCTTGTCCGCCGTGTCCGCGCGTGGCTCGGCCACGGACGGGACGGCCGCGGTGACGGCGAGGGCGACGGCGGACGCCGCCCCCAAGGCCGTACGCGATATCGGGCGCATCGCTCTCCCCAGGGGTAGGTGGGCATGCAGGACCGCAGGCCAAGTCGACCCAAAGGCCGCAAATGCGGCCGCGGTTGGTGCTGCGGTGGCGTCACCTTGTCATCGGGACCGGTGGTGCGGGGATGATGTCCTCGGGCGGGTTTACGCCGTGGCTGTTTCCCGCCACGACACCGTCGGAACGGAGCACTGGGGAGGGACGTCGCCGCATGCTGGCTGCGATAGGTCTGGACGAGACGCACGAGTCGGCGTACCGGGCGCTGGTGTCGGTGGGCGCCGCCGACGTGCCCGATCTCGCGCGCAGGCTCACCCTCGGCGAGCCGGAGACCGAGCGGACGCTGCGCCGCCTGGAGCGGCACGGGCTGGCCGCGCAGGCGTCGGGGAAGGCGGGCCGCTGGGTGGCGGCACCGCCCGGCGTCGCGCTCGGCGCGCTCCTCACCCAGCAGCGGCACGAGCTGGAGAAGGCGGAGCTCGCGGCGACCCTGCTCGCCGAGGAGTACCGCGCGCAGGCCGCCGAGCCCACCGTCCACGACCTGGTCGAGGTGGTCACCGGGGCGGCCGCCGTCTCGCAGCGCTTCCTCCAGCTGCAGCTGGGCGCGAGCGACGAGGTGTGCGCCCTGGTGACCGGCAGCCCCGTCGCGATCACCGGCATGGAGAACAGCGCCGAGGAGCAGGCCACGGACCGGGGCGTCAGCTACCGCGTGGTGGTCGAGCGCACGGTCCTCGACCTGCCCACGGGCCTCGTGGAGCTGTCGACGGCGATCGGCCGCGACGA
The DNA here is from genome assembly GCF_040647455.1 of Streptomyces sp. NPDC041068. Lineage (NCBI taxonomy): Bacteria > Bacillati > Actinomycetota > Actinomycetes > Kitasatosporales > Streptomycetaceae > Streptomyces > Streptomyces sp. NPDC041068. Next base: position 71,494 of record NZ_JBEZCG010000009.1, read on the forward strand.
GCAGGTGCGGGTGGTGGACCGCGTCCCGACCAAGCTGGTGATCGCCGACGGCTCGCTGGCGATGGTGCCGCTCACCTCGCGGACGGCCGAGCCCGCCGCGCTGGTCGTGCACGCCAGCGGGCTGCTCGAATCGCTGACGGGCCTGTTCGAGGCGGTGTGGCGGGACGCGCTGCCGCTGCGCCTGGGCGAGGACGGCACGCTCGCCCAGGACGCCCCGGAAGGGCCGGACGGCACGGACCTGGAGATCCTGTCGCTGCTCCTCGCAGGCCTGACCGACGCGAGCGTCGCCAAGCAGCTGGACCTCGGGCTCCGGACGGTGCAGCGCCGGGTGAAGCGGCTGATGGAGCTCGCGGGCGTGACGACACGGCTCCAGCTGGGCTGGCACGCGTACGAGAGGGACTGGGTGGCACGCCGGTCCCCCGCGCCCCGCGACTGACCGGGACGCTTGCCTGTTCCTGCCCGCCCCGCCGCCCCGCCGCCCCGCGGCCGACCGGGACCCCGCCTGCCCCCTCCGCCCCGGGACTAACCTGACCTGCGGTTTCGCCGGATCTCCTGCACCCTGGGCAGATGGGAGCGTGGGAACTCCTGCTGGTCGGTGTGGTGATGCTGCTCGGCCTGTGCGGAGTGCTGGTGCCCGGGGTGCCGGGACCGTGGCTGGTGTGGGCCGCGGTCCTGTGGTGGGCGCTCCAGGACCCGAACGGCCTCGCCTGGGGCGTCCTGGTCGGCGCGACCGTCGTGCTGCTCGCGGTGCAGGCGGTGCGCTGGCAGCTGCCGCCCAGACGGCTGCGGGAGAGCGGGGCGACGCGCCGGATGGCGGCGTTCGCGGGGGCCGGGGCGTTGCTCGGGTTCTGCGTGGTCCCGGTCATCGGGGCGATCCCCGGCTTCATCGGAGGCATCTACGCCGGGGAGCGGCTGCGGCTCGGCGGGCACGGGGAGGCGGTGACGGCGACGCGGACCGCGATGCGGATGGGCGGGAGCAGTGTCCTTGCCGAGCTGTTCGCGTGCCTGTTGATCGTGGGGGCGTGGCTCGGGGCGGTGATCTGGGGCTAGGCCTTGTTCCGGGGTCGTCGCCGGGAGGTGCCGTGCGCCCCCGGGCCGATCTCGGTCCGTGATCCGATGCGGGTCCTCCGGTGCGCGTGCGAGGCTTCGCGGCATGACCGAATTCAGCGAAGCCGAGCGCGCGTACCTCGCGTCCCAGCGCCTGGGGCGCATGGCCACGGTCGACCCGAAGGGCCAGCCGCAGGCGAACCCCGTGGGGTTCTTCCCGCAGGACGACGGCACGATCCTGATCGGGGGTTACGCCCTGGGCACGACGAAGAAGTGGCGCAACCTCCTGGCGAACCCGAAGCTGTCCCTGGTCGTCGACGACATCGTGACGCTGAAGCCGTGGAAGGTACGGGGCATCGAGATCCGGGGCGAGGCGGAACTCCTCACGGGCCCGCACGAGTTGGGCCCGCACTTCAGCGAGGAACTGATCCGCATCCACCCGAAGCGGATCCACAGCTGGGGGTTGGAGGAGGGCTGAGACGCTGCCTCACCGGGCGGACTCCGCCCTCAAGTGCCGCAGGGCGTAGGAGCGCCAGGGGCGCCAGGTGTCCTGGATCGGGGTGGGGGCGTTCGGCAGGGACACGTCCGGGTCGCCCAGGGCCCGCATGCGGATGAGGGCGGCCGTGTGGTCGGGCATGCCCGGCAGGGAGCGCAGGGCCGACTCCGCGTCGTCGCGGTCCGCGCCCGCGTCGAGGCGCAGGGTGCCGTCCACGAGTGCCGTGGCCAGGGCGCCGAGCGTGCCCGGCTCCGCGGTCAGGTCGGACGGGACCGGGAACACGTGCGTGAGTCGGCCGCACGCCGCGTCCAGGACCTTGCCGTGCCGCTCCACCAGGCGTTCGGCCGCCTCCCGCCCCACGAGTGCCCGCACCGCGAACTCGTCCGGGTCGGCGGCCCCCGGCGACCTGAGCCCCGGCCTCGCGGCGACGAGCGGGGCGAGGCGGGGGTCGGTGCCGAGCCGGTCGTCCACGGCGTACGGATCGGCGTCCAGGTCGAAGAGGCGGCGCATGCGCTGCACCGCCGTGGTGAGGTCCCGCAGGTCGCTCAGGTGCAGCCGGGCGTCGAGCCAGCCGCCGCGGTGCACGGCCTCGGCGCTCGAACCGCCGCCGGTCGCCCCTGCGGTGTGCGCGGTGTGCGCCTCCTCGACGGCCACGATCCCCGTCCCGTACGGCAGGCGGAGCGTACGCCGGTAGGTACGGGTGCCCCGCTCCCCCGTGACCTCCTCGATCCCGGCGATCGCCTCGTCGGCGAGCAGGTCGAAGACGGCCCCGGCCTGGTAGGGCCCCCGGTGCGCGAGGCGCAGCGGGATTCCGGCGGCGGGCGTGGCCCTGGCCGTGCCGCGCTTGGGGGCCGCGGCGCGCAGGGCGGTCGGTGTGAGTGCGTACACCGCCCTGATCGTGTCGTTGAACTGCCGCACGCTGGCGAACCCCGCGGCGAACGCGATCTCCGTGATCGGCAGGTCCGTGGTCTGCAGCAGGACCCGGGCGGTGTGCGCGCGCTGCGCCCGTGCCAGGGCCACGGGGCCCGCGCCCAGCTCGGCGGTGAGCTGGCGCTGCACCTGCCGGGCGCTGTAGCCGAGGCGCACCGCGAGCCCCGGGACGCCCTCGCGGTCGACGACGCCGTCGCCGATCATCCGCATGGCGCGGCCCACCACGTCCGCGCGTACGTTCCACTCGGCGGAGCCCGGCACGGCGTCCGGCCTGCAGCGTCGGCAGGCGCGGAAGCCGGAGGTCTGGGCGGCGGCCGCGGTGGCGTAGTAGCGGACGTTCTGGCGCTTGGGGGTGACGGCGGGGCAGCTGGGCCGGCAGTAGATCCCGGTCGTCTCGACGGCGAAGAAGAACTCCCCGTCGAACCGGGCATCCCTGCTGCGCACGGCCTCGTACCTGGTCTCTTCATCGATCACGCCCTCCATTGTGGAACGGGGCGGGCGGGGTGGCTGGCGGGATTCGGACACGGAGGTGCGGGGAACGGTGCGGGTCGTCTGTGGCTGGTCGCGCAGTTCCCCGCGCCCCTATGGGGCACCAGGTCCGTGGGCACGTACTGGTTCGTCGTTGTTGCTCGCGCAGTTCCCCGCGCCCCTGACGGGGCACCAGGCCCGTGAGAACGTGCGGGTCCAATGTGGTTGCTCGCGCAGTTCCCCGCGCCCCTGACGGGGCGCGGCACCCGGCCCCGTAGGGGCGCGGGGAACTGCGCGACAAGCCACGAACGACCCGCAGATCCCCACGCCCCCGGACAACCCGCACCTCACCGCCCGAGCTCAGCGCAAGCGCCCCCGCTTGGCCTCCATCGCCGCACGTCCCTCCGCCCCCCGAAGCCGCCACTCCCGCCGCAGCTCCGCCCTGACCCTCGCGTCGGTCTTGGCGACGATCCGCTGGTTCTCACGGATCAGCTTCCGGTAGCTGTCGAGGCGGCGTTCCGGCAGCGTGCCGTCCTCGACGGCGGCAAGCACCGCGCACCCCGGCTCCGCCGCGTGCGCGCAGTCGTGGAACCGGCAGCCCTCCGCCAGCTCCTCGATCTCGGAGAAGACCTGACCGACGCCTGTCTCGGCGTCGAACAGGCCCACCCCGCGCAGCCCCGGGGTGTCGATCAGGACCCCGCCGCCGGGCAGCAGGATGAGGTTGCGGGTCGTCGTGGTGTGACGGCCCTTGCCGTCGACGTCACGGATCGCCTGGACCTCCATGACGTCGGTCCCCGCGAGCGCGTTCGCCAGCGTCGACTTGCCGGCGCCGGACTGCCCGAGCAGCACCGAGGTGCCGCCGGAGACGACGGCGGCGAGGACGTCGACGCCCTCCCCCTCCGCCGCGCTGACCGGCAGGACCTGCACACCGGGCGCCGTGGTCTCGACGTCCTCGACGAGATGCGCGAGCGTGGCGGCGTCCGGCACGAGGTCGGCCTTGGTGAGGACGATCACCGGCTGCCCGCCCGACTCCCAGCCGAGCGCGAGGAACCGCTCGATGCGCCCGAGGTCGAGTTCCGCGGCGAGGGACACCGCGATGATCGAGTGGTCGACGTTGGCCGCGAGGATCTGCCCCTCGGACCGCTTGGACGAGGTGGAGCGCACGAAGGACGTACGACGCGGCAGATACGCCTGTACGTAGCGGGGGTCGCCGCCGTCCGGGTCGACGACGGCCCAGTCACCGGTGCACACGACCTTCAGCGGATCGCGCGGGGTGACGAACTCGGTGTCGGCACGCACCATCCCGTCGGCGGTGACGACATCGCACTGCCCGCGGTCCACACGGACGACGCGGCCGGGCACGAGGCCCCGCTCCGCGTACGGCGCGAACTCGGCCTCCCAGCCCGCGTCCCAGCCGTACGGGGCCAGGGGGTGCGGGACGGGCGAGGACGAACCCAGGAAAGAAGAGAACGGAAGAGAGGAGAAAGACAAGGGGTGACCCTTCACAAGGGTGGCCCCGGCAGCGCGCTCGGCGCGCGGAAGATCAGGTCCAGGTCAGCCGGAGGCCACAGGGGTGGCAAGGAATTCCTGAGTGCGGGCAGCGCCCAGCGCGACGGCATTCATCGAAGGCCACCTCCTGATCTTTCGTACGAGTACTTCTGTACGAGTACTTCTGTACGTGCACTTCTGTACGTGCACTTCTGTACGTGCACTTCCGTACGTGCGTACGTCCTCAACGGCTTGCGCGGCCGAGCGTAGGGGACGGGGCGCCGCGGCACCAACCCTTTTTTCTCCGGGCCCACGACCCGCCAACTCCCTTGTGCACGACGCCTTTTCAGAGGCATGTGACGTGTGCAATGGTACATGTCACACACTAGCCGTGGGCATGACACAGCCACGGCTACGACCCGGCCCGGAGGCCACCTTGACAACCAGACCCCCCACACTGAGCGCCTGTGCGAGAGCACTGATAGCCGCCCTCGTCGCCTGCCTGGGGCTCGCCCTGCTGACCCCCCTCTCCACGGCGACCACGGCGAACGCGGCCACCGGCAAGCCCGTGGCGCCCAGTTCGAAACGCGCACCGCAGCCCGCCACCCCCACCCCGGCCGACGCCGAGGCGGAGCGCATGGCCAAGCCGTCCAAGGACGTCTCGAAGCGCCCGCCGATCCAGGTCGCCCCGGAGAAGGCCCGCAAGGCCAAGGGCAAGGCCGCGGAGTGCCGCGTCTCCGACTTCACCTCGAAGACCGGCGACGCCCTGGTCCAGCAGATCAAGAGCGTGGAGACCGACTGCGTCAACACGCTGTTCACCGTGACCGGTTCGGACGCCAAGGCACTGTTCCGCGAGGAGCAGATGGTCACGGTGGCGAACGCGCTCCGCGACGTCGGCGCCAACTACCCCGGTGACAACACCACGTTCGCCGCCCAGGTCGTCCTGTACCTGCGTGCCGGGTACTACGTGCAGTGGGGCAACGAGGACGAGGTCGGCCCGTACGGCCCGGCGCTGAAGAGCGCCATCCAGGGCGGCCTCGACGCCTTCTACGGCTCCTCCCACGCCTTCGACGTCACCGAGGCCAACGGCATGGTCCTGTTCGAGGCGGTCACGCTGATCGACAGCGCCCAGGAGAACGACCGCTACCTGAGCGTGACCAAGCGCCTGCTGAACGGCTACGACGCCTCGTACGACAAGTTCTGGGGCATGGTCGCCGCGGTCAACAACACCTTCCAGGTCTACTTCCGAGGCCACCAGGTCCCGGCGTTCCTCGCCGCCGTCAAGGCCGACCAGAGCAACCTCACGATCCTGCGCGACTTCGCCGTCAAGCACGACGACCTGCTCGGCACCGACAAGTCCTACCTCGTCTACAACGCGGGGCGTGAGCTCGGCCGCTTCCTGCAGCACGCGGACATCAAGCCCGCAGTCGCCCCGCTGGCCAAGGAGCTCCTCGGCCGCAGCCAGATGACCGGCCGCACGGCTCAACTCTGGGTGGGCGTGGCCGAGATGACGGACGCCTACGACAAGGAGAACTGCGCCGAGTACGGCACCTGCGACCTGGCGAACCGGGTGCGCGACGCCGTGCTCACCGTCAAGCACACCTGCAGCGACAGCCTGAAGATCGCCGCCCAGGAGATCACCGCCGAGCAGCTGGCCGCCTCCTGCGAGAGCCTCAGCAAGCAGGACGCCTTCTTCCACAACGTGGTCAAGGACAACGGTCCGGTCAAGGACGACAAGAACACCCAGCTCGAAGTGGTCGCCTTCAACTCCAGCACCGACTACCGGACGTACGCCGGTGTCGTCTTCGGCATCGACACCAACAACGGCGGCATGTACCTGGAGGGCGACCCCTCCAAGGAGGGCAACCTGCCGCGCTTCATCGCCTACGAGCAGCCCAAGCAGGACGGTTCCTTCCAGATCTGGAACCTCAACCACGAGTACACGCACTACCTCGACGGCCGCTTCGACATGTACGGCGACTTCACGGAGAACATGAAGACGCCGACCGTGATGTGGGGCGAGGGCATCGCCGAGTACATCTCCTACTCGTACCTCGGCCAGACCAACGAGAGGGCCATCGCCGAGGCGGGCAAGAAGACGTACAAGCTGAGCACGCTCTTCGACACCACCTACGAGAACACCAACCAGACCCGCACCTACCAGTGGGGCTACCTGGCGGTCCGCTACCTGATCGAGTCCCACCCGCAGGACGTGGCCACGCTCCTCGGCCACTACCGCGCCGGTGAGTGGGACGCGGCCCGCACGCTGCTCACCAGCACCATCGGCAACCGCTACGACGCCGACTTCGACGCGTGGCTCGACAAGTGCGCGGCCGGCGCCTGCAAGGCCCCGGCCGCGAGCTGACACCTTCATTCCGAGCTGAGCAGCGGCAGCAACAGCGCCGCCGACCAGCTGAAGTTGGGTGAGTTCAGCGGGGCCCCGGTCATGGGGTTGTAGTTCTCCATGACCGGGGTCTTTCCCTTGAGGCCCGACGCGTTGGCGAGGAGGCGGTCCGTGAGGGCGTCGGCGTCCTCGCCGTAGCCGTAGCGACGCAGGCCGCCGAGGGCGAAGTGGGCCTGGTCGAGCCAGACCGGGCCGCGCCAGTAGCGGGTCGCGGAGAAGTACGGGGACGACTTGGCGACCGTCGGGAACGGCACCGTCGTCGCGAACTGGGCCGGGTCGGTCAACTTGTCCCGCACCGCCCGCGCCTGGGCCCGTGAGGCGGAGCCCGTCCACAGCGGGACCGCACCCTCGATGCCGCGGCCGCGGGCGGTGAGCCGGGCGCCGGTGGTGAGGTCGACGTCGTGGAACCAGCCGGTGGCGGGGTCGTACATCGCGGCGCGCACGGCGGCGTGGGTCGTGTCCGCCCCGCGCTGCAGGCGCGCGGCGTCGGCGTGCCTGCCCAGGGTCTTGGCGATGCGTGCCAAGTAGCCCTGGTCCTGGGCGAGATAGGCGTTCAGGTCGACGGACTCCTGAGTGAGGGAGTAGCCGAGGAGCGTGCCGTCGGCGGCGCGGTTGGCGACGACGGAGGTGCCGAGGTCGGCGTCGAAGCGGGGCGCGTTGTCCATGCCGCTCTCCCAGGCGGCCGCGAGGCGGCGCTCCTCGGCGGAGTCGTTGGCCGGGTCGACGGTGGCGCCGTACTCGGCGAGGCCGTCGCGGTCGTGGTCCCGGTTGCGGTACCACCAGGCCTGGTAGGCGGCGAGCTTCGGATACATCTCGCGCAGGAAGGACCGGTCGCCGCTCTTGCGGTAGACCTCCCACACCGCCCAACTCGCCAGCGGCGGCTTGGAGTTGCGCTCGTTCCAGTTGCCGCCGTCGCGTCCGGGGTCGTTGTAGAAGACGGCGTCGGGGATCATTCCGGCGTCCTGCGGCCGGGTCTTCGAGCCCGCCGTGATCTGCCAGTCGAACATGGCGCGGATCTGTGTCTGCGCGAGCGCCGGGTCGAAGCGGGCGGTGCCCACGGCCTGCTTCCAGGTGTCCCAGGACCACAGGCCGCCGGTGAACCACTTGTACGAGATGGACGGCGTGATGCCGTCGTGCTTCAACTGCCCGGCCGCGGAACGCCAGTTGGTGACCAGGGTCTGCAGGGACTTGACGGCCGTGCGGCGCCGGTCGGCGGGCACGCCGCGGGTCACCCCCGCCACATAGCCGCGCCAGCGGGCGTCGGCGGCCGACGCGGACGCCCGCGGACGGGCGAGGACCGCGCGGACGCTCCGCGCCTCGCGGGCGCGCTCGGCGGCGGTGAAGGTGTAGGACTCGGTCCAGTCGAAGTGGTGCGTGGCGCCCGGCGCGAGGGAGACGGGCGCGGTGGTCCGCGTGCGGTAGGAGTCGCCGTCGAGGGTGGTGCGCACGGGCTCCTTGTGGGTGACCTCGAAACGCTCGGTGCCGTCGGTGAGGTAGTCCCAGGTCTCGCGCACCTTCGCGAAGTCGACGCCGACGCCGGTGCTGGTCGCCTTGAGTGTCGGCGCGTCCCGCATCGGTGCCTTCTCGGGCCGCAGCAGGCTGCCGGTCCAGTCGGCGCCGAGGGTGCGCGGGGCGATCCCGGTGTTGCGGACCTCGGCGCGGATCAGGGCGCTGCGGTGGGTGGCGAAGCGCAGCGTCAGGGTGAGGCGCAGGCCGCGCCCGAGGTCGTAGGACTGGACGAGCCGGCCGGGCAGCGAGGTGAGGCGGGGCTCACCGCCCGCGGCGAGGTCGAGGGCGCGCCCGTCCTCGGTGAGCCGGATGCGACTGAAGGAGCCGCTCAGCCACCAAGGGTACTCCTGGGCGATGTAGAGGGGCCCGGTGAAGCCGCCGTACGCGGAGCGGTCGCCGGGCTCGGGCAGGGCGTAGGCGTGCCAGGCGCCTCGGTCGGCGAAGACGTTGACGCGGTTGACGTCGTCGTCGCCGCCGGGCAGCGCGGCGGTGGGGGCGCCGTGCAGGTCGAGGACATCGGCGTAGGCGGGTACGGGTACGGGTACGGGCGCGGACGCCTTGGCCGCAGGAGCGGGCGCAGGCTCGGCGCTCGCGGGCGGGGCGGCCAGGGCGGCGCCGCCCGCGAGGAGCAGCGCCGCCAGGAGCGCGAGGCGGGGCGTGCGGGGTCTGGTCACGAGGGCTTGTCTCCAGAGGGGTCGGGGGTGCGGACAGCGGGGTCGGGGGTACGGACAGCGGGGTCGGTGGTACGGACAGCAGGCTCTGAGGTGCGGAGCACGGCCACGCCGAGCGGTGCGAGGGTCACGGCGCCGCGTACCGGGGCTCCGGTGAGCAGGTCCGTGCCGTCGGCCTCGACCTCGACGGCCTGGTCCGTGTGGTTGAGGAGGAACAGGTACGAGGCGTCGGGGCCGGTGCGGACGGTGGCCTCGACGCCTTCGGGTACCGGCGCGCACGGGGTGACGCCCGCTTCGACGAGCGCGGGACCGAGCACGTCCGCGATGTGGTCGGGCAGGTGGCAGCTCACGTACCGGGCGGTGCCCGCGCCGTGGGTGTGGCGGGTGACGGCGGGCCGCCCCGCGAGCGGTCCCGCGGCGTAGGTGTCGAGGGTCTCGGCACCGTCCGGCTCGATCCACTCGCTCCACACCGTGGCCCGCGCGCCGGAGGCGAGCGGCACCGCTTCGGCGTCGGGCACCGGCCAGAACTCGTCGACGGACAGGCCCAGTACGTCCCTCAGCGGGCCCGGCGCTCCCCCGTCGTGGATCTGGTCGTGCTCGTCGACGACACCGCTGAACGGTCCGACGACGAGGTGGCCGCCGCCGTGTACGTACGCGGCGAGCCGCTCGGCGTCGGCGGTGCGCAGCAGGTGCAGGCTGGGCGCGAGGACCGCGTGGTAGCCGGACAGGTCGGCGTGCGGCGGCGCGAAGTCGGCGGTGATGCCGCGCGCGTGCAGGGCCGCGTACCAGGGGCGGAGCAGGTCGGGCCAGCGCATGCGGGAGGAGGGGTGGTCGTCGGACTCCAGGGCCCACCACGACTCCCAGTCCAGGACGAGGGCCACGGACGCGGTGACGCGGCTGCCCGCGACCTCGGCGAGAGCGGCCAGTTCGGCGCCGAAGCGAACGGTCTCGCGCCAGCCGCGCGATGCGGTGCCGCGGTGCGGGAGCAGGGCGCTGTGGTACTTCTCCGCGCCCGCCCGCGAGGCGCGCCACTGGAAGTACAGGACGCCGTCGGCGCCGCGGGCCACGGCCTGGAGCGACCAGAGGCGTTGCAGTCCTGGCTTCTTGGGGACGTTGACCGGCCGCCAGCTCACCGCCGAGGGGGCCTGTTCCATGAGCAGCCAGGGCCTGCCGCGCTTGAGGGAGCGCATGAGGTCGTAGTTGAGGGAGGCGGTGACATGGGCCCGGGGGTCGGCGGGGTCGGGGTAGGCGTCGTCGGAGACGAAGTCCTCGTGCTCGGCCCACCGCCAGTAGTCGAGCTCCTTCAGCATCGACATGAAGTTGGTCGTCGCCGGGGTGCCGGGGCTCACCTCGGTGAGGACGTCGCGCTCGGCGCGGTGCAGGGCGAGCAGGGCGTCGGAGCAGAAGCGGCGCCAGTCGAGCAGCTGGGTCGGGTTGACCGGGCCCGGCGCGGTGCGCGGCGGTTCTATCTCGTCGTAGGTGCCGTAGCGCTGGGACCAGAAGGCCGTCCCCCAGGCGTGGTTGAGGGCGTCGATGCCGCCGTACCGCTCCCGCAGCCAGGTGCGGAAGTGCGCCGCCGAGCGCGGGCAGAAGCACGCGGTGACGTGGTCCCCGTACTCGTTGTGGATGTGCCACAGGGCGAGCGCCGGGTGGTCGGTGTACCGCTCGGCGAGTGCGCGGGTCAGGCGCAGGGCCGCCTGCCGGTAGTGCGGGGACGAGGGGCAGTAGTGCTGGCGCGAGCCGAACTCGAGGCGTACGCCGTCGGCGGTGACCGGCAGGATCTCGGGGTGGGCGCGCACCAGCCAGGCGGGCGGGGACGCGGTGGCGGTGGCCAGGTCCACGGCGATGCCGTGGGCGTGCAGGAGGTCCATGAGCCGGTCGAGCCAGCCGAAGTCCCAGGTGTCGGGGCCGGGTTGGAGCCCGGCCCAGGAGAAGACGCCTACGGTGACGAGGGTGACGCCGGCCTCCTTCATGAGCGCGGCGTCGTCGGCCCAGGTCTCCTCGGGCCACTGCTCGGGGTTGTAGTCACCGCCGTACTGCAGGCCCGGCACGCGAGTGAGGAGGCTCATCCCTTCACCGCCCCGCCGAGCAGGCCGGCCACGAACTGCCGCTGGAACAGCAGGAACAGCGCCATGAGGGGAAGGGTCGCGAGCAGGGAGCCGAGCATCAGGCCCGAGTAGTCGACGCGGGAGAGTCCGGTGAGGGTGTTGAGGGCTACGGGCACGGTGTATTTGTCCTCGGTGTTGAGCACGAGAAGCGGCCAGATGAAGCTGTTCCAGGCCGCCATGAACGTGAAGATGACCAGGGCGCCGAGCTGCGGGCGCACGCAGGGCAGCACGACGCGGTAGAAGGTGCGCAGCTCGCCGCAGCCGTCCATGCGGGCCGACTCGATGAGCTCGTCGGGGAAGTCGACGAAGCCCTGGCGCATCAGGAGGATGCCGAAGGAGTTGGCGAGGAACGGCAGGATCACCGCCTGGTAGGAGTCGATCCAGCCGATGCTCGCCATCATCTGGAAGAGCGGCACGAGCAGCACCTGGAAGGGGATCATCATCGTCGCGAGCACGGCGGCGAGCACCAACCCCCGCCCCCGGAAGCGGTACTTGGCGAGGCCGTAGCCGCACATGGCGGAGACGAGCGAGCTGAGCGCGGTCTGGACGACGGCGATGCCGAGGCTGTTGAGCATGACCCGGCCGAAGCCGATGGTGTCCTGGAGCCGGGCGAGGTTGTCCAGGAGTTCGCCGCCGGGCAGGAACGGCGGCGGCGAGTGGAACAGGTCGGCGGAGGAGTGGGTGGCGGCGATCGCCATCCACAGGAACGGCACGAGGCCGGCCACCGCGCCGAGCAGGAGCACCGCCCGCGCCGCGAGCCGTCCGGCGCCCCTGACGAAGGCCGGGCTGCGGCTCATCGGCGGCGCTCCCTTCCGAAGGCGAGGTACTGGAGCGCGGAGACCGCGGCGATGATCGCGACGACCACCCAGGCGATGGCGGCGGCGTACCCGAAGTCGAACTGCTGGAAGCCGACGCGGTAGAGGTGCACGACGGGGGTGAGGGTGGCGTCGTCGGGGCCGCCCCGGGTCAGGACGTAGTTCTCGTCGAAGAGCTGGAGCGTGCCGATGGTGGAGGTGATGACGCAGAAAAGGACCACGGGCCGCAGCTGCGGCAGGATCACGCGCGTGTACGTGGTGAAGGCGGAGGCGCCGTCGAGCGCCGCGGCCTCGTACTGGTCCTTGCCGATGGCCTGCAGCCCCGCGAGCAGGATGACGGCGTTGTACCCGGTCCAGCGCCAAGTGAGCGTGAGGATGAGGGAGACGCGCGCCCAGGTCGGGTCGTTGAGCCAGTCGATCGGGCCCATGCCGACGGCGCCGATGGCCTGGTTGACGAGGCCGTTGTCGGTCTTGAGCAGGACCTGGAAGACCACGGCGTACGCGACGAGCGTGGTCACCGCGGGCAGGAAGTGCACGGCGCGCCAGGTGCCGCGCAGGCGCAGCCACGACTGGTTGAGGAGGGCGGCGAGAACCAGCGCGAGGCAGATCATCACCGGGACCTGGATGACGAGGATCAGCCCGGTGTTGAGCAGGGACTCGGCGAACGCCGGGTCGTGGAGCAGCCGTCGGTACTGGTCGAGGCCGACAAAGCGCAGGGCGCCCGCGTCCTCGGTGGTGAACGACTGCAGGAGGCTCGCGCCGAGCGGGTAGGCGAAGAAGAGGGCGAACAGCGCGGCGGCGGGGCCCGCGAAGATCCATCCCGACAGGCGGGCGCGGCGCCGGGGGCGGCGCGGCGTGCCAGGCGTGCGGGCGGGCGCGGCGGTGTGCTTACCGGAGTCCAGGGCGACCATGGGGCTACGCCACCCTCTTTCGTCCGGTCGCGTCGGCGAGCCGCTCGGCCGCCGAGACGAGGGAGGCGCGCGGGTCCTTGCCGTGCAGCAGCACGCCGTTGACGGCGGAGGTCGCGATGTCCCTCTCCTTGGCGTCGTCCTTCGTGTACTCGACGGGCGGGATGGTCCGGGCGAGCCGCGCGAACACGGCGTTGGCGCGCTGCCCGCCGAAGTACTCCTGCCGCTCGCTCAGATACGGGTCGTCGAGCGCGGGCAGATGGGCGGGGAAGAGACCCTCGCGCTTCAACATCGCGACCTGGTTCGCCCTGTCGGTGAGGACGAAGCGGATGAACTCCCAGGCGGCCTGCGCCTGTTCGCTCTGCGCCGGGATGCAGAGGGTGGAGCCGCCGATGTTCGAGGTGCGTACCCCGTCGGCGGTGAAACCGGGCAGTGGCACCACCCCGAACTTCCCCTTGAGCTCGGGCATTTCATCGGTGAGCGTGCCCGTCCACCAGGCGGCGATGGGGTTGGTGGATACCTTGCCCTCCTTGGTGGCGGTGACCAGGCCGTCCCAGTTCTTCTCGTAGGCGATGAGCCCCTTCTCGGCCAGTCGCTTCATCAGGGTCAGGGCCCGGACGGCGGCCGGAGTCTCCAGGGCGATGCGGCCGCCGAGGAACGCGGACTGGCCCTGCTGCTGGAGCAGCATCGGGAACATCCCCGGACCTGTCGGGTCGTGGACGAGCAGCTTGTGCCCGGTGGCCTCCTTCACGCGGACGCCGACACGGACGTAATCCCCCCAGGTCCGGAGGGACTTGGGGTCGACGCCCGCGGCGCGCAGGTGGTCGGTGCGGTAGTAGAGGGCGCACGGGCCGATGTCCCACGGAATCCCGAAGATCCTCTCGCGACCCGCGCCGCCGGTGACGGTGCGCCAGGCGGCACGGTCGAAGTCGCCGCGGTAGCGGCCGCCGCGCCGGACCAGGTCGTAGAAGCCACCGGGGAAGTTGGCGGTGTAGCGGGGCAGGTAACTACCCTCCATGGTCAGGACGTCGGGGAGACCGGTGCCGCCGCGCAGGCCCACGGTGATCTTGTCGTAGGCGTTGTCGTAGCCGATGTCGACCACGTCGACGCTCACGCCCGGGTGGCGCTCCTCGAAGGCGCCGCGGAGCCGCTTCATCGCGGTGGCGGCCACGTCCCACGACCAGACGGTGATCTCGCCGGTGAGCCTGTGGCCCCCTTTGCCTTCGGAGCCGTCGTCCTCTCCTTCGCCGCCCAGCTCACGCGGGCCGCCGTCCGCCCCGCCCGCCCCTCCCATGGCACAGGAGCCGAGCAGTGCGGATGCCGAGGCGGCGAGTCCCGCGGCCACAACTCGCCGCCGGGGTGGTCTTGTTGACACTCTTGCCTCCTGAGCACTGAATGCCTAATTCTGTATTCAGAACACTGAATGACAGGACCGACCGTCAAGAGGCCTGCACACAAAGACTTCTGCACACAAAGCCTTCTGCACACGCGAAAGGTGCGGCATGACCCACCCGTACATCCCGAACGCGGTGCCCGCCGTCCGACAGGCGATGCTCGACGAGATCGGCGCGACGAGCGTCGAGGAGTTCTACGCCGACATCCCCGACGCGATCCGTCTGCACCGCCCCCTGGACCTGCCCGAACCGCTCCGCTCGGAGGCCGAACTCGTCCGGCACATGGAGGAGTTGCTCTCCCGCAACACCACCACACAGCAGGCCCTCAGCTTCCTCGGCAAGGGCTGCTACCAGCACCATGTCCCCGCGGTGGTCGACGAGGTGGTGAACCGCGCCGAGTTCCTCACCGCGTACGCGGGCGAACCGTACGAGGACCACGGCCGCTTCCAGGCGCTGTGGGAGTACCAGTCGATGATGGCCGAGCTGCTCGACGTGGAGGTCGTCAACGTCCCTGTGTACGACGGCTTCCAGGCCTCCGGCACCGCGCTGCGCATGGCGGGCCGGATCACAGGCCGCCGCCGTCTCGTCGTGGCGACGGCGCTCGACGCGGACAAGCTGTCGCGCATACGGGACTACGTACGGCCCGACCACGACGTGACGGTCGTCCCCGTGGACCGGGAGACCGGCCGAGCCGACCTCGCCGCGATCCGCGAGGCGCTCGCCCCGGGCGACACGGCCGCCGTGTACGCGGAGGCCCCCTCGGCTCTCGGCCTGATCGACGAGCGCCTCCCCGCACTCGCCGAACTCGCCCACGGGGCAGGTGCGTTGTACGTCGTCGGCTGCAATCCGCTCACCCTCGGCGTGCTCGCCCCGCCCTCCTCGTACGGCGCGGACATCGCGTGCGGCGACATCCAGCCGCTCGGCATCCACCAGAGCTTCGGCGGCGGCAACGCCGGGTTCATCGCGACCCGCGACGAGGAACACCTAGTCGCCGAGTTCCCCTCGCGCCTGTTCGGCCTGGTGCCCACCGAGGTCGAGGGCGAGTACGGCTTCGGCGACGTCGCCTATGAGCGGACCTCCTTCGCCCGGCGCGAGGAGGGCAAGGAGTGGGTCGGCACGGCGGCCGCGCTGCACGGCATCGGCGCCGGGGTGTATCTGGCACTGATGGGACCGCAGGGCATGCGCGAGATCGGCGAGACGATCCTCGCGCTCACCGCGTACGCGCGGCGGCGCCTGGCCCAAGTCCCGCACGTCGACGTGCCGTTCGGGGACGCCCTGCACTTCGCCGACTTCACCGTGCGCTACACCGGATCCCGTACGGCCGCCGACGTCCGCACTCGTCTCGAGGAACGCGGCATCTTCGGCGGCGTACCGACCGGCGAGCGGGAAGCCGCGTACTGCGTCACCGAAGTCCACACCCAGGCCGACATCGACCGGCTCGCCACGACCCTGGAGGAGATCGTCAAGTGAGCGACCACCACGCGTCCGCGCCCGTGTCGGTGACGCCCGAGGACGCGCGGATCGCGGCGAAGCCGCGGCTGCGCCGGTTCCGGCAGGCCTCCTGGGACGAGAAGCTGCTCTTCGAGCTGGGCGAGCCGGGCGAGCGGGGCGTGCTGGTGCCCGCACCCGACCCGTCGGTCGAGGCGCCCGAGATACCGGCCGCCCTGCGCCGCGCGACGCCGCCCGCGCTGCCCGAGCTGTCCCAACAGCAGGTACTGCGGCACTACTTGAGGCTCTCGCAGGAGAATCTGGGCGCCGACCTGAACATCGACGTCGGGCAGGGCACCTGCACCATGAAGTACAGCCCGAAGGTCAACGACCGGTTCGTGCGCGATCCCCGCATCGCCGCGCTCCACCCGCTCCAGCACGAGGACACCGTCCAGGGCGTGCTGCGCGTCATCCACGATCTGGAGCGGCTCCTGTGCGAGATCTCCGGCATGGACCGGGTCTCGCTCCAGCCCGCCGCGGGCTCCGCCGCGATCTACACCAACGTCGCCATGATCCGCGCCTACTTCGCGGCGCGCGGCGAGCTGGAGCGGCGCGACGAGGTCATCACGACGGTCTTCTCGCACCCCTCGAACGCGGCCTGCGCGAAGACCGCGGGGTTCAAGGTGATCACGCTGCACCCGGACGCGGACGGCTACCCCGACATCGGGGCCCTCAAGGCGGCGGTCGGCCCGCGCACCGCGGCCCTGCTGATCACCAACCCGGAGGACACCGGCATCTACAACCCGCGCATCGAGGAGTTCGTGCGGATCGTCCACGAGGCGGGCAGCCTGTGCTCCTACGACCAGGCCAACGCCAACGGCGTCCTCGGCATCACGCGCGCCCGTGACGCGGGCTTCGACCTGTGCCACTTCAATCTGCACAAGACGTTCTCGACGCCGCACGCGTGCGGAGGTCCGGCGGCGGGCGCCTGCGCGGTGACGGAGGAGCTGGCACCGTATCTCCCGTACCCCACCGTCGAGTCGGACGGGAGTCGGCTGTTCCTGGATCACGACCGGCCGCATTCGGTCGGCAAGATGCGGCCGTTCTACGGAGTCGTGCCGAACCTGGTGCGCGCGTACGCCTGGATCAGGTCGCTGGGTGCCCAGGGGCTGCGGGCGGCGGCCGAGACGGCGGTCCTCAACAACAACTACCTGCTCCACAAGGTCCGGCGGATCCCGGGCGTCCGTGTGCCGTACGCGGAAGGGCGGCCGCGCGTCGAGCAGGTCCGCTACAGCTGGCAGAAGCTGTACGAGGACACCGGCGTCCACTCCGAGGACATCGGTCTGCGCGCCGCGGACTTCGGCACCCACTACTGGACCAGCCACCATCCCTACGTGGTTCCCGAGCCGATGACGCTGGAGCCCACCGAGTCCTACAGCCGGGCCGACCTCGACGAGTACGCGGAGATCCTCGCGGAGGTCGCGCGCGAGGCGTACGAGGACCCGGAGACCGTGCGCACGGCGCCGCACCGCTCCAGCGTCCACCGGGTGCGGCCCGAGGCACTGGACGACCCGAAGACATGGGCGGTGTCCTGGCGGGCGTACCGCCGGAAGATCCTGGGCGAGCCGGCGTGAGCCGCGTCGGCCTCGTGGTCAATCCGGTCGCCGGACTCGGCGGCCGGGTGGGCCTCGGCGGCACGGACGGCCCCGAACGGGCCGAGCGGGCAGTGGAGTTGGGGGCGCACCCGCTGGCCGGTACGCGCGCGGCCCAGGCGTTGCGGGCACTGCGGTCCGTGGTCCCGGATGCGGTGGTCGTGACGGTGCCGGGGGTGATGGGGGCGGATGCGGTGCGGGCGGCGGGGATGAATCCGGTGCTGGTGCGGATGCCTGCGCCTGCCCGCACCGCCGGCACCATTGGCGCTTCCCACACCACCAGCACCGCCCGTGCTTCTCACACCACCAGCACCACCCGCACTGCTCACACCACCAGCACCACCCCTGCCGACACCCTCGCCGCGGTCCGCGCCCTCGTCCGCTCCGGGGTCGATCTCCTGCTCTTCGCCGGAGGCGACGGCACCGCGCGCGACGTGCTCGGCGCCCTCAGTACCCTCGGCGTCCTCGGCGCCCACGCCGGAACCCGTTGCCCCGTCCTCGGCATCCCGACCGGCGTCAAGATGCACTCGGCCGTCTTCGCGGTCGGCACGCGCGCGGCGGGCGAGGTCGCCGCGGCCTGGCTGACCGGAAAGGGCGGCGTACGGCTGCGGGACGCCGAGGTCATGGACCGCGACGAGGCCGCACTGCGCGAGGGACGCGTGGCCTCGCGGCTCTTCGGCTGGCTGCCCGTACCGGACGTACCCGCGCGGGTGCAGCAGCGCAAGACGGGCGGCACGGTCGCCACCGCCGAGGCGTCCTGGGGCATCGCGGCGGAGACCGCGGGGCGCGTCGGCGACGGGCTGCTGGTCCTGGGCCCCGGCACCACCACCCGCGCCGTGGCCCGCGCGCTCGGCGCCGACACCTCGCTCGCCGGAGTCGACGTGGTCGCTCTGCGCGAGGGCCGGGCCGAGGTGGTGGCGCGCGACGCGGGCGAGGCGGAGCTGCTCGCGCGGATCGGCCGGGAGCGCTGCTGGATCGCGCTCTCCCCCATCGGCGGCCAGGGCTTCCTGCTCGGCCGCGGCAACCAGCAGATCTCGCCCCGCGTACTGCGCGCGGCGGGCGGCCGTGAACGGCTGCTCGTCCTGTGCCCGGAGCAGAAGCTGGCGGCGCTCGGCGGCCGCCCGCTGCTCCTCGACACCTCAGACCCGGCCATGGACGGCGAGTTGACCGGATACCTGCCCGTGCTCACCGGGCACCGGCGCATCTCCCTCTACCCCGTGACCAGCTGATCCTCAAGGGACAACACCCAAGGGACAAGGAGCACACGATGATCTCTCTCGACGGAAAGCGCGCCGTCGTCACCGGTGCCGGCGCCGGCATCGGCCGCGCCACGGCCCAGGTCCTCGCCGAGCTCGGGGCCCGCGTCGTGGTCGCCGACATCGACGCGGAGGGCGGCGAGCGGACCGCGAAGGACACCGGGGGCGTCTTCGTACGCTGCGACGTGTCGCGGCGTGCCGACTGCGAGGCCGTGGTCGCCACCGCCCAGGACCGCTTCGGCGGCGTCGACATCCTCTTCAACAACGCGGGCATCATCCGTCGCTCGACGGTGTGCGAGATCACCGAGGACGACTGGGATCTGGTGATGGCGGTGAACGTGCGCTCGATCCTGCTGATGAGCCGTCTCGTGATCCCCGGCATGGCGGCCAGGGGCGGCGGCTCGATCGTCAACACCGGCTCCGGCTGGGGCATTTCGGGCGGTGCCCGCGCGGTCTCGTACTGCGCGTCGAAGGGGGCCGTCGTCAACATGACCCGCGCCATGGCGATCGACCACGGCCCGGACAACATCCGCGTCAACTGTGTGTGCCCCGGGGACACCGCCACCGGCATGCTGGCGGAGGAGGCCCGGCAGCTGGGCGAGCGGGCGGACGCGTTCTACGCCGACGCGGCCGACCGCCCCCTCGGCCGCATCGGCCAGCCCCACGACATCGCGCGCACGGTGGCGTTCCTGGCGTCCGACGCGTCCGCGTTCATCAGCGGGGCGATCATCCCGGTCGACGGCGCAGGTACCGCCTGACCAGCCGGTGGCGGATAATCGAGCAACCGAAGGGGAGGGCCGCCGCACATGCCAATCGAGAACCGACCGCTGCGTGAGCAGGTGAAGGAGGAACTGCTGGGGCGCCTCGGCAGCGGCACGATCGCCACGAACGAGACGATCAACGAAGTCCAGTTGGCCGCCGAGCTGGGTGTCAGCCGTACGCCGCTGCGCGAGGCGCTGATCACGCTGGAGCGCGAGGGCGTCATCACCAGCGAGCGCGGCAAGGGCTTCCGCTTCACGCCGCTGAGCGCCCAGGAGTTCCGCGACCTGACGGCGATCGTCACCTCCCTGGAGGCCCTCGCCCTGCGGTCCAGCTCTCCCGAGTACCTCGCGACGATCGCCCCGCAACTCCTTGCGGAGGCACGGGCGTTCGCCGCTCCGCAGGCCCCGCACGACGTGATCGAGCGGTACGACGACGCCTGGCACGACCTGCTCCTCTCGGGCTGCGCCAACGCCCGCCTGATGCAGCTGATCACGTCCCTGAAGGTCACGATGCACCGGTACGAGCGCGTGGCCCTCGGCGACCAGGACGTCCTGGAGCGCTCCGCCGAGGAGCACGAGCGCATCGCGCTGTGTCTGCGGCGCGGCGACCTGGAGGCGGCGACGGAGGCGCTGAAGGAGAACTGGAACAGCGGCATGGACCGCATCCTGGAGCGCCTCAAGGACTAGCCCTGCCCCTCCCGGCCCCGCTCCCCCTCCGGGCGCCGCGCCACGAACACGAACTCGCGGCCCGGCCGGTCGGGGGCGTCGCGGACGTCGTCCACGACGTACCCCTGGGCGGCCAAATCGGCCTCGATCTCGGCGCGTTCACGGAAGCGCAGTGTCGAGTCCGAGGTCAGCACCTGCCCGTCCGCGGCGAAGACACAGGTCCAGCGGAACGTCACCAGCGGGCCGTCGACCCCGGTGACCTCGATCCAGTTCTCGAGCGCGCCGACGCCTGGGACCTCCGTCATCGCGTGGGTGGCCTCGCGGTTCCACCCCTCCCAGGCCCGGCGTGCCGGGTCCCTGGTCTCGAACACCAGGCGCCCGCCCGGCCGCAGAGCCTCGCGGACGCCCCGCAGGCTCGCCCGCCAGGCGTCCGGATCAACGATGTGCTGGGCGACGTTCGCCGTCATGGTCGCGAGGTCGACCCGCAGCGGCGGGAGCTCCGTCGCGTCGCCGCAGAGCCAGCGCACCCGCTCGCCGCCCGGCTTGGCGCGGGCCACGTCGACGGAGGCGCGCGCGGGGTCGACGCCGACGACGTCGATGCCGCGCGCGGCGAGCAGCAGCGCGAACACGCCCGTGCCGCAGCCGATGTCGAGCACGCTGCGCGCACCGAACTCCTCGGCCATGCGCAGATACACGTCGAGATCACTGCGGTCGGGGTCGAGCGGATCGTAGAGCGCCGCGAGGCGCGGGTTCCCGTAGGCCTCGTCGACCGTGGCGCGGGCCGAGTCATCCGTCATCGCGGGGCCCCTCAGGCGGTGGCGCGCGCGGCGCGCCACTCGGGGGCGAGGACCGACCAGACCTCGGTGTCCTGGCGCACTCCCCGGTAGGGGTCGTTCTCGCGGAGGACGCCGTCGCGGCTCATGCCGAGCCGCTTGGCCACGTTGATGCTGGCCGTGTTCTCGGCGGCGACCAGCCACTCCACACGGTGCATGCCGCGCTCGTCGACGGCCCAGTCGACGACGGTGCGCACCGCGCGGGTGACCAGGCCGCGCCCCGCGGCGTCGGGCTCCAGCCAGCAGCCGGCCTCGCAGGTGCCCGTCTTCGTGTCGAAGACCCGGAAGAGGACGCCACCGACGAGGCGCCCGTCGAGCCGGATGCCGTACAGACGGCCGGTGTCGGCGGCGGTCCTGTCGGCGTACAGCTGGAGCCAGGAGCGCGCGGCGTCGAGGTCGGCCGCGACGTCGGGCAGTCCCACGTACCGGCCTATGTAGTCGCGGCCGCGGTCCATGTGGGCGAGGAACTCCTCGGCCTGCCACGGCTCCAGCGGGCTCAGCTCGGCTCCGTCCCCCAGCGAAATCGCGAACATCCTCATCCTCCACAGTGGCCGTGCGTGATCCCCTGGATCTTCGCACGGCCGCCGCGGCGCCCTATGCGCGCTCGGAGCGGTGGGCGAGACGGGCCGCGGCGGTGCGGCCGCGGCGCTCCACCGGCAGGGCTCCCTTCGCCCCCGCGAGGCCGAAGGGCGGCATGTCGAAGTAGATCGATTCGTACGAGCCCTCCGGGGCGATGTACGTCTCGTGCCACAGCCCCACGTGTCCACGGGTCTTCCCGGCGCGGAGCTTGCGGTTGACGATGCCCCAGGCCTTGTGGTGGAAGGCGTCGGGCGCCTTGGCGTAGGCGTAGAGCTTGTCCTTGGACTCCCAGTACTGCACCACGTAGTACGTACGCGGTGACGCGGTCAGCAGGACGCGGCCGAGGAGGCCGCGGCCCGGGTCCTTCTCCAGTTCACGGAGCATGCGGAGCATGGCGAGCATCACGCGTCCCCAGTGATGCACCGCCCAGAAGTGATTGACGCGCATGCCGATGAGCAGGACCGTCACGTCCCCTTCGGCGGCTGCGGTGGTGTAGCCAGGCATCGGCTTGGCGAACATGCGACTCCCCCAGTCGGTGCGCTGCCGCGGGCAGCGAGGCGGCGCTGGCTGCAGCGCCGATGTAATCGGTGATTACATCAGCGCGCGAAGAGGGGGTCAAGGGATCGCGAGGGGGTCAACAGCCCTTGTACCGGGCCACGTTGACGACACCGAGGCCGAAGGTGTCAAGGACCTGTTCGGTCAGGTGCTCGGCCTGGTCCGGCGGCAGATATCCGTCGACGATCATCTGCGAGAGTCCGTAGACGAGCGCCTGACCCGCGAGGCCCACCACGGCCGGATCCCCGGCGCGCAGTTCGCCCGCGCGCTGGTCGGCGAGGATGACGCCGGTGAAGGCCTCCTCGATGGCGGCCAGGTGCTCGTCCAGCTCGGCCGGGCGGCGGGGTCCGAACACCCAGGGCTTGACGAGCTCGAAGCGGTGCGGGTGGCGGATCGCGTACCGCACGAAACCGAGGCCGAAGGCGCGCATCGCGGAACCCTCCGCCTTCTCCAGCTCGGCCAGCTGCCAGGCTTCGTAGTCGGCCAGAATCCGCACCGCGACGGCCGTCAACAGCGCCTGCCGGTCGGCGAAATGACGGAACGGCGCCCCCGGGGAGACCCCGGCGCGGCGTGCGATCTCTCGGACCGTGACCCGCTCGGGGCCCTCCTCGTCGAGGAGGTCGAGTGCCGCGGCGACGAGGGCCTCGGGGAGTGAGCCGTGGTGGTAACCGGAGCGCGCTGCGGGCTTGTCCTTCATGCCCGCAGTGCTACCACACACCGCCGAACCGGCCACAGACGCGGGCGGGTTGATCGGAGGGGGCAATTCCGGACACGCGCCCGGCGGGCGATCTGGCCGGTCTTGCCGTGGAGAATTAGATGCCCCAGGCATCTAATGGGGGACGTAAGGGAAGAACTGCGCTTGCGAGGTACATCGATGACGGAGTCAACGAAGTCGGCGGAGCCCGTGCAGCCGACCGAACCCATCGCCTTCCCCCAGGACCGCGCGTGCCCCTACCACCCACCGACCGGCTACGCGCCGCTGCGCGAGGAGCGGCCGATCTCCCGCGTCAGGCTCTTCGACGGCCGCTCCGTGTGGCTGGTCACCGGACAGCCGGTGGCCCGCGAGCTCCTCGCCGACCACCGCCTCTCGTCCGACCGGACGCACGACGCCTTCCCCTCACAGACCGAACGCTTCGCCAAGTCCCGCAACCGGCGCGTCGCCCTGCTCGGCGTCGACGACCCACGCCACAACACCCAGCGCCGGATGCTGATCCCCAGCTTCTCGGTCAAGCGCATCGCGGCGCTGCGGCCGCGGATCCAGGAGACCGTCGACCGGCTCCTGGACGCCATGGTCGAACAGGGTCCGCCCGCCGAGCTGGTGAACGCCTTCGCGCTCCCGCTCCCGTCCATGGTGATCTCCGATCTCCTCGGAGTGCCCTACGCCGACCACGACTTCTTCGAGGAGCAGTCACGGCGGCTGCTCCGCGGGCCCGGCGCCGACGCGGTGCTCGCGGCGCGGGACGAACTGGACGCGTACTTCTACGCGTTGATCGACCGCAAGCGCCAGGAGCCCGGCGACGGGCTGCTCGACGGGCTGATCCACCAGCAGCTCGCGTCGGGCGCCGTGGACCGCGACGAGCTGGTGAGCCTCGCCACGATCCTGCTGGTCGCGGGGCACGAGACCACGGCGAACATGATCTCCCTCGGTACGTTCACGCTGCTGCGCCACCCCGAGCGGCTCGCCGAGCTGCGGGAAGGGCTGCGGGACGGGCGGCCGATGATGCCCGCGGCGGTCGACGAGCTGCTGCGCTTCCTGTCCATCGCGGACGGGATGATGCGGGTGGCGAAGGAGGACATCGAGATCGCCGGCAGCACGATCCGCGCCGACGACGGCGTCATCTTCTCCACCTCCCTCATCAACCGCGACGGCACGGCATACGAGGCACCGGAAGAACTGGACTGGCACCGCCCCGACCGGCACCACCTCGCCTTCGGCTTCGGCGTCCACCAGTGCCTGGGGCAGAACCTCGCCCGCGCCGAGATCGAGATCGCCCTGCGCTCCCTCTTCGAGCGTCTGCCGGGGCTGCGGCTCGCCGCCCCCGTGGAGGAGATCCCCCACAAACCGGGAGACACCATCCAGGGCATGCTCGAACTCCCGGTCACCTGGTAGGAGTTGAGGATCCAGCAGTAGTCGGGCATCCGGTAGGGATTGATCATGACGAACGAGACGACGGACAAGGCGATCCACATAGACGGGGACCTGTGCGTGGGCGCGGGCATGTGCGCGCTCACCGCGCCGAACGTCTTCACCCAGGACGACGACGGCCTCAGCGAACTGCTGCCGGGCCGCGAGGACGGCGGCGGTGACCCGATGGTCGCCGAGGCCGTGCGGGCCTGCCCGGTGCAGGCCATCACGGTCGGGGAGCGCTGACCGCGGGGCGGTCAGCCCGCCAGCGTGACCGTGAAGCTCCTGCCGTACGCGTGGTGGGTGTTCACCTCGACGCGGGTGCCGCCGGGGACCCGGCTCACCCGGACCTCCGGGTCCGCGGTGACCTCGCGCAGACGGCGGCCGCGCAGCAGGAGCGTGACGGTGCCCCTGGCCATGGTCGGGTCGGACACGGCTACGGAGGTGGTCGCGCCGCGCCGGCCCCGGCGGTGCACGATCACCGAGGCGGGTCCGTCCACGCGCAGGCCCGCCGTCTCGTGCCGCCCCGGCATGAAGGTGTTGGCCGCCGTCAGACCGAGGCCGGTGTGCGTCACAGCCTGCAGGCGCGGTGAGTTGGCGAGGACCTGGACGGGCCCATGGCGGTGGGCGCGCAGCTGGGCCTCGCCCGCGTTCGGCACCAGCGCGTAGGCGAGGCGGCCGGGACGTGCCCCCGCCGCCCCGTCGACCGTGACGCCGAGGACCGAACGGGTCACCGCGGTATCGGGGTTGGCGGTGCGCACGACCCGGCGGCTGCGGGTGACAAGATCCTGGGTGACCCGCACCCGTGGGGTGTCGAGGAAGAGGTAGCCGACGGAGGTGCCCTGCGTGGCGTTGGCGTAGCGCAGCCAGCGCAGGTCGGCGGTGCCCGGACCGGTCCAGGGGCGGCCGTCGCGGAGCATGCCGGTAAGCGAGGTCCGGTCGCCGGGGGCCGCGGTGCGGGCGTCGACGGTCGTGGTGACGGCCCGTCCCGCGTCGTCGCCGACGTCCGCGGCCAGGACCACGATCTCGTCGTCGAGCAGGAACCACGACTTCGTCGCGGTCGCGTTCCGGTACACGACGAAGTCGTCGGGCAGCAGGCGCCGGTCGTGGTACGCCGCGTCGCTCGACTGCACCGCGCAGGCCGCGCCGTACGCGCCGAGCACGGCCCCACCCGAGTGGCGGTTCGTGCCGCGCGGGAAGTAGACGTACTTGTTCTGCGCCTGTGACGACGAGGTGAAGTGGAGCGGGTGGCCTGGGTTGTCGTAGAAGGGCTTGCCGTACAACTCCGGTACGGTGCGGCGCTGTTCGACGGGGGCGGTGACGCCCGCGAGGCCGTACGGCGAAACGGTGGTGTAGTAGTCGACGCCGTACGCCTGCGTCTGGTCCTGCCCGGAGAGGTAGAGGTAGTAGGCGCCGTCGCCCTGGAACCACGGCATGAGGTTCTCGCCGCTCATGTACTCGTACTTGCTGATCCGCTCCGAGCTGCGCGCGAGCGCGAAGGCGTAGCCCGGCCTGCGGTGCACGGTCTTGTCCATGGCGTTGAACGCGACGCTGCGCGCTGCGGGGTTGAGGTCGGCGGGCTCCACGGCGGCGTCGGCGACGATGTCGGCATAGCGCACGACGCTGACCGGTGAGACGAAGCGGGCCGGGTCGAGGGCGGCGCGCGAGGTGGCCCTGATGTGCTTCACATAGCTCTTCAGGGCAGTGGCCCCGGCGCCCGTCGCGAGCGAGGAGAGGTCGACGACGGCCTCGACGACCACCGCCACGTCGGTGTAGCCGGAGTCCGTGCGCGACACCGCGCGGCCCTTGACGATCTCCATCATCCAGCCCTCGAAGATCAGCGGGGCGAAGCCGTTCCTCACCCAGCCGTACACGGTCGGCACCAGCTCCTCGCCGTGGGCGAAGCCCGTGCCGTCGAGGATCTTCAGGGTCTGCACGACACGGGTCAGCAGGCCCTTGCCGTACGAGCCGGTGTACGCGACCGAGGCGTGCTGGATGAAGGAGCCGTCCGCGTAATGGCCGTCCGTGACACCGTGGTCGAGGTGGTACGGGTCGATGGTGACGAAGACCGTCAGCTGGTCGGTGAGGGCCTTGCGGATCCGGGCCTCGCCCCCGTCGTCCAGGAGCGCGCCCTGCAGGATGCGGTTGGTGGTGATGTCGGCGAGGTTGGCGCCGGTGTGGAAGCGCGAGTCGAGGTCCACGTCGCCATCGGTGCCGTTGCGGAGGTAGGCGTCCATGGAGGCGACGTAGGTGCGCGTCAACTCCGGTCTGTACGCCCGCACTTCGTCGGCCAGCAGCACGAGCGTCCTGCTGATGTGCTGCGATATGCCTATCTCCCAGTGGAACCAGTTGCCGTAGTAGCCCTTGGACTGGTCGCCGTAGTACCGCTCGTGCAGCCGGACCAGGCCGTCGATCACGCGGCGCTGCACGGCCGTGTTCCCGTACAGGTCGGAGGGGGCCCGGGGGGCGCGGGTGGCGAGGGCGATCTCGTACAGCCTGCGGTAGGCGGTGTTGAGGTTGGCCTCGTCGGTGCCGAGCACCAGGCCCGCGAAGAGCTCGCCCTCGGCCGCGTCGTCCATCGACTTCAGATTGGTCCGCGCCGTCCTCTCGATCGCGGCGAGCTTCGCGGCCGCCTCCGGGCGGGCGTTGGACGCCTCGGTCCCGGCGAAGACGGCGACGGTGTTGGCGAGCAGCCGGGCGCGGTCGGCCGCGACGCGGGCCACGTCCGCGTCCGCGTGGCCCACGGGGATCACCGCCAGGAGTCCGGCGGCCGACAGGGCGGACAGCAGGCGTCTGCGCGTGATCTCCATGACGACCTCCCCTTGCGAAGCGGCGTTCCGGCGGCCGGAGTCAAGCAGAAGCCCCCACCGGCGACAAGAGTTCCCACTTGATACCGTCCCCACCTGATCTTGGTGCGATTCACGGGGGAAGGGGAGCGCCATGCCCGAGAAGGGCGCCCTGCGTGCGGTGCGACGGCGCACCTGGCTGCTCGCGGCTCTGGTGGTGACGGTGCTCGTCGCGGCGTCCGCGACCTGGTTCGCCGTGTCGACGGCCGAGGACAGGGACGAGCTGATGGCCGCCCGCCAGGAGCAGTTGGAGCGGGGGTGCGCGGGCCTGCTCCCCGGGGAGCTGAGCTCCTTCGCCACGACCGACGGGCCCGGCGTCCTCGTCGAGTTCGGCACGATGCTGCGGCCCCGGCAGGAGAGCCGTGCCCTGCTCGACTGCACGCTGTCGTGGGGCGACGTCGAGGACGCCTGGGAGCCGGACGCGCAGGCGCGGGTCCGGGCCGAGGCCGTGCTGACCCGCACCGCCTCCGCGCCCATGCTCGACGGCGGCTTCGAACTGCCCCTGCCGGACAGCGCGTTGGGATCCGTGACCACCGAGGACCGGCTGCGCGGCAGCACGGTGTCGGCCTCGCTGCTGGTCGACTGCCCGAAGGGCCTGACGGGACGGGTCCGCCCGGCGCGGGACCTGCTCGTCGCGGTGGACCTGCCGTCGACGGCCGACGAGAACCACGTCCCGAAGGACGACCGGCTGCTCGCCTCCCGTACGGCGGCGGACGTGGCCAACTGGGTGACGAGGAAGCAGGGTTGCGGCGTCGAGCCGCTGAGCACCGAGCCCGCCGGAGCCCCGGCGAAGGCGCCGAAGCTCTGCACCTGGCTCTCCCCCGAGGCGCTGCGGTTCACGCCGGGCGACTGGACCTTCGACGGGAACGCCACAACGTACAGCCGACGCACCGGCACGTGCGGCGGGCGCTGGGACGACATCGCGGGCTCCCCCGGCGAGCTCACGATCAAGGCGGTGGGCGCGGAGAGCTGGTCGGGCGTCCTCGCGACCGGGGCGTACGACCACCACCAGGACAACGGTTACGTACCGGACCCCGACAAGCGGACCGATCCGGGCGAGCGGCCTGATCCCGACAAGCCGGTGACGGTCGAGGAGTCCGGCGACGACCCGCAGCTCGCCCTGTGGGCGCGGTCCGAGTGCGTGGCGGGGCCGACCTACCACCGCGTGACCGTCACCCCCCAACTCGACTTCGACTACGGGCCGCAGGAGGGCAGGGCCGTCCTGGAGCCCGAGGAGCGGCGACGGCTCTCGCGGCAGGCGCGCGCCGTGCTCGACCGCTATCTGGCGGCGCCCGACGGCTGGCCGCGGCGCTCACACTGCCGGGACACGAAGGTCATGGGAGAGGTGGCGCAGTGGCGCGGCTGACGTGGGAGACGAAGGCGGGGCGGGTGGTTCTCTCGTCCTGCGGAGCCCTGGTCGCCCTGGCCCTGATCGCGGGCGGCTACTACTGGTGGGGCGGGCCGCGCGAACGCGGCGAGGCACGGCAGGTGCTCGCCGAGGCGTGCGAGGGCGTCCTCGCCGCGGACGAGACGCGGGCGGTGCTCGGCGACGGGCCCTACAACAGCGGCCCCGGCAGGCCGGACGTGACGTACGCGGCACGGGCCGCTCGGGGCGGGGCGAAGACGGTCTCCTGCGACGTGAGCCGCAGGACCGAGCACGGCGCGGGACACCCGACACACGATGCCTCGGTGGAGGTGAGCGTGCAGCGCGTACCGGAGCGCGAGGCCGCCGACAGGCCGCCTCGCGACTCCGAACTCGGGAGCGGGTACGGGCCGTTGTACCCGGCGGTGTCGACCGAACTGCCGCCCGCCGCGCTCGGCGGCGGCTGGCACGGCCTGTTCACCACCGGCGAGGGCTTCAGCAGCGCGGCCGGCGGCGAGTCCGCGACCACGGCGGTGCTCATGGACTGCGCCCGCGACCGCGGCTCCCTGCTCGTCACGGTCGCCGTGGGGAAGGAGGTCGGCACCCTCGACGACCCCCGCGAGCGCACGGCGTACGCGCGGATCGCCACCGCGACGGCCACGAAGGCCTCCGAGAAGTGGGACTGCGACGCGAAGCCGGGCAGGCCGCTGCGTACGGTGGGGCTCCCGGTGAACGCCGACGAGGACGTGCCGCTCGCCGACGCGTCCGGGTCCTGCCGGGGCCTGCCCGGCCGGGGCTCGCGGGCGTCCCGGGCCTGGGAGAGCGAGGTCTCCGGGGCGCCGGTGGAGGTGTGCGTCGTGGCCGGC
Organism: Streptomyces sp. NPDC041068; assembly: GCF_040647455.1. Taxonomy (NCBI): domain Bacteria; kingdom Bacillati; phylum Actinomycetota; class Actinomycetes; order Kitasatosporales; family Streptomycetaceae; genus Streptomyces; species Streptomyces sp. NPDC041068. Next base: position 100,662 of record NZ_JBEZCG010000009.1, read on the forward strand.
GGGCGGGTCGGTACGCCCGTCGTCCGCTCGGCCGAGCGGACGCGGATCTTTCGCCTGGTCGCGTCCTTCGGTCCGTACGCGGAGAACGAGCGCGGTGGCCATCGGGAGCGGGACGGTGGCTACGGATTGAGCGCGGTGTGCCGGGGCGGGGGTGGACCTGCGTTGTTCACGGTGCGGGCGGATGAGGCGGAGGAAAGGACCTCCGCGGCTGATCGGGACTATGAGCGGGCCGCATTGAAGGCCTTTGCGGAGCGGTCCGCGAGGGCACACGGGTGTGAAGCGCCGAAGCGTGTCGACGTCGGCTGAGCCTTCCGTTCTTCCGGAGGCTCGCGAGGGCTTGTCGCGCAGTTCCCCGCGCCCCTAACGGGGCGCCCCTGCGTGCCGCGCGCCGCCCCGTCTCTCGATGTGGGGCGGCGGGGCCGTCCCCGCCGGAAGCAGCGGGTCCGGTACCGGCGTCCCCCACCTCGACACCAGCGGCAGGTTCCCCGCCCAGATGCCCCGTTCCGCGTCCGGGCCCTCGCCGTCGCCCGGCGGGCCCGCCGAGATCTTGACCGAGGCCTCGGCGAGCGAGAGGGCGAGCAGGGTGGTCGCGGCGAGTTCCTTGCGGCTGGGGCGGCGGGCGTAGTCCCACTGGCCGGGCGTCACGTGCTCGGTGAGCAGGCGCAGGCCGCGCAGCTTCTCCTCGGGGTCGGTCACCTTGCGCGGCACTCCGTGGATCATCGCGCTGCGGTAGTTGACGCCGTGCTCGAAGACGGAGCGGGCGAGGATCAGCCCGTCGACGTGCGTGACGGTGACGCAGACCGACGCCTCGGGGTCCGCCGCCAGGCTGCGGCCGGCGACGGAGCCGTGCAGGAAGAGCTGGGTGTCGTCACGGCCGTAGACGGTGGGCACGACCATCGGGTGGCCGTCGACGACGACGCCGAGGTGGCAGACGAAGCCCGCGTCGAGGATCGCTTCGAGGTCGGCGCGCTCCAGGCTGCCCTGCTCCCGCAGGCGGCGGTGCCGGGTGCGGTCGGTCACGGGCAGCTCGGCGGGCAGCACCGACGGATCAGATCGTTGGTCCATGCCACGACAAGTTACCGATACCGTTGTACAGGCGCCATAGTTCAACGGATTTCAGCTCAACCCTCCCCTCACCGCTGCGATATCCGCACGCCGCTCGCCACCCGTCCAAGCCGTGCCCGAAGAGTCCAACAACTCCCGCTCCGAAACAATTGTGGGGCGCCGCCCCGGCACGGTCTGATGGACGCATGGACCTCCCCCGCCACGAGGACGTATCCCCCGGCACCGGAAGCCTCCCGCCCCGATCCTGGTACGCGACGTCGGACGCCGCCGCTCTCTCCCTGAACGGCAGATGGCGCTTCCGCCTCTCCCCCGCCGCGGACTCCGAGGACACCTCCTTCGCGTCCGGCGCGTACGACGCAGGCGCCTGGCACGAGATCGCCGTGCCGGGGCACTGGGTGCTCCAGGGCCACGGCGCGCCCCAGTACACGAACCAGCTCTATCCGTTCCCGCTGGACCCGCCGCGCGTGCCCACCGAGAACCCCACCGGCGACCATCTGCGCACCTTCGACCTCCCCGCATCCTGGCCCGCCGACGGCGACGGCGTGCTCCGCTTCGACGGCGTCGAGTCCTGCGCCCGCGTCTGGCTGAACGGCACGGAGCTCGGCGAGTTCAAGGGCTCCCGCCTCGCCCACGAGTTCGCGGTCGGCCCGCTGCTTCGCCCCGAGGGCAACGTCCTCGCGGTCCGCGTCCACCAGTGGTCGTCCGGCTCGTACCTGGAGGACCAGGACCAGTGGTGGCTGCCGGGCATCTTCCGCGACGTGACGCTGCTGCACCGGCCCGAGGGCTGCGCGGGCGACTTCTTCGTCCACGCCTCGTACGACCACCGCGCGGGAACGGGCACGCTGCGGGTGGACTCGGACGTCCAAGGGCGGGTCACCGTGGGCGAGTTGGGCATCGACGTCGCCACGGGCGAGCAGGTCACCGTGCCCGTGCGGCCGTGGACCGCCGAGACCCCGCGGCTCTACGACGGCGTGCTCGCCACGGCGGGCGAGCGGATCCCGCTGCGCGTGGGCTTCCGCACGGTCGCCGTCGAGGACGGCCTCATCAAGGTCAACGGCCGCCCGATCCTGCTGCGGGGCGTCAACCGCCACGAGTTCCACCCGGAGACGGGCCGCGCCGTCGACCTCGACACCATGCGCGCGGACGTGCTGCTGATGAAGCGTCACAACATCAACGCGGTCCGCACCAGCCACTATCCGCCGCACCCCGCCTTCCTCGACCTGTGCGACGAGCTCGGCCTGTGGGTGATCGACGAGTGCGACCTGGAGACCCATGGCTTCGGGGCGGTCGGCTGGCGCGGCAACCCGGTCGACGACGACCGCTGGACGCCCGCCCTCCTGGACCGCGCGGCCCGCATGGTCGAACGCGACAAGAACCACCCTTCGGTCGTCCTGTGGTCGCTCGGCAACGAATGCGGGACGGGGCGCGGCCTGACCGCCATGGCCGAGTGGATCCGCGCGCGCGACGACAGCCGCCTCCTGCACTACGAGGGCGACAGGTCCTGCAAGGACACCGACGTCTACTCGCGGATGTACGCCGACCACGCCGAGGTCGAGAGCATCGGCCGGGGCACCGACGAGGGACCGGAGCGCCGCGGCGAACTCCCCTTCGTCCTGTGCGAGTACGGGCACGCGATGGGCAACGGCCCCGGCGGCCTGAGCGAGTACCAGCGGCTCTTCGAGACGTACGAGCGGCTCCAGGGCGGCTTCATCTGGGAGTGGATCGACCACGGCATCGCGCACCCGACGTACGGATACGCGTACGGCGGCGACTTCGGCGAGGAGCTCCACGACGGGAACTTCGTCTGCGACGGGCTGCTCCTGCCCGACCGGACGCCGTCCCCCGGCCTGATCGAGTACAAGAAGGTGATCGAGCCGGTCCGCGTCGAGGGCGACGGGCGCGCAGGCACCGTCGGGATCACCAATCTGCACGACTTCGCGGACCTCTCCCACCTGGCGTTCACCTGGTCGTACGAGGTGGACGGCGAGAGCGTGGCCGACGGTGTCCTGCCCGTGCCCCCTCTCGCGCCCGGCGAACGAGTCGAGGTGAAGCTCCCGCCCGCGCCGACGCGGGGCCAAGACGCGGAGACGCGGTGGACCGTGCGGGCACGACTGGCCGAGGACGCGGCATGGGCTGATCGCGGCCATGTGGTCGCGTGGGCCCAACTGCCCGTCGAGGTCGGCATGGTCCTGCCCGCGCCGGGCGGTGTGGCCCCGGTGCGCGAGGGGCGGCGGATCGTGCTCGGCCCCGCCGCCTTCGACGACCGCGGAACGCTGCTCTCCCTCGGCGACCTGGAGATCAGGGACCTGCGCCTGGACGTGTGGCGTGCGCCCACCGACAACGACAACGGCATGCCCTGGCGCCCCGAACCGTCCGTGGCCGCGCGCTGGCGCAAGCTGGGCCTGGACCGCGTGCACCACCGCGTCGACACCGTGGACCTGGGCGACGACTCCGTGACCGTACGCACCCGCGTGGCGCCGGCGGCGAGCGACCTGGGCCTGCGCGTGGCCTACCGCTGGCGCTCGGACGGGGTGCGGCTCGCGCTGACGGTGGACGTGGCACCGGAGGGCGAGTGGACGGTGCCGCTCCCCCGCGTCGGCGTCCGCTTCGGGCTGCCCGGCGCGCCGGACCGGGTGCGGTGGTTCGGCGGCGGCCCGGGCGAGGCCTATCCCGACACCACGGCGGCCTCGATGATCGGCGTGTGGGAGTCCGACGTCGACGCCCTCCAGACCCCGTACGTGCGCCCGCAGGAGAACGGTGCCCGCGCGGACGTCCGGTGGGCGGAGGTGGGCGGCCTGCGGATCGCGAGCGACCACGACGCCGCGTTCACCGCGCGCCGCTGGACCACCGAACAGCTCGACGCCGCCCGGCACCGCACCGACCTCGTGCCCGGTGACACGGTCTGGGTCAACCTCGACGCGGGCGTGCACGGCATCGGCTCGCAGTCGTGCGGCCCCGGCGTGCTCCCCGCGTACGAACTGGCCGCGCGCCGCGATCGCTTCGGCTACGTGTTCTCCCTCACCGGACGGAGGTGACCCGCACGCCGCTCAGGGCAGGGCCACTGGCGCAGAACTGTTGCACTCACCCCCTTTCGCCACAAGAGTCATATGGGTAAGGGGAGTTCATGCACCCAGCACACGTGCGCGGCAGCACAGACCCCGCAGGACCGCCCGCGCCGCCCGAGCCACCGCCCGGACCGCCGTCCGGGCGGCTCGTGGCATGGCTCGGCAGGTTCGGGCCGATCGCCGTGGGATACGCCGTGTTCCAGGCCCTGGTGGGGCTGCTGCCCGACAGCCTCTACGGGGACACCGCCCGCTACTCGCTCGCCGTGGTCAGCGGCCTCGGCACGGGGCTCTCCGTCTGGCTCGCGGGCGCCCTGATACGGGCCAGGGGCGCGGCGGACGGCGAGCCCGTCGGCACCCTCGACGGCGTGCCCGCGCCGCGCGGCGGGCGCGCGGCCGAACCGGAGGACGGGGCTACGGGCGGGCCCGGACCGCTGCCGGGTCTGTCCGCCGCCTCGTACGCCACGCTCACCGAGCGCCTGACCGTCTTCGACGATCCGCTGCGGGGCCGTCTCAGCGGCTGGCCGCACGCCCTCGACGAGGAGGCGCAGCCGGTGCGGCCGACCCCGACCGGCACCGCGTACGGACTGCACATCGTGCTCGAACTCGGCGTGCCCGACGGCCGGTTGCGCGCCACCGACCTGGTCGAGACGCTGTGGCGGCTGCGCCTTCCCGACGGCGGCTGGGCGGCGCGCTCCCAAGGGGCCGTGCCGCGCCCCGAGGTGACCGCGCTGGTGCTCGGCGCGCTCGCGCGGGCCGGCGCGGACCCGGTGCGGCTCGCGGAGGAGGCCGCACAGTGCGCCGACCGCTTCCGCCGCGAACTGGAGCCCGCGGGCCTGGAGATGACCCACGTCGTCACCACCGTGCTGCGCGGACTGCTGCGCGCGGCCCCGGACTCGCCCGCCCTGCCGCGGCTGCGCGAGGTCCTCGTCGACGGCGCCGTCACCGACCCCGCGCGTCTGCACCGCCGCTGCTGGGGCGCCCGGCTCGCGCCGCTCGGCGGCCGCCCCGTGGCGCCGTCGCCCGTGCACACCGCGCAGGCCGTCGTGGCCCTCGACCGGGCGGCGCGGGTGCTCGGCGAGGACGCGAACGCCCAGGCCACCCGCCAGGACGGCATCCGCTGGCTGCTGTCCTGCCCCGGCCCCGCGCACGACGGCTGCGAGGACCTGGAGAGCAGTCACGAGACGGTGCGCCGCCCGCACCCGGTGGACGCCTCGCGCCACGAGGTGCTCTCCGTACGGCACTTCGCGGCGGCCTGGGTGCTGCGGGCCCTGCTCACCGAGGGCGCCCGGCGGACCGCGGCGGACGAGGGCCTGGAAGCGGCCTGGCAGGAGCTGATCTCGGGCGCGGCGGCCGCGGTCCGGCGACAGCAGGACGGCGGGATCTGGACATGGGACGGCGACGATCTCGCCCACCCGATGTGGATGACCTATCAAGGTCTTTCGGCGCTGCGGGCACATGCCGTATGGATGTATCAGCCGGGTATCTGAACCCCCGGCTCGGCGCGCGTGCGCGGGAACTGGGGGGAGAGTGCATTGGGTGGTCCGCACGTCCATGTCGCCAGGCGGCTCCTCGAAGGGGCCCTCGACGGGCCCACGGGGGACGAACTGGTGCGGGCCGCCCGCACGGTCATCGCCGAACTGGGCACTCCCGAGCGCCTGTTGCCGCTCGTCCGTGAGCTGGCGCAGGGGCTCGGCGACCCCTCGGGGTGCGCGCTCCTCTCGTACCGCCACATCCTCGGCTTCGACAAGCTGCTGCTCGTCGACGGCGGACCGCGGCACATGCTGCGCGCCCACATCTGGCACCCGGGCGCGCACACGCGCGAGGACGTCCACAACCACCGCTCGCCCCTTGCCTCGTACGTGGTGCGGGGCGCGCTCGGCATGGAGCTGTACGAAGCGGCGGGCCCGGAAGCCGGTGGCGGCGTCGTCGCGCCCTGGTACCGGGAGTCCCTGTCGGGCGACGAGGGCGACTGGCTCCTCGAACCGGCGGGCCGGGCGCGGCTGCGGCTGACCCAGACGGCGGAGTACACGGCGGGCAGCGGCTACGCCCTGCCGCCGCACGTCCTGCATCGCGCGTGGTGCGCCTCGCGGGGGCCGACGGTGACGTTGTTCCTGGAGACGGGGTCGGGTCGGCGGCGCTACACGGACGTGTTCACGAGCGCGTCCGCGGCACAGGCCGACGCCTCGGCGGTGGCGAAGAAGCCGCTGGGGGTGGAGGACTATCTGGCGGAGCTGAACGCCCTCGCGGAACTGATCAGTTGACCACTCGTCAGCGGGCCGGTGAAGCAGGGCTCAAGGGCGATGTTCAGATGTTCAGTGGAAGGCCTGACGGACGATCTCGCGGTTGTAGTCGTCGATGTCCACCGAGTCGAGGTCGCCGGGGGCGAGCCAGCGGTGGGCCTGGTCGGCCAGCGGCAGCGCCACGTCGAAAGTGAGCGGCCTGACGAGGAAGTTGTCCTGCCAGTTCTTCACCTCGTGGCCGCGGAAGGTGCTGACGAAGGAGGACTCGCCGACCTTGCGCAGCACTTGGCCGAGCAGCCCGGTCTCCTCCTTGAGCTCCCTCAGCACGCCGTCGCGTGGGCTCTCACCCGGTTCGAGCTTCCCGCACGGAACGCCCCACACCCGTGGCAGGAACCGCTCGGTCTCGCTGCGCCGCACGAGCAGGACGCGGCCTCGATGGGCCACGACGGCCGCCGCGAGCCGGATGTCGCCGGGATAATCCATGCTTTCCACCGTAGCGGGGAACGCGGAGTCCGGACAGTCGTGCAGGTGGTGTCCGATTCGTTCAAGACCGGTCGCGCGCCCCGCGCCTACGCTCGCGCACATGAACAGCACACCCACACCACGCTTCGACCTCATCGGCCTCGTCGTCTCCGACATGGCCGCGTCGCTCGCCTTCTACCGCAGGATCGGCCTGGAGTTCCCCGAAGGGTCCGAGAGCGCGCCGCACACCGAGGCCGCCCTGCCCGGCGGCCTGCGCCTCGCCCTCGACACGGAGGAGACCGTCCGGTCCTTCCACCCCGACTGGCGGCCGCCCGCCTCCGCGGGGCGCATCGGGCTCGCCTTCCACTGCACGACGCCCGAGGGTGTCGACGCGGCCTACGAGGACCTGGTGGGTGCCGGGTACGCGAGCGAGCTCAAGCCGTTCGACGCGCCCTGGGGGCAGCGGTACGCCGTCGTGCTCGACCCGGACGGCAACGGCGTCGACCTCTTCGCGCCGCTGGGGCGCTAGGGACCGCCGCTACCGCCGCCTCCTCCCCCGCCGCCGAGCAGTGTGCCGAGCGGCACCCCCGTCAACTCCTTGACGTCGCGGGCGAGATGGGCCTGGTCGGCGAAGCCCGCGACGGCCGCCGTGTCCGCGTACGACAGGCCTTCGCGGGCCAGCGCGAGCGCCCGCTGCAGACGAAGGACCCGGGCCAGCGTCTTGGGCCCGTACCCGAAGGCGGGCAGTGAACGGCGGTGCAGCAGACGGGCGCTGACCCCCGCGTCCGCCGCGGTCCGCGCGACCGAGTGGCCCGCGCCCAGGGAGCTGACGATGTGGGAAAGGAGCGGGTCGGGCGGCCCCGCGTCGGCGGCGCGCTCCACGGCGACGGCCTCAAGGACGGCCATCGGGTCGCCCGCGTCGTCCACCCGCTCGGTGAGGCGGCGCGCCTCGGCGCCGCTCCACAGGTCGGCCAACTCCACGCGGCGGTCCCGCAGTTCGTGGGCCGGGACGCCGAGGAAGGTCGGCGCGGTGCCGGGGTGGAAGCGGATGCCGACATAGCGGCCGCCGGCGTCCGGGGGGACGTACGCATGGGTGTCGGGGCCCGCGACGAACAGGCGGCCCTCGGTCCACAGCAGGTCCATGCAGCCGTCGGGCAGCACGGGACGGGTGTCGCTCGGGGCGCCCGTGGCCACGCGGGTCCAGACGACCGCGCCGGTCAGCCGGGACGGCCGCTCCCGGTAGTCGCCGGGCGCGACGTTCTGGGTGCCCACGGGATCCAGGCTACGCCGCGCGCGTGCGGTGCTCCTGCGGGCTGACGCCGTAGACCCGCTTGAAGGCGCTGGACAGGGCGAACGCGCTGCCGTACCCGACGCGGGCGGCTATCGAGGCGATCGTCAGGTCGGTGTCGCGCAACAGGTCCGCGGCGAGCGCGAGCCGCCAGTTCGTCAGGTACGTCATCGGGGGCTCTCCCACGAGGTCCGCGAACCGCCGGGCCAGCGCGGCACGCGAGACGCCCGACTTCGCGGCGAGGTCCGCGATCGTCCAGGGGTGCGCGGGGTCGTCCTGGAGCAGGCGCAGGGCGCGGCCGACGACGGGGTCGCCGAGCGCGCGGTACCAGGCGGGGGCCGCCGCCTCCGGGCGGGAGAACCAGGCGCGCAGCGCGGCGATCAGGAGCAGGTCGAGGAGCCGGTCGAGGACGACCTCCTGGCCCGGCTCGCCCTTGCTGATCTCGTCGGCGAGCAGCGGGGTGAGCGGGCAGTCCCACACCTCGGTGGGGAGCACGAGCAGCGGCGGCAGTGCGTCGAGGAGCCGTCCGGTGAGCTCGCCGCGCATCTGGTAGGTGCCGATCAGCATCTCCACCGAGCTCATCGGCGACTCGCCCCAGGCGCGCACGCCGAGGTCGCGGTAGCGGGCCACGGGCGCGCCGTCCAGGGGCACGCAGCGCTCGCCCGGCTGGATCTCGGCGAAGGGCGCGGTGGTGGGTTCGCCGGCGCAGGTGTAGTGGTCGGGGCCGCGGGCGATGGCGAGGTCGCCGGGGCGGATGCGCTGGGCGGGGCCGCCGTCCTCGGGGACGATCCAGCCGGTGCCGCGCACCATGACCATGACCGACAGGGGCGCCTCGTCCGCGATGCGGACCGACCAGGGCGGGTCGAACAGCGCACGGATCATGAAGGCTCCCCGCGCGCGGGGGCCCTCGAGGAGGCCTGCGAGTACGTCCATGGCGGCAGCGTAGACGCACGCGCATGCGCGTGAGCTCCTGGGCGATGGTCGGCCTCGGCGCCGGGCAGTTGACTGAACGCATGACGACGAACAAGACGAACAACAAGAAGAACGAGACGCACATGACCGTCCTCGTGACGGGCGCGACCGGCCGGGTGGGCCGCAGGGTCGTGGAGTCCGCCGAGGCGGCCGGGCTCACCGTGCGGGCGGCCTCGCGGTCCGGCGCGGTGCGGTTCGACTGGGCGGACCGGTCGACCTGGGCGGACGCCCTGCGGGGCGCCGACGCGGCGCACCTCGCCTATCTGCCGGACGTCGGGGCTCCCGGCGCGGCCGAGGCGGTGGGCGCGTTCGCGCGGCTCGCGGTCGAACTCGGCGTACGGCGCCTGACGCTGCTGTCCGCGCGGGGCGAGGCCCAGGCGGACGCGACGGAGCGGGCCGTGCGGGAGTCCGGGGCGGTGTGGACGGTCGTGCGGGCCAGTTGGTTCGCGCAGAACCTCAGCGAGGGGCCGCTCCTGGACGGGATGCGGGGCGGGGAGCTGGTGTTCCCCGGCGGTGAGGTGCTCGAACCGTTCATCGACACGCGGGACATCGCGGACGTGGTCGTCGCCGCGCTCACCGACACCGCCGCCCGCTTCGCGGACCGCACCCTCGACCTCACAGGGCCCCGTCTCCTCTCCTTCGGCCAGGCGGTGGCGGAGGTCGCGGCGGCCGCGGGGCGCGAGATCACGTACGTTCCCGTCTCCGCGCGGGAGTACGGCTCGGCGCTCAAGGAGTTCGGGGTGCCGGAGGGGGAGGTGGAGTTCCTGATCGACCTGTTCGAGACGAATCTGGACGGCCGCAATGCCCGTCTCTCGGACGGGGTCCAGCAGGCCCTCGGCCGCGCGCCCCGCGACTTCGCGGACTTCGCCCGGGAGTGCGCGGAGGCAAACATCTGGAAGGCGTGACCTCTCCCCAACCCCGCCCCTTCCCGAAACTGGGGCTCCGCCCCAGACCCCGCTCCTCAAACGCCGGAGGGGCTGAAAGAACACGAGCGCCGGACGGACTGGATCTTCCAGCCTGTCCGGCGTTTGAGGACGAACTCGGCGAAGCCGGTGACTCGGCCGCGGCCACGACCATTCCAGCCCGTCCGGCGTTTGAGGACGAACTCGGCGAAGCCAGTGTCTCGACCGCCACCACGACCACTCCAGCCCGTCCGGCGTTTGAGGACGAACTCGGCGAAGCCGGTGATTTGGGCTGTCCACCTACTCCGGAGGAGGAGTCGTGCCGTTCTTCTTCGCGTGCGTGCGCAGGCGTGATGTCACGTCGTCCGGGGGCAGGAAGCGGGACCAGCGTTCGGGGAACTCCGAGGGCATTTCGGGGTCGTCGGGGTCCGTGACTGCCTCGCGCGCGGCGGCGGCGCGGGCCACGACCTCGGCGGCCTGCGCCTCCCTTATGCGGTCGTTGGCGGCGCGCGCCGCGGCCGTGGCGACGGACGGCCAGACCCGGTCGATCGCCGCGTTGACCGCGGCGCCGACCAGGACCGCGAACGCCGATACGCCGATCCACAGGAGGACCGCGACCGGTGCCGCCAGGGAGCCGTAGATCGTGGGGCCCTCCACCGTGCTGGTGAGGTAGATGCGGAGCAGGAAGCTGCCGAGCACCCACATCGCCAGCGCGACCAGCGCGCCCGGCATGTCCTCCACCCACGGCGAACGCACCGGCACGGACACGTGGTACAGCGTGGTCAGGAAGACGACGGAGAGGATGACGACGACCGGCCAGTAGAGGATCTGGACGACCGTCGTCGAGCCCGGCAGGAGTTTCACCACCGCGTCCGGCCCCGCCACCATCAGCGGCAGCGCCACCGAACCGATCAACAGCGCCACGATGAACAGCCCGAAGGCGAGGATCCGCGTCTTGACGATGCCGCGCACGCCGTCGAGGCCGTACATCACGGTGATGGTGTCGATGAAGACGTTCACCGCGCGGGAGCCCGACCACAGGGCGAAGAGGAAGCCGATGGAGATGACGTCGGGCCGGCTGACCCGCAGCACGTCGTCCAGTATCGGTTCCGCGATCTGGTGGACGCCCCGGTCGGACAGGACCGTGCGGGACGCCTCCAGGATGTTGTTCTGCACGCTGGCGATGGTGTCCGCGCCGGTCCACCGGTCCACGTACGCGAGCAGCCCGATGAGGCTCAGGAGCAGCGGCGGCACGGAAAGGAGCGTGAAGAACGCCGCCTCGGCCGCGAGCCCCAGGATGCGGTACTCAATGCATGAGTTGACGGTGTCCTTGAGCAGCAGCCAGGCGGTCCTGCGCTTGGAGACGTTCCGGTAGAGAGCGCGGGCCCGGTTCCAGCGGCCAGAGGGCCGCCCGGGTGTTTCTTTTGCCTGGTGCACCTCCTTACCGTAGCGGCATGGCAGCCAGCACCCACACAGTGACCAACCAGGCTCCGCCCCTGGTGGGATATGACGTATTCGCGTCCGACCGGGCCCTTGTGGAGGGCGTCGAGCGGCACCTGGACCCGGCGCTCCTCGATTCCGCTCACGAGGAGCTCTCACTGCTCGGCCGCACCGCTGGTTCCGCCCAGGCGCAGAGGTGGGGAGTGCTCGCGAACGAGAATCCTCCCGTTCTGCGGACACATGACCGCTACGGGAACAGGATCGACGAGGTCGACTTCCATCCGTCCTGGCACCGGCTGCTCGGCAAGGCGGTCTCCGCGGGGCTTACCTCGGCCTGGTCCCGGCCCGGCGGACATGTGCTGCGGGCCGCCGGGTTCCTGGTGTGGACGCAGACCGAGGGCGGCCACGGCTGCCCGGTGTCGATGACGCACGCGGCGGTGCCCGCGCTGCGCGCCGACCCCGCGCTCGCCGCCGAGTGGGAGCCGCGTCTGACCTCCACCGTGTACGACGAGGGGCTGCGCCCGGCGTCGCAGAAGGCCGGCGTCCTCTTCGGGATGGGCATGACGGAGAAGCAGGGCGGCAGCGACGTACGGACCAACACGACGCGCGCGCGGGCCCTCGCCGAGGAGGGGACGTACGAGCTGACGGGGCACAAGTGGTTCTGTTCGGCGCCGATGTCGGACGCGTTCCTGGTGCTCGCGCAGGCCGAGCGGGGGCTGACCTGCTTCCTGGTGCCGCGCGTCCTGGAGGACGGTTCGCGCAACGTCTTCGCCATCCAGCGGCTCAAGGACAAGCTGGGCAACAGGTCCAACGCGTCGAGCGAGGTCGAGTTCGACGGGACGTGGGCGCGCCGGGTCGGGGAGGAGGGGCGCGGGGTGCGCACCATCATCGAGATGGTGGCGGCGACCCGGCTCGACTGCGTGATCGGCTCGGCGGCGCTGATGCGGCAGGCCGTCGCGCAGGCGGTGCACCACGCCACGTACCGGGAGGCGTTCGGCGGCAAGCTGGTCGACAAGCCCCTCATGCGCAACGTCCTCGCGGACATGGCCCTGGAGTCGGAGGCGGCCACGACGCTGGCGATCCGGCTCGCCGCGGCGTACGACGACGGGGGCGAGCAGGAGCGGGCGTTCCTGCGGCTCGCGCTGCCGGCCGCGAAGTACTGGGTGACCAAGCGGTGTACGCCGCTCGCGGGCGAGGCCCTGGAGTGCCTGGGCGGCAACGGCTACGTCGAGGAGTCGGGCATGCCCCGGCTGCTGCGCGAGGCGCCGCTCAACTCCATCTGGGAGGGCTCGGGCAACGTGCAGGCCCTGGACGTCCTGCGGGCCCTGCAGCGCGAGCCGCTGGCCCTGAACGCCTTCCTGCAGGAGGTCGGGAAGGCGCGCGGCGCCGACCACCGGCTGGACGGGGCGATCAAGAACCTGCTGACCGAACTGGCCGACCTGGACGGCATCGAGGGCCGGGCACGGCGTCTGGTGGAGCGCATGGCGCTGGTGCTCCAGGGATCGCTGCTCGTGCGGCACGCCCCGCCGGAGGTCGCCGACGCGTTCTGCGGCTCACGGCTCGGCGGTGACTGGGGCGCGGCGTTCGGCACGCTGCCGCACAGCCTCGATCTGGCGTCCGTGGTGGAACGGGCGGCCCCGGGGGTCTAGCGCCCGGAGCTGACACGGGGGTGGTGCTGCGCCGACACGGCACCACCCCCGTCTTTCAGGCCCCTTGAGGAGCATGAACACCGCACGGGCGGCGTTGTGACCAGATTCGGGCACCGCACAGTCGTTCGCCAGAGTTGCATGAGGTTGCAACCCGCCGCGGCCTCCCGCTGATTCATCGCCGATGCATCACCCAGGGACGCCCTCAGGGGGCACGATGAATACATGCCCCTAAGCACTGGTCTGGCCGGAAAGGACCCAGTGGTGATGAACTCCCCGTCGACGATCGATCTCGCGCGCATATCCGCCATGGATCTCGCGCACGCCGCGCGCCTCTTGAAGGGGGTGCGCGACGCGACGCTGTCAGGGCAGCGGCCGCGCGTCCTGCCGCGGCCCGTGATCGGCGACTCCTGGGGGCGGATGATCCTCGGCGGGGTCGATCCCGACCACGACTTCCGGTCCCGGCTCCTGAACGAGGAGGAGTTGGAGCAGCGCCGCCGCGCCTCGCAGCTCCTGGAGATCCTGCCCGTCCTGCGCAACGCCCTGGTGTCGGTGGCGGACGCCGCGCAGCACATCATGGTCGTCTGCGACCCGGACGGCCGCGTGCTGTGGCGCGAGGGCAGTTCCGGGGTGCTGCGCAAGGCGGACTCGCTCGGCTTCGAGCTGGGCGCCGACTGGAGCGAGAGCGTCGTCGGCACGAACGGCATAGGGACCCCGCTGGTGGTGCGCCGCCCCGTGCAGGTCTTCTCCGCGGAGCACTTCGTGCAGACCCACCACCCCTGGACGTGTACGGGCGCTCCTGTCACCGATCCGCGCGACGGCAGGCTGCTCGGCGTGGTCGACGTCAGCGGCCCGCTGCAGACCATGCATCCTGCGACGCTCGCCCTGGTCGATTCGGTGGCCAAGCTCGCCGAGGCCCGGCTGCGCGAGCGGCACGCCACGTCGCTCGACCGGCTGCGCGCGGTGGCGGCGCCGATCCTGGCCCGCCTGGACGGCCGGGCGATCGCCGTGGACGTGCACGGCTGGACCGCCGCGGTGACGGGCATGCCCCCCGAGGACCGCTTCGCCCTCCCCAAGTCCTTCGGCCCCGGCCGCACTTGGCTGCCGACACTCGGCACCTGCCGGGCGGAGCCGCTGCCCGGCGGCTGGCTGCTTCGCCTGGAGAACCCCGGCGACACCCCCGAGCCGATCGCCGCGACCCGGCTCGTCCTGGACGTCAGCGGCCCGCGCCGGTGGACGCTCGCGGTGCTCGGCGGCGCCCGCGACTGGACCCATGAACTGAGCCCGCGTCACGCCGAGTTGCTCTACCTCCTCTCCACGCACCCCACGGGGCGCACCGCTTCGGGCCTGGCCGAGGACATGTTCGGCGACCCGGGGCGCACGGTGACGGTGCGCGCCGAACTCTCCCGCGTGCGGCGCTACTTGGGCGGCCTGATCGCCCACCGCCCCTACCGCTTCCACGAGGAGGTCGACGTGGAACTGGTCCTGCCGGAGCGCCCCGCGGACCTCCTGCCGCACTCGACCGCGCCGGCCATACGGAAGGCGCGGAGCGTGGCGGAGCCTTGAGCCCCGCATCCTCGCCCGGATCCCGGCCTCGCCACGGATACCGGATCCCGGCCTCGCCGCGGATCTCGGACCGTGATTCTCTGAGCCCCATGAGCATCACTGTCACCACCTGGTCCCTGGAGCAGACGTCTCCCACCGACCTGCTCCCGGCCGCCGCGCCCGACGGCGACGTGCGGATCGTGCGCGCCGAAGTGCCCTCGCCCGAGTTCAGCCGGTTCCTGTACGCGTCCGTGGGCGGGGACATCCGCTGGACCGACCGGCTCTCCCTCACCCACGCCGAGTGGCAGAAGCTCCTCGATCGGCCGGGCGTGGAGACCTGGGTCGCCCACGAGAACGGCACGCCCGCCGGGTACGTGGAGCTGGCGGCCCGGGGCGAGAACGGCGACGGGCCGGAGGGCGTCGTGGAGATCGTCTACTTCGGGCTGATCCCCGCCTTCCGCGGGCGCCGCATCGGCGGCCACCTCCTCTCGTACGCCACCGCCCGCGCCTGGGACCTGGCCGAGCGGTGGCCGGGGCTCGCACCGACCGAGCGCGTCTGGCTGCACACCTGCTCCAAGGACGGCGAGCACGCCATGGACAACTATCAGCGGCGCGGCTTCAAGCTCTTCGACACGAAGGTCGAGCAGGAGCCGGACGTCGTGACCCCCGGGCCCTGGCCGGGGGCGCACCGCGCCTGATCCACAAGTGGCCCATGAGTGACCCACGACACCCTTGTCCGCGATTCGGGACAAGGGTGTCCACATTTTGGATAATGCTGGACTGGGTCGAAAGTCCCGTGACACGCTTCCGGCATGGATCGCACTGGAATTGCCTTGGTGAGTCGGCGTCACGTCGACCTCGGCCGCATGTCCAGCGCCATGTGTCCGGCTTGCTGATCGACTCAGCACTGCCGCACTTCTGATCCCCGATCGCCCTCGATCTTCCCTGAACCCTCCCTGCGCAGCGCCGCGCGCACATTTCCGCATGTGCCCATACCCGCAGGTCAGAGCCGCATTTCCCGCTGCCCGAAGGACGTACAACCATGCCCACCACTCCAGAGAAGCCCGCCCCAGCCACGCCCCGCCGCAAGGCGAGCCGTCACCGCGGCGAGGGCCAGTGGGCCGTAGGTCACTTCACTCCGCTCAACGGGAACGAGCAGTTCAAGAAGGACGACGACGGTCTCAATGTGCGGACACGCATTGAGACGATCTACTCCAAGCGCGGATTCGACTCGATCGATCCGAACGACCTGCGCGGGCGGATGCGCTGGTGGGGCCTGTACACCCAGCGCAAGCCCGGGATCGACGGCGGCAAGACCGCGATCCTGGAGCCGGAGGAGCTGGACGACGAGTACTTCATGCTCCGGGTCCGGATCGACGGCGGACGCCTGACCACCGAGCAGCTGCGCGTCATCGGCGAGATCTCCCAGGAGTTCGCACGCGGCACCGCCGACCTCACCGACCGGCAGAACATCCAGTACCACTGGATCCGCATCGAGGACGTCCCCGAGATCTGGCGGCGCCTGGAGGCCGTGGGGCTCTCCACGACCGAGGCCTGCGGTGACACGCCCCGCGTGATCCTCGGCTCGCCGGTCGCGGGCATCGCCGAGAACGAGATCATCGACGGCTCCTCCGCCATCGACGAGATACAGCGCCGCTTCATCGGCAACCCCGACTTCTCGAACCTGCCGCGCAAGTTCAAGTCCGCGATCTCCGGCTCGCCGCAGCTCGACGTCGCGCACGAGATCAACGACGTCGCCTTCGTCGGCGTCCACCACCCCGAGCACGGCCCCGGCTTCGACCTGTGGGTCGGCGGCGGCCTCTCCACCAACCCCAAGCTCGGTGTGCGCCTTGGCACTTGGGTGTCGCTGGAGGACGTGCCCGACGTGTACGGCGGCGTCATCGGCATCTTCCGCGACTACGGCTACCGCCGGCTGCGCAACCGCGCCCGCCTGAAGTTCCTCGTCGCCGACTGGGGCCCGGAGAAGTTCCGGCAGGTCCTGGAGGACGACTACCTGGGCCGCAAGCTCGCCGACGGGCCCGCGCCCGAGCAGCCCAGCGGCGTCTGGCGCGACCACCTCGGTGTGCACCAGCAGAAGGACGGGCGCTTTTACGTCGGCTTCGCACCCCGCGTCGGCCGCGTGGACGGCACCACCCTCACGAAGATCGCCGAGGTCGCCGAGGCACACGGCTCGGGCCGCCTTCGCACCACCGCCGAACAGAAGATGATCGTGCTCGACGTCGAGCGGGAGCAGGTCGACTCGCTCGTCTCCGCGCTCGAAGCCCTCGACCTCAGGGTCAACGCCTCGCCCTTCCGGCGCGGCACCATGGCCTGCACCGGCATCGAGTTCTGCAAGCTCGCCATCGTCGAGACCAAGGCGCGCGGCGCCTCGCTCATCGACGAACTGGAGCGCCGCATCCCGGAGTTCGACGAGCCGATCACCATCAACATCAACGGCTGCCCGAACGCCTGCGCCCGCATCCAGGTCGCCGACATCGGCCTCAAGGGCCAGCTGGTCCTCGACGACGAGGGCAACCAGGTCGAGGGCTACCAGGTGCACCTGGGCGGCGCGCTCGGCCTGGACGCCGGCTTCGGCCGCAAGGTCCGCGGCCTGAAGGTCACCGCGGCCGAGCTGCCCGACTACGTCGAGCGGGTCCTCAAGCGCTTCCAGGAGCAGCGCGAGGAGGGCGAGCGGTTCGCGACGTGGACCGCGCGCGCGTCCGAGGAGGCCCTCAAGTGAGCGAGCGTGCCGCCCCCTTCCACTGCCCCTACTGCGGCGACGAGGACCTGCGCCCGAACGAGACCGGGCACGGTGCCTGGGAATGCGCGGCGTGCAATCGAGCCTTCCAGCTGAAGTTCCTCGGGCTGCTCTCCCGGGGCGTTCGGCACACCAGCGGTGGAGGGGAAGAGATATGACGACGGCTCAGGATCAAGAGCTGCGTACGAACGAGGAGTTGAAGGCTCTCGCCGAGCAGGCCGGGCGCGACCTGGAGGACGCCTCCGCGTTGGAGATCCTCCAGTGGGCGGTCGGCACGTTCGGCGCCAGGTTCTGCGTGACCTCCTCGATGGAGGACGCGGTCGTCGCCCACCTCGCCTCGCGGGCCCTGCCGGGTGTGGACGTCGTGTTCCTCGACACCGGCTACCACTTCCCGGAGACCATCGGCACCCGCGACGCCGTCGAGGCCGTGATGGACGTCAACGTCATCACCCTGACGCCGCGGCAGACCGTGGCCGAGCAGGACGCGGAGTACGGCCCCGAGCTGCACGACCGCGACCCCGACCTGTGCTGCAAGCTGCGCAAGGTGCGGCCCCTGGAGGACAGCCTCAAGGGCTACGCCGCGTGGGCCACCGGGCTGCGCCGCGACGAGTCGCCGACCCGCGCGAACACCCCGGTCGTCGGCTGGGACGAGAAGCGGCAGAAGGTCAAGGTCTCGCCGATCGCCCGCTGGACGCAGGACGACGTGGACGCGTACGTCACCGAGCACGGCGTACTGACCAACCCGCTCCTGATGGACGGCTACGGCTCGGTGGGCTGCGCGCCCTGCACCCGCCGCCTCCTGGAGGGCGAGGACGCGCGGGCCGGCCGCTGGGCGGGGAACAACAAGACCGAGTGCGGAATCCACTGATGCCCGCGCCACAGACCCAGCAGCTACAGACCCGGGAGAACCACGTGACGACCGGAGCCACCGTCTGGCTCACCGGCCTGCCCAGCGCCGGCAAGACCACCATCGCGTACGAACTGGCGGGCCGCCTGCGCGAGGAGGGCCGCCGCGTCGAGGTGCTCGACGGCGACGAGATCCGCGAGTTCCTCTCGGCGGGCCTCGGCTTCAGCCGCGAGGACCGGCACACCAATGTGCAGCGGATCGGCTTCGTCGCCGAACTCCTCGCGCGCAACGGCGTGTTGGCCCTGGTCCCGGTGATCGCCCCGTTCGCGGACAGCCGCGAGGCGGTGCGGGGGCGCCACAAGGCGAACGGCACCGCGTACGTCGAGGTGCATGTCGCGACGCCGGTCGAGGTCTGCTCCGTACGCGATGTGAAGGGCCTGTACGCCAAGCAGGCGGCGGGCGAGATATCCGGGCTCACCGGGGTCGACGACCCCTACGAGGTGCCCGCATCGCCCGATCTGCGCATCGAGTCGCAGGACCAGACCGTGCAGGAGTCGGCGGCGGCCTTGAAGGCGCTGCTCACCGAGAGGGGTCTCGCATGACGACCGTCGCCGCTGTGACCGATGAGGGCACCGACAGCGAGGGCAACGACAGCCCGTACGCGCTCAGCCACCTGGACGCCCTGGAGTCCGAGGCGGTGCACATCTTCCGTGAGGTGGCCGGCGAGTTCGAGCGGCCGGTGATCCTCTTCTCCGGTGGCAAGGACTCCATCGTCATGCTGCACCTGGCGCTGAAGGCGTTCGCCCCGGCGTCGATCCCCTTCTCGCTGCTGCATGTGGATACCGGGCACAACTTCCCCGAGGTCATCGCGTACCGCGACCGCGTGGTCGCCGAGCACGGGCTTCGGCTGCACGTCGCCTCCGTGCAGGAGTACATCGACGCGGGCAAGCTGCGCGAGCGGCCCGACGGCACGCGCAATCCGCTGCAGACCGTGCCGCTCACCGAGAAGATCCAGAGCGAGAAGTTCGACGCGGTCTTCGGCGGCGGGCGCCGCGACGAGGAGAAGGCCCGCGCCAAGGAGCGGGTGTTCAGCCTGCGCGACGAGTTCTCGCAGTGGGACCCGCGCCGCCAGCGCCCCGAGCTGTGGCAGCTCTACAACGGCCGGCACGCGCCCGGCGAGCACGTCCGCGTCTTCCCGCTCTCCAACTGGACCGAGCTGGACGTGTGGCAGTACATCGCCCGCGAGGGGATCGAGCTCCCGCAGATCTACTTCGCGCACGAGCGGGACGTCTTCAAGCGCTCCGGGATGTGGCTGACCGCGGGCGACTGGGGCGGCCCCAAGGAGGGCGAGGAGGTCGTCAAGCGGCTGATCCGCTACCGCACGGTGGGCGACATGTCCTGCACCGGCGCCGTCGACTCGGACGCGACGACGCTGGACGCCGTCATCGCCGAGATCGCCGCGTCCCGCCTCACCGAGCGCGGGGCGACGCGGGCGGACGACAAGCTCTCCGAGGCCGCGATGGAAGACCGCAAGCGCGAGGGGTACTTCTAACCATGAGCACCAACAGCACCGCCGAGCCGGTACAGCCGCTCTCCACCGAGCAGTTGTCCGCCACCACCCTGCTGCGGTTCGCCACCGCCGGTTCCGTCGACGACGGCAAGTCCACCCTGGTGGGCCGCCTGCTGCACGACTCCAAGTCGGTCCTCACCGACCAGCTGGAGGCCGTGGAGCGCGTCTCGGCGAGCCGCGGCGCCGAGGCCCCCGACCTGGCGCTGCTCACGGACGGCCTGCGGGCCGAGCGCGAGCAGGGCATCACCATCGACGTGGCGTACCGCTACTTCGCCACGGCCCGGCGGCGGTTCATCCTCGCCGACACCCCGGGGCACGTGCAGTACACCCGGAACATGGTCACCGGCGCGTCCACGGCCGACCTCGCCGTCGTCCTGGTCGACGCCCGCAACGGCGTCATCGAGCAGACCCGCCGCCACGCCGCGGTCGCCGCCCTGCTGCGCGTGCCGCACGTCGTGCTCGCGGTGAACAAGATGGACCTCGTCGCGTACGACGAGACGGTCTTCGCGCGGATCGCCGAGGAATTCACCTCGTACGCGGGCGAGTTGGGCGTCCCCGAGATCACCGCGATCCCGATCTCGGCGCTCGCGGGCGACAACGTCGTCGAGCCGTCCTCGAACATGGACTGGTACGGCGGCCCGACCGTCCTCGAGCACCTGGAGACGGTCCCGGTCAGCCACGACCTCACCTCCTGCCACGCACGCCTTCCCGTGCAGTACGTGATCCGCCCGCAGACCGCGGAGCACCCCGACTACCGGGGATATGCGGGGCAGATCGCGGCGGGCACGTTCCGGGTCGGCGAGTCCGTGACGGTGCTGCCGTCGGGGCGGACCTCGAAGATCTCCGGGATCGACCTGTTGGGCAAGCCGGTGGACGTGGCGTGGACGCCGCAGTCCGTCACGCTGCTCCTCGATGACGACATCGACATCTCGCGCGGCGACCTGATCGTGCCGAGCGGCGACGTCCCGAAGGCCACGCAGGACGTCGAGGCGACGGTCTGCCATGTCGCGGACACCGCGCTGAGCGTCGGCCAGCGGGTGCTGCTCAAGCACACCACCCGCACGGTCAAGGCGATCGTGAAGGAGATCCCCTCGCGGCTCACCCTCGACGACCTCTCCCAGCACCCGGAGCCGGGCCAGCTGGTGGCCAACGACATCGGCCGGGTGAAGGTCCGCACCGCGGAGCCGCTCGCGCTCGACTCCTACGCCGACTCGCGCCGCACCGGGTCCTTCCTGCTGATCGACCCGGCGGACGGCACGACGCTGGCCGCGGGCATGGCGGGCGACGCCTTCGCCACGCCCGCCGAGGAGATCAACTCGGCGGCGGACGACGAGGGTTGGGATTTCTGACCATGACCTACGTCGACATGTTCGCGACGTTCGCGAAGGAGGGCGGCCGCATCGGCAGCGGCGCCCTCGGCAGCGGGCAGGGCGGAGTGGCGCGATGTGCGGAGTGACGCCTGCGGCGGGGGCGGTGCACGCGCACCGCTCGCGCGCCCACGCCCGCCGCCTGCCCGCGGGCCCTTCCCTGCGAAGACGAAGACCTGCCGACCTCCCGGCCACGCCCTGACGGCGTGAGACCGGGCCAACGAGAGGACCACCTCCCGTGCCTGCACCACGCACCCGACTCGCCGCCCTGGCGGCCCTGCCCCTGTTCGCCCTGGCGCTCGGCGCCTGCGGCTACGGCTCAGAGGCGTCCGACACCGACGGCAAGGCCAAGATCGCCGAGGGTGCCGAGAAGATCGAAGGCCTGGACAGCGTGAAGATCGGGTACTTCCCGAACCTCACCCACGCCACCGCCCTTGTCGGCAACCAGGAGGGCCTGTTCCAGAAGGAGCTCGGCGGCACTGAGGCGAAGTACTCCCAGTTCAACGCGGGCCCCTCGGAGATCGAGGCGCTGAACGCGGGATCGATCGACATCGGCTGGATCGGCCCGTCCCCCGCCATCAACGGCTACACCAAGTCCCAGGGCAAGAACCTGCGGATCATCGGTGGTTCGGCCTCCGGCGGCGTGAAGCTCGTCGTGAACCCGAAGAAGATCAAGTCCCAGGACGACGTCAAGGGCAAGAAGATCGCGACGCCGCAGCTCGGCAACACCCAGGACGTGGCCTTCCTCAACTGGATCGCCGAGAAGGGCTGGAAGGTCGACGCGCAGAGCGGCAAGGGCGACGTTTCGGTGCTCCGCACCGACAACAAGATCACCCCGGACGCCTACAAGTCCGGCTCCATCGACGGCGCCTGGGTGCCGGAGCCGACCGCGTCCAAGCTGGTCGCCGAGGGCGCGAAGGTCCTCCTCGACGAGGCCGACCTGTGGCCGGACAAGAAGTTCGTGATCACGAACATCATCGTGCGCCAGGAGTTCCTGAAGGAGCACCCCAAGGCCGTCGAGGCCGTCCTGCGCGGCGCCGTGAAGACCAACGCGTGGATCGCGAAGAACCCCGAGAAGGCCAAGGCCTCCGCGAACGCCCGGCTGAAGGCGGACTCCGGCAAGCCGCTGCCCGCCGAGGTGCTCGACCCGGCGTGGAAGTCCATCCGGACGACCAACGACCCGCTGGCCGCGACGCTCGACGCCGAGGCGGACCACGCGGTCAAGGCCGGCCTCCTGGAGAAGCCCGACCTGGGGGGCATCTACGACCTCGGTCCGCTGAACAAGGTCCTGAAGGCCGAGGGCGAGTCCCCGGTCGACGACGCCGGTCTCGGTGTCAAGTAGCCCGCCAAGCAGCCGAGTTCCCAGGAGGCGACGACCATGGCAACCACCCTCGCCAAGGCCACGGAGGACACCCGCACCACGGCCGAGCACGCCGCCAGGATCGAGCACGTCTCGAAGTCCTTCGGCGGCCCCGCCGGACCCCAGCTCGTCCTCGACGACATCACCCTCGATGTCGCGCCCGGCGAGTTCGTCACCCTCCTGGGAGCCTCGGGCTGCGGCAAGTCGACCCTGCTCAACCTCGTCGCCGGGCTCGACAAGCCGTCCGACGGCACCATCACGACCGACGGCCGCCCGGCGCTGATGTTCCAGGAGCACGCGCTCTTCCCGTGGCTGACCGCGGGCAAGAACATCGAGCTCGCCCTCAAGCTGCGCGGCGTGCCGAAGGCCGAGCGGCGCGAGCGCGCCGATGAGCTGCTCGAACTCGTCCGCCTGCAGGGCGCGCACCGCAAGCGGGTGCACGAGCTGTCCGGCGGCATGCGCCAGCGCGTGGCGATGGCCCGCGCGCTCGCCCAGGACAGTCAACTCCTGCTGATGGACGAGCCGTTCGCGGCGCTCGACGCCATCACCCGCGATGTCCTGCACGACGAGCTGACCCGTATCTGGCGCGAGACCAACGTCTCCGTCCTCTTCGTCACGCACAACGTCCGCGAGGCCGTGCGCCTGGCCCAGCGCGTCGTGCTCCTCTCGTCGCGTCCGGGCCGGGTGGCGCACCAGTGGCGGGTCGACATCGAGCACCCGCGCCGCATCGAGGACACCGCCGTTGCGGAACTGTCCGTCGAGATCACCGAACAACTGCGTGGGGAGATCCGCCGCCATGGCAAGCACTGAGACGTCCACGCCGATCAAGGAATCCGGCCAGGGCCAGGACCTCGCGGGCCTGGAGGCGGGCCTCGACGCACTCGAGTCCGGCACGGGCCCCACCCGCACCCCGGTGAGCCAGGTCCTGGTCCAGAAGGTGCTGCCGCCGCTGACCGCCGTCCTGCTGGTCCTCGTGGTCTGGCAGGCGCTGGTCTCCTTCAAGATCGTCGACGACCCGACCAAGCTGCCCGCGCCGTCCGCGGTGTGGGACGAGGTGTCCGAGGCGTGGCTGCAGGGCACCCTGCTCGAATACATCTGGACGTCCGTCTCGCGCGGTCTGCTCGGCTTCCTGTTCGCCCTGGCGATCGGTACGCCGCTCGGTCTGCTCGTGGCGCGGGTGCGGTTCGTGCGGGCCGCGATCGGACCGATCCTCTCCGGTCTGCAGTCCCTGCCCTCCGTCGCCTGGGTGCCGCCCGCCGTGATCTGGCTGGGCCTCAACAACCAGATGATGTACGCGGTGATCCTGCTCGGCGCCGTGCCCTCCATCGCCAACGGCCTGGTCTCCGGCGTCGACCAGGTGCCGCCGCTGTTCCTGCGCGCGGGCCGCACGCTCGGCGCGACGGGGCTCAAGCACACCTGGCACATCGTGCTCCCCGCGGCGCTGCCCGGCTATCTCGCGGGGCTCAAGCAGGGCTGGGCGTTCTCCTGGCGCTCGCTGATGGCCGCGGAGATCATCGCGTCCTCGCCCGACCTCGGCGTGGGCCTCGGCAAGCTCCTGGAGAACGGCCGCAACGCCAGCTCCATGTCCCTGGTCTTCCTCGCCATCTTCCTCATCCTCATCGTCGGCATCGCCATCGACCTGCTGATCTTCAGTCCGCTGGAGCGGCGCGTCCTGCGCAGCCGCGGCCTCCTCGTGAAGAGCTGATCCGCCATGCACCGCACGCCCTTTCCCACCCGAGCCCGCCCGACGCTCCTGGTCATCGCCCACGGCAGCCGCGACCCGCGGCACGCCGCGACCGTGCGCGAACTGGTGCGCGCGGTGCGGTCACTGCGGCCCGGACTGCGGGTGGAGACGGGCTTCCTGGACTTCAACGCCCCCACCGTCGGCGGGGTGTTGGAGCGGATCGCCGCGGAAGGCGTACGGGACGTGGTGGCCCTGCCGCTGCTCCTGACGCGCGCGTTCCACGCGAAGGCGGACATCCCCGCGGTGCTGCGCCAGGCCCCGCCGGTCCTGCGTATCCGGCAGGCGGCGGTGCTCGGCCCCTCCCCGCTGCTCCTGTCCGCCCTGGAACAGCGGTTGTACGAAGCGGGGTTGGACCCCGCGGAGAAGTCCTCGACCGGGGTCGTGCTGGCCTCGGCGGGGTCGTCGGACCCGGAGGCGATCGCAGTGATCGCTGACATCGCGCGGGAGTGGCGGCGTACCGGTTGGTGCGCCGTGCGGCCTGCGTTCGCCTCCGCGTCCCTGCCGCGCACGGAGGACGCCGTGCGCGAACTGCGGGCCGTGGAGGGGGTGCGGCGGGTGGCCGTCGCCCCCTACGTCCTGGCCCCCGGCTTCCTGCCGGACCGCATCGCGCGGGGCGCCGCCGATGCCGACGTACTGGCCGACGTCCTCGGCCCCGCTCCGGCAGTGGCGCGGCTCCTCGTGCGGCGCTACGACGAAGCGCATGCCCCTGGCACCTGCCAAGTTCCTCCTCTGGCGCGGATTCCCGCACTGGCCTAGCTTGTGGGTTCATGACCCCGAGCCGATCCCGCACGCTGTGGCTGCGGACCGAACCCCTGCACGCGGTGATCTACTTCGAGGAGCGCTGCCGCGGCCTCGGCAGGGCGGTGGGCCTCAAGGGCTTCTGGATGGGGTACTTCGCCGCCCGCACCGCCCCGATGGGCCGCGTCGGCCCCGGGGTCGCCGCGGCGGCGCTCGGCGTCTTCGCTCCGGGCATGGTGGCGCGCGCCCTGCCGTCCGCCTGGGAGTACGCCTCTCCGGACCGGGTCGTCGAGGAACGCGCCCGCCTCGCGGCCCGCGCGCTGCGTGAACTGCTCCCGGACGCCAAGGCGTTGGCCTCGGCGGTCAACGAACCCCTGGCGGCCCTGGTCGAGGACGCGCCGCCGCTCGCCCGCCCTCTCTTCGCCGCCAACCGCGACCTCGCCCAGCGCTCCGACCCGGTGGAACGGCTGTGGCAACTGGCCACCTGTGTCCGCGAGTTCCGCGGCGACGCGCATGTCGCCGTACTCGCCGATCACGGCCTGGACGCCCGGGAGGCCCTGGTCCTGGCCGCCGCGACCGACCGCGTGGACCCCTCCGGCATCCGCCAGGACCGTGGCTGGAGCGAGGAGGAGTGGGCGGCCGCCGTGGACCGTCTGCGCGTCCGCGGACTGCTCGACCCGGCGGGCCACATCACCGAACGGGGCGTCACGGAACGCGAGCTGATCGAGGACGACACGGACCGCCTCGCCGACCGCCTGCTGCGCCCCCTCTCCCCCACCGAGACGGACACCCTCCTGGCGGCCCTGGAACCCGCGGCCCGGCACATCCTGGATTCGGACGTCCTCCCGTTCCCGAACCCCATCGGGCTGCCAGGGACGGTGGGCTGAGCGGAATCTGCTTGCACCGCCGCCCACCCCCCTCTACCGTCACGCGGATGACACCCGAACTGCGGTCCGAACGGCTCTCCCTCTCCCCCTATGTCGCCGCCGACGAGGCGGACTTCGTCGCACTGTTCCAGGACGAGGCCGTGGGCCGCTGGTTCGGGGACGGGATACAGAGCGCGGAGGACGACCGCGCGCTGTTCGGCCGGCTGTTCAGCCTCGTCTACGCCGAGGAGCGCTTTCCCGTGTGGGCGGTCCGGCACGAGGGGCGCTATGCCGGCCACGCCGAGATCAAGCCGTCGCCGGAGGAGTGGCTCGACGGACACGAGATCGTCTACGGCCTGACCAAGGAGAGCTGGGGCCTCGGTCTCGGCACGGAGCTGGCGCGGCTCCTGACCTCGTACGGGCACGAGACCCTGGGCCTGGCCGAGGTGCACGCGACCGTCGACTCGGAGAACGCACCGTCCCTCTCGGTCCTCAAGCGCCTCGGCTACACGCAGACGCGCGAGATACCGGAGGACACCGGCAGAACGACCCTCCAGCTGACTTCACGCCTCCCGTAGCCCCGTAAGGGCCGCGGGGAACTGGAACTATGCCCCGTAAGGGGCGCGGGGAACTGCGCGAGCAACCACAAAGCACCCGCAGACACCGAACCACCCCAAGCCGCCTCACCCCGCCCGGTCGACCACCGCCGCCAGCTCCTCGACCGTCATGCCCCCCGCGGGGCGCCCCTCACGAGCGAAGTCGTTCGCCACCCGCTGCAACACGTCGTTCACCGGCGTGGCCACCCCGTGCAACCGCCCGAGCAGGGCGATCTCGCCGTTGAGATAGTCCGCCTCGATCCGCCCCGTGCCACGGTTCAGGCTCTGCCAGGAGGAGCCGCCGCCACGCTCCGAGCCGTCGAAGGGGTCGAAGCGGATGCGGTCGCCCCGAGCCTCCCGCTGCTCCTCCTCCCCCGCCCACGCGATGCCCGCCGCGGTGAGCGCGGCCTCGCCCTCGGCGCGGGCGCGGGCGTACACGGCCCTGGCACCCTCGGAGACGAACAGGCCCGTGGTCGCCTCGATGGCGTTGGCGAGATTGGCGAGCAGCTTGCCGTACTTCCAGCGCATCACGTCCGCCACGACGGGCGCGAGGATGTTCGACTTCTCCAGGTCGGCCGCGATCCGTACGGCCGTGTCGTCGACGCCGCCGGGGTAGACCCCGATGTGCAGCATGCCGGTGTACGGGACGCCCGCGGTGGTGACGACGCCCGGTTCGTTGTGCGTGGCGGGCAGCCAGACGCACACGCCGTACACCCGACGGAAGCGGCGCAGCGCGATGCGCTCGCTGTCCACGCCGTTCTGCGCGCAGACCACCGGGAGCACCTCGCCCGCCGTGCCGCCGCCTGCCACCGGGCGCCCGGCCCACGCGCCGAGCGCCGCCTCGGCGTCCTGGGTCTTCACCGCGAGGAAGAGCACGTCGTCAGGTCTCAACTCACCCAGTTCTGCCGGGTGTTCCACTACGGGTATGCGGTGGACGCGGTTGCCGTCGGGCGTGACGAGGCGCAGCCCGTGCTCTCGCACCGCGTCCTTGTGGGCGCCCCGCGCGACGAGGACCACATCGTGTCCGGCCTCGAAGAGCCGCCCGCCGACGGTGCCGCCGATCGCCCCTGCCCCGATGATGATGTAGCGCATGCGCCCGAGCCTCGCACACGGGCGCCCCGCCGAACAGAGATCCGGCCCGCACCGAACGGATCTAGCCCGCGCTGAACGGCGTCGCCTGGTGGAACCAGAGCCGCCAGCCGCTCTCCGTACGCCGCCACAGCGAACTACGGTGTGCCGTACGGCCGTTGCTGTCCGTGTCGAAGGTCAGATGCACCAGGTCGTCGGCGAGCTGCACGCCGCGCATGCGGCAGGTCGTGACGGGGCGGCCGCCGGGCGCCGGGGCCTCCATGAGGACCCGCACGATCGACTCCCGGTCCCACCGCGCCCCGGACGCCCCGAACTCGGTGAACTCCGGGTGCAGCAGCGCCCCGAAGAGCTCGGGCGAGGCACGCACCTCGGGGTCGAGGAGGCGCAGCTCGCCCTCGATGGCGGCGTCGACGGCGGGGGTGCGGCCGGCGGAGGAGTGCTCAGACACGGGTCATCTCCACGAGCTGGGTGACGGTGTTCCAGTTGCGGGTGGTGGCGACGAGACCCTTGTTCAGGGCGGGCCGCGACAGCTGCTCGGCGAGCTTGGACCGACCGAGGCCCTCAGGGGCGTACAGGTACAGGACGCGGTCGCCGAGCCTGAACTCCTCGGGCAGGAAGGCGGCTTGATCGACGGCGGCGAAGCGGTCCGGCTCGACGGGCGCGGAGAAGTAGGTGACGTGCAGCTGCTTCGCCTCGAGGTCGGCGGCGGGGAACGGGCAGGCGTCGGCCACCGCCTTCAGATACGCGCCCTCGCGCACCAGGACGTCCACGGCGAAGCCGAAGCGCTCCTCGATCGCCGCCCGGACCTCGACGGCCAGCGACTCCTCGGTGGCCGTAGACGCCTCGTCGCCCCGGTCGGCGGTGAAGACCGCGTTGCCGCTCTGCAGATACGTCCGTACGCCGTCGAGGCCGAGCCCTTCCAGGAGCGCCCGCAGCTCGGCCATGGGCACCTTCTTGTGGCCGCCCACGTTGATGCCGCGCAGCAGCGCCGCGTAAGTCTTGATCGCCATGCGCACACGATAGAGCGGCCGCCGTGCCCCGTGGGGGTGGGCACGACGGCCGCGGCTCAGGGGGGCGGCGAGATTACTCGACGACCTTCAGGAGCTTGTTGGGCGTGCCCTCGCTCGGGTTGGTGATCTTGTCCGGGGTCGCACCGTCGGTCAGCGCCTTGGCGACGTCCTCGGGCTTGGCGTCCGGGTGGGCGGCGACGTAGACGGCGGCGGCGCCCACGACGTGCGGGGTCGCCATCGACGTACCGGAGATGGTGTTGGTGGCGTCGTCACCGGTGTTCCAGTCGGACGTGATGTCCGAGCCGGGAGCGTAGATGTCCACGACGGAGCCGTAGTTGGAGAAGTCCGACTGCTCGTCGTCCTTGGTGGAGGAGGCGACCGTGATGGCCTCCTTCACGCGGGACGGGGAGCCCTGACCGGCGTCGGTCGACTCGTTGCCCGCGGCGACCGCGAAGGTCACGCCGGAGGCGATGGACTTCTTGACGGCCTCGTCGAGGGCTTCGTCGGCGCCGCCGCCGAGGCTCATGTTGGCGACGGACGGGCCCTGGTGGTTCTTGGTGACCCAGTCGATGCCCGCGACGACCTGCTCGGTGGTGCCCGAGCCGTTGTCGTCGAGCACGCGGACGGCGACGATCTTCGCCTTCTTGGCGACGCCGTGCGCCTCACCGGCGATGGTGCCGGCGACGTGCGTGCCGTGGCCGTTGCCGTCGTCGGCGTTGTCGTCGTTGTCGACGGCGTCGAAGCCGGAGGTGGCGCGGCCGCCGAAGTCCTTGTGGCTGACGCGGACACCGGTGTCGATGACGTACGCGGTGGCGCCCTCGCCCCCGGCGTCGGGGTAGGTGTACTTCTTGTCGCCCGCGGTGTCCTCCTGGTCGATGCGGTCCAGGCCCCACGACGGCGGGTTGTCCTGGGTGGCGTCGATGGTGAACTTCTTCGACTGGACGACCTTGCCGACGGCCGGGTCGGCGGCCAGGCGCTTGGCGTCGGTCTCGCTCAGACCCTTGGCCGAGAAGCCGTTGATGGCGGAGGAGTAGTTGCGCTTCAGCTCGCCGCCGTACTCCTTGGCGAGGTCGGACTTGGCGTCCTTGCTGGCCTTCTCGTCGAGCATCACGATGTAGCTGCCGGCGACGGCGCCCTTGGCGTCCAGGCCGTACACCTTGCCCTCGGCGGGGGTGGCCGCGCCGGCGAAGGAGGTCGCGAAGACGGTGACACCGACCGCGGTGGCGGCGGTGGCTATCGCGGCGGTGAGCTTCATCGTGCGGGCACGCTTGTGAGTTGCCATGAAGAGGGGTCTCCTCAGTGGTGTGTGGGGGGATGTGGGGGGTATTCAGCTGTCTTCCCAAGGGCCTGTCGTGACAACAAGTTCGTTGCGACACCCCTTGAGGGCCGGAAGATCTCCGGGTGTTGGGACGAAACCCTGTCTGATTGACGCGCGCAGATCAATACCTACATACAGCTGTGACTTGTTCAACAAGGTTCCGTAATAACAAACCGGACCCCGCCCGAAGGATCGGACATCTGGGGCCACAGCCACCCCAACTCCGGGTAACAGGAGGCACTTTGTGCCACATGAGCTGCGCCGGGCTCGACTGGGGAATCCAGTCGAGCCCGGCGCGTGGAAGAAGGATGCGGAACAGATACAAGACAGAGCGGGACGGAGAGAGGGTGCGGATTAAGCCGCCGCGACGACTTTCTGCTCCTCGAAGGAGTCGATCGTCCGCGTGAAGTCGCGCGTCGAGAGCAGCAGCTTGTAGATGATGGCGAGTTCGAAGACCAGAAGGAGCGCCCCGGAGACGATCGTCGCGGGCATCACCACGTCGAAGAGCGGGCCGATCATGAAGACGCCCATCTGGAACTCGATTCCGCTCACCAGGTGCGCGCGGATGCGGTGGCGCAGCAGGAACGAACGGACCCGCAGATAGGCGGGGAACTTCCGCCGGAACTCCTGGTGCAGATCGATCACCTGGGCCTTGGGCGCCGGTGCCGCCTCCCCGTCGGCACCGGCCTCCTCGGCGGGGCGCTCGGCGTGACCGGCCTCGCCCGCGGCGTAACCGGCCTCGCCCGCGGCCCTCTGCAGGTCCTGCTCGATGTCCGCCGAGGGGTTCTCCCGCAGCAGGTCCTCCATGAAGGCGAGCTCCGCCTCGTTCTGCGCGCGCTTCGCGGCCCGCATGCGCGCCTTGATCTGCTTGCGCATGGAGTGGCGGATCTTGAAGATCTCCAGCGAGTTGATGTACCGCAGGGTGTCGAGGGCCACGACGGCGAGCGCGAGCCAGATGTAGAGGGTGTCGCCGGTGCGGTGGTACTGGCCGCCCATCAGCGCGACGCCGCACACCATGACGCGGATCCGGTCGAAGACGAAGTCGAGCCACGCGCCGAACACCGAGCCCTGCCCGGTGAGCCGGGCGACCTTGCCGTCCATGCAGTCGAGGATGAAGCTGAGGTGGTAGATGACGGCACCGAGCGCGAGCCAACGCCACTCGCCGAGCGCGAAGCACGCGGCGGAGCCGAGGCCGAGGAGGAACGCGCCCCAGGTGATCTGGTTGGGCGTGATTCTCGTACGCATCGCGGTGAGCCGCACGAGTGGCGTGGCGACCGGGTCGACAAGCAACACGGTCCACCACGCGTCGCGCTTCTTCTGGGTGATGCGGCGCACCTCTGCGAGGGGCGGTATGTCTCGACGCATGGGGTCAACTTCCTGGCGTTCGGCGAAAGTTCACCTCACGCTAGGAAGGGGTTCGCGCAAGGAACAAGATCTCCCGCGTGCAACCTTTGACCGGGGGTAACGGTCAACCCTTCGGGACGAGTCAATGGCCCTTCCAGGACAGTGCCGCGTTACCAGAGCGTTACCGAATGACCGGGGCGTTACCGAAACACGTCACGGAGCGTTACGTCAGCCCCGCGCGGCCCGTGCCTTCGCCAGCTCCTCCTCGATGAGATCGGCCGCCATCTTGGTGCCGCCCTCGCCCGCCATCGAGGCCTGGATCTCGCCCAGCCTGCGGGCCACTTCGGGGTCCTGGGCCAGCGCGAGGACGGCCTCGCGCAACGTCTCGGCGGTGACGTCCGCCATCGGCACGTGCCGTGCGACGCCGAGCTCCTGGAGCATGTCGGCGTTGCCGAACTGGTCGACGGCCTGCGGCACGGCCACCATCGGCGTGGCGGTGGCGAGCCCTTCCTGACTGCCGCCCGCGCCGGCGTGCGTGATGAAGGCATCCGCCTTCTTCAGGACCGCCAACTGCGGGACCCAGTCACGCACTTCCACGTTCGCGGGTACGTCCCCGAGCTCGCCGGCGTCGACGTGCTTGCCGACCTGGAGCACCACGTGCCAGCCGGGCAGGTCACCGAAGGCACGGATGCACGCGCGGTAGAACTCGGGCTGCTTGGTGAAGGACGAGCCCAGCGAGACGAGCAGCACCTTCTCGGCGTCGGCGGGCCGCTCCCAGTCGCCCTGCGCGGTGCGGTCGCCCTGGCAGGCGCCGACGAAGGTGTGCACGCCCTCGTCCACCCGGTCGGCGTTCGGCTGCAGCGCCTTGGGGATCAGCACGAGGGAGCGGGGCGGGCGGCCGACGAAGGGGTCGGGGTGCTGGGTGATGCCGTTCTCCGCGAGCCACGCGGCGAAGCGGGCGTAATACGCCTGGCCGCGCTCGGTGGTCTTCAGCTCCGCGTACATCGGCTCGGCGACCTCCTCCTCGTACCCCTCCCAGGCCACCAGGTTCGGCGAGAGCGAGATCTCGGGGACGCCCCAGCGGCGGGCGAGGACGCGCGCCGGGTAGGAGGTGATGTCGTGCAGGACGAGTTCGGGCTCATCCCCCTCATAGGCGGCGGCGAGCTCGGGCAGGACCTGGATCGCGTCGGCGAGGAACGGCTCTATGTTGTCGATGAGTTCGGTCCCCCACGCCTCCGGGTCGTCGTCCGGCGAGGGCAGCGTCGTGGTGTAGAGCCGGGGCTCGGCGCCGGTCTCCGCGACCTTCTCCTCGAAGACGTGCGGAATGGCGTACGTGACGCGGTGGCCGCGGGCGACGAGCTCGCGGATCACTTCGAGGCTCGGGTTCACGTGCCCGTGGGCGGCGATCGAGAACATGGCGATATGGGCGGGCCGGGGTGAGATCATGACCGGACCTTAAGCGAGACGATACGTCTCGTGCAACTCGTCGCTACTCCGCGACCTCTCCCCCGGCTGCGGCCGCCGCCTCGTTGTAGCGCAGCAGATACTCGGCGAACCGCGACAGATCCGGCCCGCTCCACCCCTCCAGCCGCGCATGGAAGGCGACCCGACGGGCATCGGCGACCTGCGCGAGGACCTCACCGCCCCGGTCGGTGAGATGCAGTACGTGCACCCGGTGGTCGGTCGGGTCGAGGCGCCGCTCGACGAGTCCGGCCTTCTCCAGCGCCCCGACCTGCCTGCTGATCGTCGACTTGTCGAGCGTGTAGTGCGCGGCCAGATCCGTGGCCCGGCAGCCCCCTTGGTGCTCGAGATGACTGAGCAGCGTGAAGGACACGAGCGAGAGCTCGGGGTGCATCCGCGCGGCGGTGGCGCGCGCCCGCCGGGCGAACGCGGTCATCTCCCGCTGGATGATCTCGATGGACTCACCCCGGGCGCCCGGCCGGGACCCGTCTCGGTCGGTCACGTTTTCTCCCTCTCCACGAATGGTTGTAGAGTACAACACCGAAATCTGTTGTACATACCAACCATCCCCTGATCGCCGCCCACTCGACCACCGGAGAGAGCCATGTCCGCCACCGCGGCACCCGCCCCCGGACTGCGCGCCGCCCTGCGCCACGTCCTCGTCCACCTGGTCACGCCCCTGCTGATGTGCCTCGGCATGGGCCTCGCCTACATGGGCGCGTTCGTCACGCCCGAGCCGCACGACATGCCGATCGCCGTCGTCGGCTCCGGGCCGCAGACCCAGGTCCTCGCGCAGACCGTCGAGGACAAGGCGGGCGACGCGCTCGACGTACGTACCCTCGCCACCCGCGAGCAGGCGGTCGACGCGCTCAAGTCCCTGGACATAGCGGGCGCCTATCTCCCCGACGCGAAGGCGCCCGAACTCGTCGTGGCCTCCGCGGGCTCCGACATGAGCGCGATGGCGGCGCAGAAGATCTTCACACCCGTCGCGGCGAAGCAGGGCGTGCCCCTGAAGGTCACGGACGTGGCCACGCCGGTCGACGACGACCCCACGGGACAGGGCCTGTTCTTCCTGCTCGTCGCCGTGAGCATCGGCTCGTACGCGTCGGTGGCGGTGCTCGGCGCGGCCGGCGCCGGACTGCGGATGCGGGCCCGCGCGGGGCTCGTCGTGGGGGTCTCGCTCGCCGTCAGCCTGATCGGCGCGGCGCTCGCGGGGCCGATCTTCCACCTGGTGCACCAGGGCCTGTGGGGCGTGTGGGCGATGTGCTGGCTCTACTCGGCCGGTGTCCTGTTCATCGGCGTGGGCCTGCACACCTTCCTCAAGCGCTGGACGACGCTGGCGATGATGGTGCTCTTCGTGATGCTCAACTTCACGACGTCCGGCGGGCTCTTCAGGCCCGAACTGCAGAACGGCTTCTTCGGTTCACTGCACGCGTTCTGGAACGGCGCGGGCTTCGTCGAGGGCATCCGCAGCCACCTCTACTTCGGCGGTCACCAACTGGCCCAGCACGTCTGGACGTTGACGGGCTGGCTGGCGGTCGGCCTGCTGCTCGTCGGCGTGGCCGCGCTGTGGGAGCGACGGCAGCGGACCGCCGCCGTCCCCGCCGCGCGGCACGCGGCGGGTCGGGAGGCCGAGCGGGAGACCGGGCGCGAGGCTCAGGTGGAGATGGAGGAGGAGATGGAGGAGTCGGTGGCCGTCTGACGCCGCGCGGAGGAGTCGGTGGGTGTCCGGCGCCGTCCGACGGCGACCGCGAGCCCCGTCGCGGCGGCCGCCCCCGCCGCGACCGCGAAGGCCAGGTGCTGCCCCGCCAGGGCCGACCCGGCCGCCGAAGCGACCCCGGCGAGGACGGCGGGGCCGAGCCCGCTGCCGATCTGCAGGGCGGTGGCGGTCACCGCGGATGCCGCGCCCTGCCGGTCCTGCGGAACGCCTCGCAGACCGAGGACCGTGAGCGCGGGAAAGGCGAGGCCCTGCCCGACGCCGGTCGCCACGAGCCCCGCGAACACCGGCCACCAGTAGGCACTCTGAGGCCCCGTCAGGCACCAGAGCAGAACGCCGCCCCCGGTGAGCAACAGCCCTGCCGTGAGGACGGCTCGCACGCCGAACCGCTCCAGGAGCCGTCCGGTGAGCAGCGCCGTTGCGGTCACCGCCGCGCTCACCGGCAGCACGGCCCATCCGGACTCGGCCGGTGACATCCCTCGTACGTCCTGCAGATACAGGGGTACGAAGAACAGCGCGCCGTTGACGCAGAAGTAGAACGCCACCGCCGTGACCGCCGAGGTCCGCACGGTGCCGAGCCGCAGCAGCGGCCTGTCGAGCAGCGCGTCCCCGCCGCGCCGCCACCACAGCGCCCCCGCGGCCGCCGCACCGGCCAGCGCGGCGGCCGCGACAAGCCGTCCGGCACCGGGATGCGACAGCAGATCGATGCCGAGCACGACCAGGACGACCGTCGCCACCAGCGCCGTACCGCCCGCGGGGTCGATGCGGCGGGCGCGGTCCGGTGCGCCCGCCGGCAGCACGCGCACCGCGGCGCAGGCGGCGAGCAGGGCCGCGGCGCCCTGCACCGCGAAGACGAGGCGCCAGCCCGCCACCCCCGTGAGCACTCCGCCGAGGACCAGGCCCGCGCCGTAACTGCCCGCCTGCACCGAGGCGAAGACGCCGAGGGCGCGGGAGCGGGCGGGGCCCGCCGCGTAGAGGTCGGCGACCAGCGCGGTCGCCGCGGGGATGGTGATCGCCGCGCCCGCTCCCTGCACCGCGCGGCCCGCCGCGACCATCCAGAAGTCGGTGGCGGCCAGGGCGGGCACGGACCCCGCGGCGAGCGCGAGCAGCCCACCGGCCAGCACCCGGCGGCGCGGGAACCGGTCGGCGAGGGCTCCCCCGGCGAGCAGCAGCCCCGCGAAGGCGACCGCGTACCCGCTGACGGCCCAGGCCAGCAGATGCGGCGCCACCCCGAACTCCGCCCCGAGCGCCGGAAGCGCACTGTTCAGCACGGCAACGCCACCGGCATCCAGCCCGGCCGCGGCGCTCAGGACGAGCAGGGCGAGCAGGGGTGGTCGGGGCAAGGCCGTGGCGGACGAGAGGGAGTTCGGCGAGTTCGGGGAGTTCGGCGAGTTCGGCGAGTTCGGCGAGTTCGAGGTGCTCATGAGGGGCAGCCTCTGCCCGCTCTGCGGCTGTCACCAGACACCGGTGGGGGCACTCCCTGGTGGGGGTGGCCCTGCCGGGGCCACCCCCGGGGCTGGCCCCGGACGATCATGCCGACGGACACTGTTCCCATGACGGCACGTCAACCCCTCGCACATCGACCCCTCACACACCGGCCCCTCACACACCGGCCCCTCACACGTCGACCCTTCACACATCGGCCCCTCCCCTCATGACCACCCGGCCGACCGAACTCGCCCAGTTCCTGCGCACCCGGCGGGCTCGGCTCACCCCCGAGTGCGTCGGGCTGCCCCGGGGCGCCGGCCGCCGCCTCACGGGGCTGCGCCGGGCCGAGGTCGCGGCGCTCGCCGGGATCAGCCCGGAGTACTACACACGCCTCGAACAGGGGCGGCAACGGCGCCCGTCGCCGGAGGTCCTGGACGCCCTGGCGAGCGCGCTGCGCCTGGACGCGGACGGCCGCGGCCATCTGCACCGGATCACCTCCAGGCCCGAGGCGTCCGCACCGCCCGCCCCGGCCGAGGCACCGGAGGCGGCGCTCGACCTGCTGCGCGCGCTGACGGTGTGGCCCGCCTATCTGGTCGGCCCGATGCGCGACGTCCTCGCCTGGAACGAGGCGGCGGCCTGGCTCGTGACCGACTTCGGCGCGCTCCCGCCGCACCGCCGCAACCTCGCGTGGTTCGCCCTCTGCGACCCGAGGGCCCGTGAGCTGTACGCGGACTGGGAGACCGTCGCGCGCGGCAACGTGCACCGTCTGCGCAACGCCCTGGCCGGCCGCACGGACCACCAGCCGCTCCTCGCGGAACTCGCCCTGCACGGCGGCCAGTTGTTCACCGACGCCTGGAACGAGCACGAGGTGCGCGGCCCGAACACCGGCCACAAGCGCCTGAACCACCCCGAGGCGGGCCCGCTCACCCTCGCGTACACCGGCTATCTGCTGCCAGGACCCGAGCGGCTGGAGCTGGTCGCGATGACCGCCCCGCGGGGCAGCGCCGAACACGCGCTGCTGTGGTCCCGGTTCGGCTCCTGACCCGGCGTCCTGCCGGACCTGCGCGGCCACCACAGACCGCGGCCGAGGAGGGCGGCCAGGGCGGGCACGAGCACGAGGGAGAGCACGAGCGAGGACAGGACGATCCCCAGGCCGGTGGCGAAGCCGATCTCCTGGGTGGCGGGGCTCGCGGCCAGTCCCGCGAAGGAACCGGCGAGCACGATGCCGGCCGTGGCGATGGCTGGCGCGGTGTGCCGTACCGCTTCGGCCACCGCGTGCCGCGCCCCGACCGGCCGTTCCATCTCCTCCCTGATCCGGTCGGTGATCAGGATGTTGTAGTCGGTCCCGAGGGCGACGACGAAGAGGAAGAGCACCAGGGGCAGCGTGAACGAGACCCCGGGCCTGTCGAGGCCGTTCTGGAAGACCAGCGTGCTCGCGCCGAGCGTGGCCACGAACCCGAGCCCCACCGCGATCATCAGCACGACGGGGGCGAGCAGGGAGCGCAGCAGCAGGAAGAGGATCACGGCGATCAGCAGGGCCGCGACCGGGAACACCAGGCGCAGGTCCTTCTCCACCGCCGTCGAGATGTCGGCGTAGATCGCGGCCGTTCCCGTGACGTGCGCCTGCGTGCCGCGCGGCGCGGTTCGTGCGGCGGCGTCCCTGATGGGGCCCGCGACCAGGTCGCGCGCCTTCTGCGTGTCGGACTCGACGCTCAGGAACAGATCGACCCGCGCGGCGGTGCGGTCCTTGCTGAGCACCGGCTTGCCCACCTCGCCGACGCCCCGCGTCCCGGCGAGGGACCGGGTCATGCCGGTGAGTGAACTCTCCTCGATGTCACCGCCGTTCGTGCTGCGTACGTACACGGTGTGCGGGTCGGAGACTCCCGCGGGCAGGCTGCGGGAGATCTGCTCGGCGGTCCTGACGGCGGCGGTCTCCGGCAGGCCCTGCTGGTCGTAGCTCATCTTCATGCCGATCGCGCCCGCGCCGAGCGCGCCCAGCAGCACCAGGCTGCCGAGGACGTACCGCAGCGGCCGACGGCTCACCGCGCGCCCCAGGCGTGCGCCGACGCCGCCGGTGTGCTCCTTCTTCCAGGCGCGTGAGGGCCAGAACATGCCGCGTCCGAGCACGGCGAGGAGCGCGGGCATGAGCGTGAGGCTCGCGAGGAGCATCACGAGTACGGAGATCGCGATCGCGGGGCCGAGGACGCGGAACTGCCCGAAGCTCGCGAGGCCGAGGGTCGCGAAGGCCGCCACGATCGTCAGCGCCGCGGATGTGATCGCGCCGCCCACGCGCCCGGTCGTCTCGGCCGCCGCCGTCCGGGCGTCCTGCCCGGGGTGGTTCCGCAGCTGCTCCCGGAAGCGGAACATCAGAAAGAGGAAGTAGTCGATGCCGATGCCCAGCAGCACGACGCCGATCAGGGAGGGCGTGGACGGGTCGAGGCGGATGTCGAAGAGCTTCGCCGCGCCGACCACTGCTCCCGAGGCGACACCGCCGATCAGCGCCACGGCGACCAGCGGCACGAGGGCGGCCGCGGGACTGCGGAACACCAGGACGTTCAGGAGGACGATCAGGCCCATCGTCAGGCTGCCGATGACCTTCCCCGTCGTCTCCTCCGCGTCCGCGTTGTCCACGGTGGAGGCGATGCCGCCGGTGAATCCGACCCGCAGGTCGGCGCGGGCGAACTCGTCCTTCGCGGTGTCGCGAAAGTCCTTGTAGACGTCCTGCAGGCCGGGGTCGGCGGGATTTCCGTCGAGCGACACCGTGAGGAGCCGGAAACTCCGGTCCGGGGCCACGGCGCCCGGTGAGACCCGCGGCGTCTGGGAGTGGTCCCTCATCAGCCCCTCGGGCTCCGGCGCGACGATCCGCCGGTGGCCGAGGTCGGCCGCGGTGCCTTCGATCCGCCGCTGGTCGTCCGGGGTGAGCTTCCCGCCGTCCTCCCTGGCGACCAGCACGGTCAGGGCGTTGGCGTCGGGTTTGGTGCCGAACTTCTCCTCGGCGGTGCGCAGCGCCACGGCCGAGTCGTACTTCTTGGGCAGGAAGTCCCCGGCCTGGGAGTCGGTCACGTCGTACATCAGCGCTTGTCCCCCGAACGACAGCGCCGCTCCGAGGACGGTCCAGACGACGACCGTCAACCATCGATGTCGGGTGGAGAACGAGGTCAGCTTGCGGATCATGCCGACAGGTCATCACGCGGCTGCCCTCGGGCACGTCGGCCGCCGGAAGGGGACGCACACCGGACGCGGGTCCGGTGGTCCGGCGCGGGCAGTACTCCGGTACTGGGGGAAGAACCGCCGCCGCGCCGATCCGCGGCCCGGCGGGCCGGGATGTAATGGTGCGGCTCGTTCTGTTCCATCTGCTCGACTTGGAGGCGCCCGGATGGGTCGCGACTTCTTCCCTCCGGTACCTCCCACGGGCAGGGCACGGCCGACACCGGGCGACGTCCTGGTCGCCGTCGTCGCGGTGGGGCTCGACGTACTGGCCTACACCGCACCGGGCGAGGAGGGCACGGGGGCGCCCGTCACCGTGCCCGGTGTGCTGCTGGTCGTCTCCGGCCTGCTCCCGCTGCTCTTCCGGCGCCATCACCCCGTGGCGGCGCTCGGCGCGGTCCTCGCCGTGCAGTTGGCGGGCAACCTGGGTCTCGCCGTCGACCCGGGCACGCCGATGACCAACAGCTACGGCGGCGCCGTGGCGGTGGCGCTCTACACCGTGGCCCGGTACGGCGAACGGCGCGCCGTCGTGCTGGGCGTCGCGGCCACCGTGCCCGTGCAGTTGGTGCGGTACGGGCACAACGACGTTCCCTCCCTGGGGGTGGGCATCACCGACGTCCTGCTCACCCCGTGCCTCATCGTCGCCGTGGGGCTGGCCGTGCGGCAGTGGAAGCGGCAGCTGGACATCAACCGCAAGCTCCTCGCCGACCGCGCGGTGACCGAGGAGCGGCGCCGCATCGCACGGGAGCTCCACGACATCGTGGCCCACCACATCACCACCATGTACCTGATGTCCGGCGGGGCCAGGTCGACCCTGGACCGCGACCCCGATACGGCCCGCGAGGCCCTGGTGACCCTGGAGGAGTCGGGGCGCACCGCGCTGCGGGAGATGCGGCAGCTCCTCGGTGTGCTGCGCAGCACCGACGCCCCGGAGGAGACGCCGTCGGAGCCGCAGCCCGGGGTCGAGGGCATCGAGCGGCTCGTCGCCGAATCGACCGCCGCGGGCCTGCCGACCGAGTTCCACGTCACCGGGCGGCCACGCCCGCTGCCGATGACTGTCGGACTCACCCTCTACCGCATCGCCCAGGAGGCGTTGACCAACGCCCGCAAGCACGCGGGCCCCGCCCGGGCCACGGTGCGGCTCGCCTATCGGGAAGGCCGCGTCACCGTCGAGGTGACCGACGACGGCGCCGGGAACGGCAGGGCGCCCGAAGGGAGTGGCACGGGCGGCGGATACGGTCTGCTGGGCATGCGGGAACGCATCGCTCTGCACGACGGCTCCCTGCAGACCGGCAGCCGTGAGGAAGGCGGGTTCCGGGTGGCCGCGAGCGTGCCCCTGCCCGTGGCGTCGTACGAGAAGGACGGGACCCGATGACCTCTGAGACCGCTGCCGGGCCCGGGGGCGAGCCCGACGACATCACCGTGCTCATCGCGGACGACCAGCCGCTGGTGCGCCGCGGCCTGTCACTGATCCTGTTCTCGGACCCCGCGATCCGGGTCGTCGGCGAGGTCGGCGACGGCGAGCAGGCCGTCGCCGCGGCCCTCGAACTCCGCCCCGACGTGGTCCTGATGGACATCCGCATGCCGGTGCTCGACGGGGTCAGGGCCACCGAGCGCCTGACGGCCGAGCTGCCCCGGTGCCGGGTTCTCGCGCTCAGCACCTTCGACATGGACGAGCACGTGGTCGGGGCCCTGCGGGCGGGGGCCTCGGGCTTCCTGCCCAAGGACGTCTCGCCCGAGGAGCTGGTGGCGGCGCTGCGCACCGTCCACCGCGGTGAGGCCGCGGTCGCGCCGCGGCTGTTGACCCGGCTGATCGCCACGTTCGTGACCCCGGCCCCGGCTGCGCGGCCGGCGGCCGAGGACCTCTCCGGACTGACCCCGCGCGAGGTCGAGGTGCTCCGCCTGATCGCCTCGGGCCTGGACAACACGGAGATCGCGGGGCGCATGGACATCGGCGTCCAGACCGTGAAGAACCACGCCTCGGGCATCTTCGCGAAGCTGGGCGTCCGCGACCGGGCTCAGGCGGTCATCGCGGCGTACGAGTCGGGGCTCGTGCGGGCGGGACAGGGGAACGGGACCAGGCTCTGAACGCCCGGCGCGTTACCGGGCGCCCCGTCAGGGGCGCGGGGAACTGCGCGACCAGCCCCCACTGACCCGCAGGTCAATCACCGCACCCCGGCGAAGCGCTCACCGCTGATAGCGCGCGAGCACCAAGTTGCCGTCCTCCACCAGCCGTTTCCTCAGCTCGTCCAGGTCGATCGCCCCGCTGTAGTACTCCTGGAGCGCCGGGGTCGCGACCTTGTCCTTCCACTCCGGGTAGCCGCGGACGGACTGGGCGGGGGCCGAGCGCAGGTCCTTCGCGAGGGCCGTGCCCGCGGCCCAGTCGTCCTTCTTCGTGTGCAGCGCCGGGTCCTTGAGGGCCTCCTGGCCGGTCGGCAGCATCCAGTCGCCGCGCGCGAGCCTCACCATGTTCGCCGGCTGCAGGAAGAAGTCGATGAACTCGGCCGCCTCCTTCTTGTGCGGGCTGTCCTCGGAGACGGACAAGGTCTGCGGGCTGACGCCCTGCGCGAGGCCCTCCTTGCCCGCGGGGGCGGGCAGCACCTGCCAGTCGAAGCCCTCGGGGGCCTGCTGGACGATCTGCTGGCGGTACGAGAAGCCGAGCGGGACCATCGCGTATTTCCCGCCGAAGAAGCCGGGCAGGGTGTCCGATCCGCCCATGCCGAGCGTCGTTCCCGATGCGCTCTTGTCGACGTTGACCTGGTCGTGGACCGTGCGCGGCATGACCTCGTCGGCCGCCTCGAAACGGACGTCGACCTTGCCGTCCTCGCCGCGGTGGAACATCTGTCCGCCGGTCGACAAGGAGAGGTTGAGCGTCGCGGAGACCGGCTCCTTCAGCGGCCAGGCGACGCCGTACTTCCCGTCCGTGCCGTCGCCGAGCTCCTTGGTGATCTCCCTGAACTCCTGCCAGCTCCACGGCTTCTCGGGGGTCGGGATGCGGACGCCCGACTTCTTCAGCCACTTCGCGTTGGCGATCAGGACACGCGGCTCCTGCAGGAACGGCACGCCGTAGACCTTGTCCTTGAAGGTCGTCGTCTCCCAACTGCGCTGCGGGATGTCGGACTTCAGCCGCTCCGGGAGCAGCTCGGTGAGGTCCGCGAGATAGCCGCCGTACGCGAAGTCGGCGAGGTCGTCGGAGGCGTCGTGGATGATGTCCGGTGCCTCGCCGCCCTCGAAGGAGGTGAGCAGCTGGTCGTGGACGCTGTCCCAACTGCCCTGGACGTACTCGACCTCGACGTCGGGGTGGGTGGCGTTCCACTCCTTGACGAGCGCCTTGTTGGCGTCGACGGACTCCTTCTGCCAGGCCAGGGACTGGAACTGAAGGGTGATCTTCCCGTCGTCGTCACCGGAGTCGCCGCCGCTGCAGCCGCTCAGCAGCAGCGCGAGGGCGGTGGCGACAGCGGTGGCTGCCGACAGCCGTCGCGCGGCGGACAGCAGCGGTGCAGAGGACACCCGTGGTGTCGTACGCGTGCCCATCAGGCCTTCACCGCCCCCGCCAGCATGCCGCCCGTGATCCGCTTCTGGATGATCGCGAAGATGACCAGGGAGGGGATCGTCGCCAGGAACGCGGCCGCGGCGAGCGGTCCCAGGTCGGCGACGCCCTCCGAGCCGATGAAGCGGTTGAGGATGACCGGCAAGGTCTGCTT
The DNA here is from genome assembly GCF_040647455.1 of Streptomyces sp. NPDC041068. Taxonomy (NCBI): domain Bacteria; kingdom Bacillati; phylum Actinomycetota; class Actinomycetes; order Kitasatosporales; family Streptomycetaceae; genus Streptomyces; species Streptomyces sp. NPDC041068. The sequence goes on from NZ_JBEZCG010000009.1 coordinate 143,411, forward strand.
CTCCGGGGTCTTGAGCAGGACGAGCGCGAAGAAGAACTCGTTCCATGCGGTGATGAAGGCGAACATCGCCGTGGCCACGACGCCGGGCGCGAGCAGCGGCGCGACGACCGAGACGAACGTGCGCACCTTGCTCGCGCCGTCCACCGCCGCCGCCTCCTCCAGCTCGGCGGGCACCGCGCGGACGTATCCGACGAGCATCCAGAGCGCGAAGGGCAGCGACCAGACCACGTACACCATGATCAGGCCGAGCAGCGAGTTGATCAGGTGCAGGTTCTTCAGGATCAGGAACAGGGGGATGATGATCAGGACGAACGGGAACGCCTGGCTGACCACCACCCACCCGGTGGCCGCCTTCGCGAGGCGCGTGCGGTGACGCGCCATCACATACGCCATCGGGGTCGCGATGACCACCGCGATCAGCGCCGCGCTGAGCGCCGCGACCAGGGAGTTGCCCGCGGCCTGGAGGAGCGGCTGCTCGTCGAAGGCCTGGCGGAAGTTCTCCAGGGTCGGGTCCTCGGGGATCCAGGTGGGGTGCAGGCTGCCCAGTTCCCGCGCGGGCTTGAAGGCCGTGGAGATCAGCCAGAGGAACGGGAAGGCGAGAAAGACCAGATAGGCGGCGAGCGCGAGGTACTGCGCGGCGCGCGTCGTCTTCTTCGTACGCATCATGCCTCGTCGCCTCCCTTCAGGCGGCCCACGAGGTAGCAGGCGAGGATCACGGAGATCACGGCGACCATCACACAGCCCATGGCCGCGGCATAGCCGAACTGGCCGTAACGGAACGCCTCTTCGTAGGCGAAGAGCATGGGCAGGCGGGTGCGGCCGCCGGGGCCGCCCTGGGTGAGGACGTAGACCAGGGCGAAGGAGTTGAAGTTCCAGATGAAGTTGAGCGCCGAGATGGCGAGGGCGATCGGCTTGATCGCGGGCCAGGTGACGGTGCGGAAGCGGCGCCAGGCGCCCGCGCCGTCCATCGCGGCGGCCTCGTGCAGTTCGCGCGGGGTGTTCTGCAGGCCGGCGAGCAGCGCGACGGTGGTCTGCGGCATGCCCGCCCAGACACCGACGACGATCACCGCGAGGAGCGCGGTGGAGGTGCCGGTCAGCCAGTCCTTTCCTTCACCGAGGCCCAGGTTGGAGAGCGTCTCGTTCAGCACGCCCGCGTCCGGGTGGTAGACGAGCCGCCACATGATGCCGACGACGACCTCGGGCATCGCCCAGGGAATGATCGCCAGCGCCCGCGCCAGCCAGCGGAAACGCAGGTTCTGGTTGAGCAGGAGGGCGAGGCCGAGCGCGAGCAGGAACTGCGGCACGGTGACACCGAACGCCCAGAGCAGGCCGATCCGGAACGAGTCCCAGAACAGCGTGTCGTGCAGCAGGTCCTGGAAGTTGAGGGCGCCGACCCACTGCGTGGGCTCGGTACGGCCCGACTGGGAGTCGGTGAACGCCAGCGCGATGCCGTAGAGGAGCGGCCCCACGCTCAGGACGAGGATCGGGATCAGCGCGGGCAGCACGAGGAACCACGCGCCGTGGTCCGCGGGTCTGCGCTCCCGCGGGCCTCTCGCTGACCGCTTCGTCGCGGTCGCCAATGTCACGGAATCGGCTCCTTCGGGCGGCTCGGCGTTCTCATGGCAGTCCGCTGCGGTGCCGCGCCCCGAACGGGCCTCGGGCCCGGCCGCCCTGGCGGCCTCCGTCATCGTGCTGATGCGACCTTGATACGTCAAGCAGCCGCGCACCCCCTCACACGGCTGCTGGCCTGTGCCGATGCGAGACTGTGCGCGAACAGGGCAACGGGTGCGGGAGGCGAGCGATGGACGAGGCGCGGGCGCGGGACGTGCTGGACGCGGCAGGTCTGAAGGGCGCGGCGGGCGAGGCGGGCGGCGCGCGGCTGCTCGCGCTCGGCGAGAACGCGGTGTTCGCCGCCGGTGAGCTCGTCGTCAAGGTCGGCCGCGGAGCCCCTGAACTCCTGGACCGGGCGCGGCGCGAGCTGGACGTCGCGCAGTGGCTGGAACAGGCGGGCGTCCCCGCGGTACGGGCCGCCGAGCCCAAGGCCCGGCTCGTGGACGGTCATCCGGTGACGCTCTGGCACCGGCTTCCCGACGCCGTGCGGCCGGCCGAGCCGCGTGACCTCGCCGCGCTGCTCCGTCTCGTCCACGCACTGGAATCCCCCTCCTTCGAACTGCCGCGCCGTGAACTGCTCGGCGGGGTGGAGCGCTGGCTGCGGCTCGCGGGCGACGCGATCGATCCGGCCGACGCGGAGTACCTGCGGGAGCGGAGGGACGGCTTCGCCTCCGCCGCCGCGGCGTTGGTCCCGCGTCTTGCGCCGGGTCCGATCCATGGCGATGCGCTGCCGCGCAATGTCCTGGTCGGTCCGGACGGGCCCGTGCTCGTGGATCTGGAGACCTTCTCCTTCGACCTGCGGGAGCACGATCTGGTCGTCATGGCGCTGTCCCGTGATCGGTACGGGCTCTCGCCGGAGGCGTACGACGGATTCGTGTCGGAGTACGGGTGGGATGTGCGGGAGTGGGAGGGGTGCGCGGTGTTGCGGGGCGCCCGGGAGACCGCCAGCTGCGCGTGGGTCGCGCAGCACGCGGCCAGCAATCCGAAGGCCTTGGCGGAGTTCCGGCGCAGGGTGGCGTCCCTGCGGGACGGGGACGCCGAGGTGCGCTGGTATCCCTTCTGAACGTCTGAACGCCTGGTCCACCGGTGCCCGGCAGCGTTGGGCTGGGCCCACCCGTGCCGCCCCTGCGGCACGCCTGCCCACAGCGGTAGCAGCGGAGACTGTCAGCTCACCGTCCGGAGGGGCCACTCCCCCTCCACCACCGCCCCCTCGTTCCCCTTCTTCCGGAGGAAGTTCTGGAAGTCCGCCGCCCACTCCGCGTACCACCCGACCTGGCGGCGGTGCAGTTCCGCCGGGCCGAGGGCGGCGATCTTGGGGTGGCGGTCGGCTATCGCGCAGGCGAGACTCGCGGCGGCCTGGGCGTCGGCCGCTGCGTCGTGGGCGGACTCCAGAGCCACGCCGTACTCCTCGCAGACCGCCGCGAGGTTCCGCTTGCCCCTGCGGTAGCGGTCCACCGAGCGGTCGATCGTGTACGGATCGACGACCGGGCCCGGGTCGATGCCGCCGAGGCGGTCGCTCAGGGACGGCAGGCCGTGCCGCCGCAGCTCCGCGGAGAGCAGGCTCAGGTCGAAGACCGCGTTGTACGCGACGACCGGGACGCCCGACTGCCAGTACGAGGTCAGGACGTCCGCGAGGGCGTCCGCGACCTCGGCGGCGGGCCTGCCGTCGGCGGTCGCTCGCTCGTTCGTGATGCCGTGCACGGCCACCGCTTCGGCGGGGATCGGGACGCCCGGGTCCGCGAGCCAGGTGCGGCGGCCCAGCGTCTCGCCCGCCTTGACCTCGATCACCGCCCCCGTGACGATGCGTGCCTCGCCCGGGTCCGTCCCCGTGGTCTCCAGGTCGAAACCGATCAGCAGCTCCCGGTGCCAGCCCATGGCCGCCCCCTTCTTCGTGGTGCTTTCCCCCAGTGACCACCACGATCCCATGCGCCACTGACAATCCGAGGGCCGCCTTCCGGTTCACCCGCCCCCAGGCGTCCCGCGCGGGCCGCGGCAGGTCACGACACCGGCCGCGAGTCCGCCCACGCCAGCTCGAACTCCTCGCGGTACGTCGAGAAGAGCCCGCCCTCGCCCGAGTCGCCCGGCCGCACCACCCGGCCGCCGCCCCGCAACACGAGCACCGGCGCCTCCATCCCCCGGGTCCTGCGCAGATACGTCTGCACGACCGCGATGCCGTCCGCCCCGTCCCCGTCGACCAGGTACGCGGTGAAGCGCGGCGTCTCGTCGAAGACCTGGATCTCGAAGGCCCCCGGGTCGCGCAGGCGGGCCCGCACCCGGCGCATGTGCAGGATGTTCATCTCGACGGAGCGGCTCAACTCGCCCTTCTTGATGCCCAGTTCCCGCTCCCTGCGCTTGACCGCGCTGCTGGCCGGGTTGAGGAAGAGCAGCCGCACCCGGCAGCCGGACTCGGCTAGCCGGACGAGCCGGCGCCCGGAGAAGTTCTGCACGAGGAGGTTGAGGCCTATGCCGATCGCGTCGAGGCGGCGGGCGCCGCCGAAGAGGTCCTCGGCGGGGAACTGCCGCAGCAGCCGTACGCGGTCGGAGTGCACGCCGACCACGTCCGCGTACCGGTCACCGACGAGATCCTCGACGGCGTCGACGGGCAGGCGCCGCGCGGAGGGTGTGTCCGTGCCCGCGCCGAGTATGTCCAGGAGCCTGGCCGAGGCCCGTTCGGCCTGGGCAAGGACCGTCTCGGACAGGGCGCGGTTGCGGGAGACGACGTTGCGGGTGACCTCCAGCTCGTCCAGGGCCAGTTCGACGTCGCGCCGGTCGTCGAGGTAGGGCTCGAAGCACGGCCAGTGCTGCACCATCAGCTCGCGCAGCTGCGGCAGCGTGAGGAAGCTGAGGACGTTGTCGTCGGCCGGGTCGAGCAGATAGCCCTTGCGGCGGCTCACCTCGCGTACGGCGACGGCCCGCTGGACCCACTCCTGCCCGGCGGGGCCCGCGGCGGCGACGACCCAGTCGTCGGCGTGGACGGGTTCGTAGACGGGACGCAGAACAGCGGCCACGACAGCGCGCAGCCGCTGTTCCACCAGATTCAGCCAGATGTAGGCCCGCCCGGCGCGCTGCGCGCGCGTACGGACCTCGCGCCAGGCGTCGGCGTCCCAGTCCAGTTCGGGTCCGATCTGGGATCCCATCTCCATCGGCCGTGCCAGGGACACCGCTCCGGGTGGAACGTCCGCGGAGCTCCCCTCGTGACCCTCGTCACCAGGGGGCAGCTCCCGCCCACCCGAGCTCACCCGCGCACCCGCCTTCCGCTCCCCCGAGCACTCCCCCGGTCAACGATCAAGGAAGGGTACTCCGGGAGCGGCCGGCGGTGCAGCCCGATGGGAAGGGTGGTTTCTCAACCACCCAGCGGCGGCTGGCCGTTCTGGTTCGCGAGGTCCTGCGGAGTGAGCGGGCTCATAGCGGTGACGTCGCGCGCGGCGAGCGAGAAGCCCTGCCAGTGGACCGGCATGGGCTGCTGGTCCTCGTCACGGGCGATGTGGTGGAAGCCGATGTGCACCCAGGTGACCGGGTGCGTGAGGCTCTGGCCGTTCACCCACTTGTCGACGCTGTCCGGGGTGCCGTTGGGGCAGCCGGGGTTGTTGCTCGCGTACTGCTCGCACTTCTTGTACTGGGTGAAGTACACGTCGTGCTTGGTGAATTCCCGGCCTGCGTGCTTGTTGCTGGGGCCCGGCACGATCTCGTACGAACGGGGGTGGCCGTCCTTGTTCTTGCCGGCCCCGCTGACCACGCGCCACCAGCGCATGTCCTTGCGGTCGCCCGCGAGCTCCTTGGTGACCTTGGTGCGGGTGGTCTTGGTGGTCGGGCTGCCGTCGCCGGTGGGCGGGGTGACCTTGGAGTCGTACTGCTCGACCTTGGCCTTCGGGGAGCCGTCGAGGCCGAAGTTGAGCCGCCAGAAGACGTTGTGCGCGTGGCTCTCGGCCTTGGCCTGGTCGCCCTTGCCGATGGGCCAGCCGCGACTGTCGCCGCCGTCGTAGTCGTACGGGGAGAGGCTGCCCGTCGCGCCGACCTGGGAGGTGATGGTGCCGTCCGAGGAGAACCGCCACTCGGTGATGTACTCGTACCAGGAGGCCTTGTTCACGGTGTAGACGAGCAGGTCCTTGCCCTGGCCGGTGTAGACCTTGCCGGTGCCGCCGGTGGACTCGTCGTCGTTGAGGCGGTACGCGTGCCCACGCGCGCGCGTGGTGGTGCACAGGCCCTTCACGTTGCCCCGGTGCGGGACCTTGACGGTCTTGATGGTGCCGCCGGGACACTCGCCGGGGTTGAGGTTCTGCAGGGCCTGGCCGAAGTCGGTGCCGGTGACGTCGTCGTACTCGGCCTCGCCGTCGTCGTAGGGGACATGAACCTGCGCGAGGCGGGCACTGGTGAGGACGGGTATCGGCTTGGCCTCGCCCTTCGGCTGATAGCTGATCTTGTCGAGGATCAGGCCGGAGAGGGTGTTGTAGTGCCAGCACATGCGCCAGGTCGTGCCGCCGTCGACGGTCTGCTCGATCTTGTAGGCGTCGCTGCAGTCGGCCGCGGCCGCGGGGGCCTTGGGAGGAGCGGCTCGGGGGGTGGCGGAGGCGGGACCCGCGGTGGTCATGACGGTGCCGCCGAGGAGCGCGGAGACCGCGAGGGCCATGGTGACCCTCTTGCGGGCGCGCGAAAGTCTGTTGACGTGCATTGCGGAGTGAACTCCCTCGTACGAGGAGAAGTTGATGTGTGGTGTCGAGCGCGGAAGGCTGGAATCAGCCGAGGCGGCCCACGGTGCGGGTGCTCAGGTCGACGACGAGGGACCGCGTGTCGATCCACGGTCCGCTCTTGACCTTGGTGACGACCTGGAGGCACCGGTGCTTGCCGCACTCGGTGAGGCTGGACGGCACGCGCTCGACGGTCTCCTTGCGGAAGACCATCCCGCTCAGCTGCAGCTGGTCCGGGTTGGTCAGCGCCTTGCCCGTGGCGTGCTTGAAGTCCTTCTTCAGGCCCTTGCCGAGCTGGTCGGCGATCAGCAGCCTGGCGCCCTCGGCGAGCTCTTCCTGGCTGGGCGGCGGCTGGACGTTCTGCGCGGTGGCGGTGTCGTCCACCTTGCCGGTCTCCAGATTGACCGTCTTGGTGATGACGGCGTCCTTCTTGTAGTCGTAGTACACGACTTCGGCCCTGCGCGGGGCCGCGGCGCCGCTGTCGCTCGGCTCCGGCTCACTGAGGTTCGTGGACAGCAGCTGCGGGCCGCGGTCCCCCTCGACGTCGCGGGCGCTGGAACGCATCTGGCCCGAAACCGACGCCTTCTCGGCGCGCTCGATCTCCTCGTCGGTCAGCGGGTCGCTGCCGATCCCCTTCTCGCCCTCCTCGGGCGCGGCCTCCACGACGCCGTCCTTGGCGACGGCGTCCTGCTTCGCCGCTGCCGCGTTGGCCTGGCGGTCCCCCGAGCCGCCTGCCTCCGATCCCGGCAGATTGACGCCCACCAGCACGGCGGTCGCGGCCGCCACGCACGCCACGCCCGCCACCACCTTTCCGAGGTGGCGTCTGACTATCTGTCGCACTTACTCCCCCTACTCCCCTGGCGCCCCATTCGTGGGCATACCGAGTATGTGGTCAGACGGTTAGACGGGTTCAACTCCTGGGTGGTTGCCCCACTTTCGGGGAGACTCTGGCCAAAGTGGCCCCAACCCGAGGGGGCGTTAGTGGAAGAGTCGTATTCATGCAGGTCTGGCCTGGACAGGCGTACCCCTTAGGTGCCACGTACGACGGAGCCGGCACGAATTTCGCGGTCTTCTCCGAGGCCGCAGAGCGCGTGGAGCTGTGCCTGCTCCACGACGACGGTTCGGAGGTGGCCGTCGAGCTGCGCGAGTCCGACGCCTTCGTGCGGCACGCGTATCTGCCCGGCATCATGCCCGGACAGCGCTACGGCTTCCGGGCGCACGGCCCCTACGACCCCTCGCAGGGGCACCGCTGCAACTCCGCGAAGCTGCTGCTCGATCCGTACGCGCGCGCGGTCAGCGGGCGCGTCGACTGGGGCGAGGAGGTGTACGGCTACCACTTCGACGAGCCCGGCGAGCGCAACGACCTGGACTCGGCGCCGCACATGATGACGTCGGTGGTGGTCAATCCGTACTTCGACTGGGGCGACGACCGGCCGCCCCGCACGCCGTACCACGAGACGGTGATCTACGAGGCCCATGTGAAGGGCCTGACGATGCTGCACCCGGATCTTCCGGACGATCTGCGCGGATCGTACGCGGCGCTCGCGCACCCCGCGGTCATCGAGCACCTCTCCGAACTGGGCGTCACCGCCCTGGAGTTGATGCCGGTCCACCAGTTCGTGAACGACCACCGCCTGGTGGACATGGGCCTGAACAACTACTGGGGCTACAACACCATCGGCTTCTTCGCCCCCCACAACGCGTACGCCTCCTGGGGCGACCGGGGCGAGCAGGTCCTGGAGTTCAAGCAGGCCGTGAAGGCGCTGCACGAGGCCGGCATCGAGGTGATCCTCGACGTCGTCTACAACCACACGGCCGAGGGCAACCACCTGGGCCCGACGCTCTCCTACAAGGGCCTGGACAACGCCTCGTACTACCGCCTCATGGACGACCCCCGCTACTACATGGACACCACGGGGACGGGCAATTCGCTCCTGATGCGCTCGCCGCACGTCCTACAGATGATCATGGATTCGCTGCGGCACTGGGTCACGGACATGCACGTGGACGGGTTCCGCTTCGACCTCGCGGCCACCCTCGCGCGCCAGTTCCACGAGGTGGACCGGCTCTCGTCCTTCTTCGACCTCGTGCAGCAGGACCCGGTGGTCAGCCAGGTGAAGCTGATCGCCGAGCCCTGGGACGTCGGCGAGGGCGGCTATCAGGTGGGCAACTTCCCGCCCCTGTGGACCGAGTGGAACGGCATGTACCGCGACACGGTGCGCGACCTGTGGCGCGGCGAGCCACGCACGCTGGCGGAGTTCGCGTCCCGGCTCACCGGCTCCTCCGACCTCTACCAGGACGACGGGCGGCGCCCCCTGGCGTCGATCAACTTCACCACCTGCCACGACGGTTTCACCCTGCACGACCTCGTCGCGTACAACGACAAGCACAACGAAGCCAACGGCGAGGACAACCAGGACGGCGAGAGCCACAACCGCTCCTGGAACTGCGGCGTCGAGGGCGAGAGCGACGACCCGGACGTGCTGGCCCTGCGCGAGCGCCAGATGCGGAACTTCATCGCCACCCTGATGCTCTCCCAGGGCGTGCCGATGCTCAGCCACGGCGACGAGTTCGCACGGACGCAGGGCGGCAACAACAACGTGTACTGCCAGGACAACGAACTGGCGTGGGTGCACTGGCCGGACGGCGAGAGCGCGCAACTGGCCTTCACGCGCGCGATGGCGATGCTGCGGCGCGACCACCCGGTCTTCCGCAGGCGCCGGTTCTTCCACGGCCGCCCGGTCCAGGGCACGCACGACGAACTGTCCGACATCGCCTGGTTCACCCCGGAGGGCGAGGAGATGCGGGAGGACGACTGGAGCGCCTCGCACGCGCGGGCGCTGAGCGTCTTCCTGAACGGCAACGCCATCTCGGAGCCGGGGCAGCGCGGCGAGCGCATCAGCGACGACTCGTTCCTGCTGATGTTCAACGCCTCGCCGGAGCCCCTGGAGTTCGTGGTGCCGGTCAACCACGGCCGGCAGTGGGAGCTCGTGGTCGACACGGCGCACGAGGACGGGGTGCCGCCGGATCCGGCGAAGGTGCGGGCGGGCGACCGGCTCACGCTGGCCGACCGGAGTCTCACGGTGCTGCAGCGTCCGGCGTGACGGCGGCGTCCTGCTTGACGGTGGTGCGGGGCGACTTGGTGGAGGCTCCGGCGCGGGGCGACTGGGTGGTGGCCTCGGCATGGGGCTGCTGCTCGCGCGGCGGCTCCTGGGGTCGCTCGTGGCGGGCGATCAGGGCGATCACGAACGCGACGGCGGCCGCCGCGCTGCCGAGCGCGAACGCCGCCCCCGCGCCGTGCGACTCCGCGAGGCGCCCCGCCCCCGCGAGCGTCACCGCCTGGCCGCCCACGAAGGCGCTCGACGCGAACGTCATGCCCTCGGCGAGCCGCCGCGGCGGCACGGCCCGCTCGGTCAGCGCGAAGCCCGTGATGAGGTTCGGGGCGAAGATCGCACCGAAGAGGGTGACCATCACGTAGAGGCCCGTCAGGCTGTCCGTCCACACCAGGGGCAGCGCGAGGAGCGCCGCGGCCGCCGTCGCCACCCGCCAGCGCGCGAGCAGTCCGAAGCGCTCGGGCAGTGCGGCCATGGAGAGACCGGTGACGGCACTCATGACGCCCATCGCGGCATAGACGAGCCCGGCCTGCCCCGGCTGCCCCAGCTCCTGGGTCAGCGCGGTGATCCCCGCCCCGCACGCGCCGAGCAGCACGCCCAGGAAGAGCAGGCCCACGCGCACCACGTACACCGAGCGCGGCAGCCGCGGGCGCCGCCCACGCGCGCGTGCCTCGCTCCGGGGCGCCGTACCGGTGGCGCGCGCCGTGGGGTGCAGCGCGAAGCCTGTCCCGCAGAGGGCGACCAGGAGCGCGGCCGCCCAGAAGGCGTACGCCGGGTGGCCCGCCACGGACGCGAGTCCCACCAGGGCGGGGCCGAGCACGAAGGACAGCTCGTCCATGGTGCTCTCCAGGGACAGCACGGTGCCCGCGAGCCGGTCGTCGCCGCCCTTGGCGCGGACCAGCGGGACGACGCGGGCCCTGGCGAGCGGGCCGATCCCCGGGATGGTGGCGCCCGCGAGCACCCCCAGGGCGGCGAGGGCGGGCGTGGGCAGGCCGACGACCGCGCCGAGGGTGTACACGGCGATGGCCAGGGCGTTGACGAGCGAGAAGGCGAGCACCACGGGGCGCTGGCCGTGCCGGTCCGCGAGGCGTCCGACGAAGGGGCCGAGCGTCACCTGGCCGAGCGCGAGCGCGCAGGCGACGATCCCGCCGGTGGCCAGCGAGCCGCTGGTCTCGGTCACCAGGAGCACGCTGCCGAACTGGATCATGGCCACGGGGAGCCTGCCGAAGAAGGAGATGACGGGCAGCGGAGCCCCGGTCATCCGGAGCACTGTGCGGTACGCGTCCCATGTGTTCTCGGCCATCGTTCGAAGCTAGCGACGCCTTGGCGCGGACACGCATGAGTCGATGGCACGAAAGCCGCCCAGGCGGGTACGTACGTTCGCATGACGCGCATGACGCCGGAGCGCTCCGGGCCCGCGGTGCCGGCCCCGCCCACCGCCACCTACCGGCTGCAGCTGCAGCCGGACTTCACCTTCGCGGCCGCCGAGGCGGCCGTTCCCCATCTCGCCTCGCTCGGTGTCTCGCACCTGCACCTGTCGCCGGTGCTCGAGGCCGTCCCGGGCTCGACGCACGGGTACGACGTCGTGGACCACGCGCGCGTGCGGGACGAACTGGGCGGCGAGGACGGCCTGCGGTCGCTGTCCCGCGTGGCCCGGCAGTCCGGGCTCGGCCTGGTCGTGGACATCGTGCCGAACCACATGGCGGCGGTGCCGCGCCACAACCACGCCCTGTGGGAGATGCTGCGCGAGGGCCCCCGATCGCCGTACGCGCGCTGGTTCGACGTCGACTGGGAGGCGGGCGGCGGACGCGTCCTGCTGCCCTTCCTCGGCGGCAGGGTCGGCGACGAGCTGGGGCGGCTGCGGGTCGACGGGCAGGTCCTGCGCTACCACGAGCACGCCTTCCCGATCCGAGAGGGCACCGAGGAGCTGCCGCTGCCGGAACTCCTCGACGCGCAGTGGTACCGCCTGTCCTGGTGGCGGCTCGCCCGCACGGAGCTCAACTACCGCCGGTTTTTCACCATTTCGGACCTCATGGCGGTGCGCGTCGAGGACCCCGAGGTGTTCGAGGCCACCCACGGGAAGATCCTGCAGCTGCTGCGCGAGGGCGTCGTCGAGGGGCTGCGCGTCGACCACCCCGACGGCCTCGCGGACCCGGGGGCATACCTCCAGCGGCTGCACGAGGCGACCGGCGGCCGCTGGACGGTCGTCGAGAAGATCCTCGCCGACGGCGAACACCTGCCCGCGGCCTGGCCGGTGGCGGGCACCACCGGATACGACGCCCTGCGCCACGTCGACGGAGTCTTCACCGACCCCGCGGGCGCCGGTGAACTCCTCGGCCAGTACCGGCGGTTCGCCGCGCCCCCCACCGACCGGGGCGGCGACTGGGGCGCGACGGTGCGCCGCGCCGCGTACAAGGTCGTCACGCACGAACTGGCCGCCGAGGTCGACCGCCTCGCGCGCGTGGCGACGGCGATCTGCGCGGCGGATCCCGCCCTGCGCGACCACGCGCCGTGGGCGCTGCGCACCGCGCTGCGGGAACTGCTCGTGCGGGTGCCCGTCTACCGGCCGTACGTGTCCGGGGGCGCCGCTCCGGAGACGGTGCTCACCGTCCGCGCCGCCGAGGAGGCACGGGCGTCCTTCGGCGTGCCCGAGGAGGCCCAGGCGGTCGATGTCGTAAGGGACTTGGCGCTGGGGCGGAACGGCGAGGGCTCGGCGGCGGTGTCGACCGCGGTCTCGGCCACGGTCTCAGCCGCGGTCGAGGAGTTCCGCGCGCGGTTCGCGCAGACGGCGTCCGCGCTGCACGCCAAGGCCGTCGAGGACACCGCGTTCTACCGGCACGCGCCGCTCCTCTCGGCGGCGGAGGTGGGCGGGGCGCCCGAGCGTCCCGCGGTGCCCGTGGAGGAGTTCCACGCGTACTGCGCGCGCGTGCAGCGCGACTGGCCCTACTCGGGCACGGTCTTGACGACCCACGACACCAAGCGCAGCGCCGATGTGCGGGCGGGTATCTCCGTCCTGACGCAGTGCCCCGGCCGGTGGGCGGACCTGCTCGTCGAGCTGACCGAGCAGACCGCACGCGTGGGCGGCACCTGCGCGCCCGACCCCCAACTGGCGTGGGCCGCCTGGCAGACGGCGGTCGGCTTCGGCTTCCCCTACGACGCGCGGCTGCAGAACGCCCTCCTGAAGCACGTGCGCGAGGCGGGCCTGCACACCAGCTGGACCGAGCCCAACGAGGCGTACGAGAAGGCGGTGGAGGCGTTCGTGGACGCGGGGCCGTGCGGGCCGCCGCTGTACGCGGTGGCGGCCTTCGCGCGCGAGCTGGGCCCCCATGTGCGGGCGAACGTCCTCGGGGCGGCGCTCCTGCATCTGACGATGCCCGGGGTGCCGGACATCTACCAGGGCACGGAGGGCGAGTACCGCGCCCTGGTCGACCCGGACAACCGACGGCCCGCGCGCTTCCAGCCGCACGTCCTGGAGCGGCTCGACACACAGCGGGAGCGCTGGGACCTCTCGGAGGAGAAGCTGGCGCTCACCGCGGCGGCGCTGCGGCTGCGGGGGCGGCGTCCGGAGCTGTTCGGCGGCGCCGCGACGTACGAGCCGCTGGACGTCGAGGGTCCCGGCGCCGCGCACTGTGTCGCGTTCACGCGCTCCGGAGACGTCGTGGTGGCGGTGACGCGGCTGTCCCTGCGCCTGGCCGACGCGGGTGGCTGGCGCGAGACGGAGCTCGTGCTCCCGGAGGGACGGTGGACCGATCTGCTCTCTCCGGAGCGGGAGTTCGGCGGGCACACGCGCGTGGAGGAGCTTTTCGCCGAGTCGCCGGTGGCCCTCCTGGAGCGGGTCTCATAGGGCCGCACTCTCAGGAGACCGGCTCACCCGGGACGTACGAGAAGCGTCCGCGGGCCGCGGGTCAGCAGCCCCTGCCCCTTCGGCCTGAAGCCCGGTGCCCAGCGCAGTCCCGGCAGGGCGTCGAGCAGGGCACGGACCCCGTACTCGGCGACGCCTGCCGCGAGTTCGGCGCCGAGGCAGGCGTGGCGGCCCGCGCCGAACGCGAGATGGCCCCGGTCCGCGCGAAAGACGTCGTAGCGGTCGGGGTCGGCGAACCGCGCGGGGTCGCGGCCCGCGGAGCCGACCAGGCACGCCACCCTCGCGCCCGCGGGCAGCGGGACGCCCGCCACGGCGACCGGTCGGAGCGCGCGGCGCAGCACCACGGGAGCGGGCGGGTCGCGGCGCAGGGACTCCGCCCAGGCCGCGGGGATCAGCTCGGGCCGCTCGCGGACCAGGGCCAACTGGCGCGGGTGGTCGAGGAGGTTGGCGAGGAACGAGGCGAGCGCGAGCGCGGTGGTCTCGCCGCCCCCGCCGAGCAGCGAGCCCACGAGGCCGGTCACGGCCTCGTCGGAAAGGGGCCGCCCCGCGACCTCGGCGGTGCACAGCACGGAGAGCAGGTCGTCGCCGGGGTGGGCCCGCCGCCGCGCCATGTGGGGGCGCAGACAGGCATCCAGTTCGCGGTGGTGACCGCCGAGATGGGTGAGGCCTTCGCGGCACCAGGCGTGGACGCGGGCGGCGTCCTCGCAGGGCAGGCCGAGGGCGGCGACGGCCGCGGCGGCGGGCAGCCACTGGCAGAACTCCGCGACGAGATCGGCCTCGTGGCGGACGGCGACGCGGCGGGCCAGGACGTAGGCGGTGCGGGAGATCCCCGCGGCCAGGGCGGCGACGGCGCGGCCGCGCAGCGCGGGCTCGACCAGGGCGCGGTGCGCGCGGTGCGTGGCGCCCTCCATGTGTGCGAGGGTCCTGCCCGGCGGCGGCGCGACGAGCCGGGGCCGCGCGAGGACGCCGCGCACGTCGCTGTACCGGCTGACCAGCCATGCCCCGAAGGCCTCGTCGCGCACCAGCGGGAAGTCCTCGCGGAGCAGTCGGTACAGCGGGTACGGGTCCAGGGCGACGCCGGGTGAGAGGAGGCTGGGCGCGGGCAGCCTGCGCCGCCGCCCGGTTCCCGCGTCGGGCCTGCCGGACGCCGCGAGGGCACCGCCGCGGACAAGGCCGTCCCGCGAGGCGGACGGGGCCTTTGCGGGGGCGGCGCGACGCGGGGCTTCGTGGTGGAGGACTTCGCGACGCGGGGCTTCCCGCGCACCGGGGGAGCCATCGCGCGTGCGCACGCCGGGCGGCACGTCCCGGGGCAGGGAATGCCGCGGCGGAGCCGTGGATGTCGGACCGTCCGGCGGGACGGGAATGCAGCGCACCGCGGGGCTCCCACCTGTGCGTCGGCGCGGCGAGGAGCCGCGCGGGTGTGTTCAAGACGACCACCGCGGGGGCCGCGCCGCAGGTTCCGTACGCCCGTACGGGTGACGCACGTCGGGGTGCCGCCCCCGTGCGCGACCTTGACACCTCCCCCGGGGCGTGGCGTACTGCGATGGCCTCAGTGACGGACCAGGCGGGGGTGAGCCAACTGGCGGTGCAGCGCTATCCCAGTGTGCCCGAACTCATCACCTCTGCACGGCAGTTGGCAGCTCACCGACCCGACCTGGGCACTCTGCGCCAGGTGGGCGTCTCGCGCGCGGGCCGACCGCTGCACCTGCTGTCCGTGGGCAGGGCACGGCGCGCCGTCCTGGTCGTCGCGGGCGCGCACGCCAACGAACCGACCGGCGGCTCGACGCTCCTGCACCTCGCCGAGCGGACCCTGCGCGACCGGCGCCTGCGCTCCGACACCTCCTGGCACTTCCTGCTCTGCGCGGACCCGGACGGCGCGAGCCTGCACCGCACGCCCGCGCCCCGCACGCTCCTGGACTACCACCGGAACTTCTTCCGCCCCGCGGCCCCGGAGCAGCCGGAGTGGTCGCCCTCCGTGCTGCCGCCCGACCGGCTGCCGCCCGAGACCCGCGCCCTGACCGGCGTCATCGACGAACTGCGGCCCTACTTGCAGGTGTCCCTGCACGGCACCGACCTGGGCGGCAGCTGGGTGCAGCTGACGAAGGACATCCCCGGTCTGGCTGAGCCGTTCGCCAAGTCTGCGGCCGAACTGCACATCCCGGTGGAGACGGGGGCGTCCGACGCCGCGGGCTGGCCGGTGTCGGGGCCAGGGATCCATGTGCTGCCGGGGCCGGACACGGACGCGGCCTATCCGAGCCTGCCCGAGGACGCCCGGCTCACCACCTGGCACCACGCCCACCGCTACGGCGGCCGTACCGCGATCGTCGAGGTGCCGATGTGGGCGAGCGACCTGGTCGACGACCCCGCGGCGCATCCGGCGCCGGTGCGGGCGATGCGGACGTTCGCGCGGCGGCTCAGACGGGACACGCGGCTCGTCGAGGAGATCCTGGACGAGGCCCTGCCGCGGCTGCCCGGCGTGGACGGTCCGCTGCTGCGGGCGGGGCGCTGGGCGCTCTCCCTGGTGCCGGGCCTCGCCGACGACTGGGGGCGGCTGCCGCCCGCGGGCACCAGCATGGCGTACATCGGGAGCGTCGACGCCTTCGGCAGACGGCTGCCGCTGCGGGCGGCCGCGATGCTGCTGCGGGTCCTGGACGAGGCGGGAGACCGGGCGGCGCCGCGTCTCGAACAGCTGGTGACGCAGTGGAGCGAGGCGTTCGCGGAGCGGTTCAGGGCCCGTTGGGTGCCCCTTGAGCACCAGGTGGAGCACCAGTCGCGCACGACGGTCGCCGCCGCGCGCCACGCGCGCGTGCAGTCCGACCTGGATCGCACGCGCGCGTGAGGAGGACTTGCCGCGGCGCTTACGACAGCTTGAAGACCGAGCCCGTGTGGGCGCCCATCACGCACGCGTTGGGGAAGTTCTTCACGTACGCGACGCGGCGGCCGTTCCACATGCCGTACGCGGCGGCCGTCACCGGCTTGTAGATCATGGTGCAGGGCGTGTCCCGGTGCGGGATCTTGTTGATGTCGCCGCCCGCGCGGGCGAGTTGACGACAGGCCTTGGCTGCCTCGGGGTGGCTGCCGCCGCGACCGCCCTTGCCGCAGCGCAGCATCGTGCCGTCCACGTCACCGAAGGCGTCCTCGCCCTGCATGACAGCCACGTACAGCCAGTTGCCGGGGAACTCCTGCTCGGCGGAGGCCTGTGCCGTCGCCGTGGTCGCGCCCCCGGCGAGCAGGGTTCCCGCGGCCGCCGCCGCGAGCAGAGCGTTCCGTACCGTCCTGGCCATGACCGTCACCGTGTTCCTTGAGCTCGGGGTGCGCGCGGGCGGTTCACCCACGCCCCTGCATCCATCGACACAGTGGGGCCCCTTGCCCACCCGGACTCACTCGAACGGGATCAGCTCACGGCGAGTCTGAAGGCCATCCGGCCGAAGCTCACCAGATCGCCGTCCTGGACGAGGGCGGCGCCGATCACCCTGCGGCCGTTCACGGACGTGCCGTTGGTCGAGCCGAGGTCGCGCAGCACCCACATGCCGCCCTGGCGGCTCAGCTCGGCGTGCACCCGGGAGACCGTGTCGTGGCTGAGCCGCAGGCCGTTGGCCGGGTCGCGGCCGATCCGCAGCGGGTACGGATTGTCCGGCGCCGGCAGGAGCAGCTTGGGGAGGCGCTCGGCCTGCCAGGCCCTGCGCAGCTTCATCGTGAACCCGGAGACCGCGCCGACGCTGCCGAGCACCATCCGCGTCCAGCGTCCCTCGGAGCGCAGATCGGCGGTGAGGGCGGCCAGTTCGTCGGGCCTGCGGGCGGCGAGCACGAGCTCCATGCGGCGCAGGAACGTGTCGTGCGAGAGCCTGCCGACGGCCGCACCCTCCTTGAGTGCGTCCAGCGCGCGGTCGCGCTCGGCGTCCGTGACCCGAGCGGGGTGCGTGGAGAACTCGAAAGAGGATGTCACCAGGAGATTGTCGGGCAAGCGCGCCCCGGGTGTCCAGAAACGGCCGGAGCAGGGCCGATCGATCTCTTCGCCCCACGGAACGGCCGTTTCTGACGCACCATGGGACGCACGGTGTGACGGACTGCGGACAAGGGGGAACTGTCGGTGAAGTTCGAGGTGTGGGCGCCGGAGGCGGAGCGGGTCACGCTGGAGTGTGCGGGCGCCACGCGCGCGTTGGAGCGCGACGGCGACCGCGCGGGGTGGTGGACCGCGGAGGCGGACGCCGAGGACGGCGCGCGCTACGGCTTCTCGCTGGACGGCGGCCCCGTCCTGCCCGACCCGCGCTCGCGGCGCCAGCCGGACGGGCCCGACGGGCTCAGCGCCGTCGTCGACCACGACCGGTACGCGTGGCGCACGCCCTGGGCGGGGCGCGGCGTGCGGGACGCGGTCCTGTACGAGCTGCATGTGGGGACGTACACACGCGAAGGCACGCTCGACGCGGCGGCCGACCGGCTCGGGCACCTCGCGGAGCTCGGCGTCACGCATGTGGAGCTGATGCCGCTGTGCCCCTTCCCCGGGCGGTACGGCTGGGGGTACGAGGGGGTGTCGCTGTGGGCGGTCCACGAGCCGTACGGCGGCCCCGAGGCCCTGAAGCGCTTTGTCGACGCGGCGCACGCGCTCGGGCTCGGTGTCGTCCTGGACGTGGTCCACAACCACCTCGGCCCGTCCGGCAACCACCTGCCGTCGTTCGGGCCCTACTTCACGGAGACGCACCAGACGCCCTGGGGCGCCGCGGTCAACCTGGACGCGCCCGGCTCGGACGAGGTGCGCGCGTATCTGATCGGCAGCGCCCTGGCCTGGCTGCGCGACTACCGGATCGACGGCCTGCGCCTTGACGCGGTGCACGCGCTGCGGGACACGCGCGCGTGCCACTTCCTGGAGGAACTCTCCGCCGCCGTGGACTCCTTGGCCGCCGAGCTCGGCAGACCGCTGTCCCTGATCGCCGAGTCGGACCTCGGGGACCCGAGGGTCGTCACCCCGCGCGCGGGCGGCGGCCTCGGCATGCAGGCACAGTGGAACGACGACTTCCACCACGCGCTGCACACCGCGCTCACCGGTGAGTCGCAGGGCTATTACGAGGACTTCGCGCGGGCCCCGCTTGCCGCGCTCGGCAAGACGTTGACGCGCGGCTTCTTCCACGACGGGACGTACTCGTCCTTCCGCGGCCGTGCCCACGGCCGCCCCGTGGACCGCGCGCGGACGCCCGCCTACCGCTTCCTCGGCTATGCGCAGACCCACGACCAGGTCGGCAACCGCGCGCAGGGGGACCGCCTTTCGGCCTCCCTCTCCCCCGGGCTGCTGGCCTGCGCGGCCGCACTCACCCTGACGAGCCCCTTCACGCCGATGCTGTTCATGGGCGAGGAGTGGGGCGCCTCCACGCCCTGGCAGTTCTTCACCGACCACACCGACCCCGAGCTCGCCGAGGCCGTGCGCCGGGGCAGGCGGCGGGAGTTCGCGGCGCACGGCTGGGCCGAGGAGGACATACCCGATCCCCAGGACCACGGGACCCGTGAGCGGTCCTGCCTCGACTGGGCCGAGGCGGCGGACGGCCACCACGCGCGGCTGCTCGCCTGGCACCGCGAGCTGATCGCCCTGCGGCGCGCCCGCGGCGACCTCACCGACCCCGACCTGGCCGCGGTCCGGGTCGCCTACGACGAAGGGGCCCGCTGGTTCGCGGTGCGGCGCGGGGACGTGCGGGTCGCCGTGAACCTCGGCAAGGAGCCCGTCGCCATCCCGCTGGGCGCTCGCCGCGTGCGAGTGCTCGCCGCGTGGGATCCGGTCGAGCCGCCCGGCGCCGACGGGGTGCTGCGGCTGCCTGCCGAGTCGTGCGCGGTACTCGCCTCGGCCTAGCACCGCGGTGCGCACGAACCCCTGAATCGCGTACGGAGCCCCTATCTTGAGGGTCGACCAAGGGGAGGCGGATCATGAAACAGCGTTTTCTCGGCCGGACCGGACTGCGCGTCAGCGAGCTGTGCTTCGGCGCGATGATGTGCGGCAGCGGGGCCGACGAGGCGACGTCGCACCGCATGCTGGACGCGTTCACGGAGGCGGGCGGCACCTTCATCGACACGGCCGACATGTACGGGCGCGGTGTGTCCGAGGAGATCCTCGGCCGCTGGCTCAAGGGCCGCCGCAGGGACGAACTCGTCATCGCCACCAAGGTGTTCGCGACCATGGGCGAGGCGCCGAACGCGGGCGGTCTGAGCCGCAAGCACATCGTGTCGGCGGTCGAGGCGAGCCTGCGGCGCCTCGGCACCGACCACATCGACCTCTACCAGACGCACGTATGGGACGCGACGACGCCGATCGAGGAGACCCTGTCCACGCTGGACACCCTCGTGAAGGCCGGCAAGATGCGCTACCTGGGGGCGAGCAACCACTCCCCGGGCCAGCTGCAGAAGGCCCTCGACGTGGCGCGGGCGCGAGGCTGGGAGCCGTACTCCTGTCTGCAGCCGATCTACAACCTCCTGGCCCGTCAGGCCGAGTGGGAGCTGGTGCCCCTCAGCGCGGCGGAGGGCGTCGGCGTCATTCCCTACAGCCCGCTGCAGGGCGGCTGGCTCTCGGGGAAGTTCCGGCGCGGCATGGCCGCGCCGCCCGAAGGCGCGCGCGGCTCGGGGGCCTGGAACGACCGGAACACCGAGGAGACCTGGCAGGTCGTCGACGCGGTCCTGGAGGTCGCCGAGGAGGCCGGGCGCACCGCTTCCCAGGTGGCGCTGCGCTGGCTCCTCCAGCGGCCCGGGGTGACCGCGCCCATCGTCGGGGCGCGGTCGGTGGAGCAGCTGACGGACAATCTCGGCTGCGTGGACTGGGAGTTGACGCCCGAGCAGGTGCAGCGTCTCACGTCGGCGAGCGAGCGGCCGCTGCCGCCTCCGTACGACGTCCTTGCGTACTACCCGGGCCGCGAACCGCGGACGGGGCCCCGCACGGACTTCGGCTGACGCCCGCCTTCGGCCGAAGTCCGGTGAAGCCGGGCCTCAGTTGACGATGGCCATCTCGCGGGCGGTGGTGTTCAGCCGCCGCCCGCCGTCCTCGGTGACGGTCACGATGTCCTCGATACGTACGCCGAAGCGGCCCGGCAGATAGATGCCGGGCTCCACGGAGAAGCACATGCCCGGCACGAGCGGCTGCTCCTCGCCCTCGATCATGTAGGGCGGTTCGTGGGTGGTGACGCCGATGCCGTGTCCTGTGCGGTGGATGAAGTACTCGCCGTACCCGAACTCGGTGATCACCGCGCGCGCCGCGCGGTCGACGTCCTGGCATGCCGCGCCGGGCCGCACCGCCGCGCAGCCCGCCGCCTGGGCCTCGCGCACCACGTCGTGCACGCGCCGCTCCTCGGCGGTCGGCTCACCGACGTGGACGGTGCGGGAGGTGTCGGAGCCGTAGCCGTGCAGGAGGCCGCCGAAGTCGAGGACGACCATGTCGCCGTTCTCGATGACGCGGTCGCCCGCCTCGTGGTGGGGGTTGGCGCCGTTGGGGCCCGAGCCGACGACGGTGAAGTCGACCTGCGAGTGCCCGAACTGCCGCAGCAGGTCCGCGAGGTCGGCGGCGACGTCCGTCTCCTTGCGGCCCGCGAAGGGGACCTTCTGGATCTCCTCGTACGCCGCGTCGGCCGCCGCGCCCGCCGCCGTGAGGCGCTCCAGCTCGGCGGCGTCCTTGACGGCGCGGAGCATGGGCAGCGCCTGGGTGAGCGAGACGTAGGAGGTGCCGGGCAGCGCCTGCTGGAAGCCGAGGAGGTGCATCGCCCAGGCGTTGTCGCTCACCCCGAAGCGGCCGGACACGTCGAGGAGCGGCGCGGTGACGGCGTACGGGTCCTTGCCGTCGGTCCAGTCCCGCAGGGTGAGCGCGGACGCACCCGCGGCACGGGCGGCGTCCGGGGCCTCCAGGGTCGGCACGACGAGGACGGGGTCCTGCCCCGCGGCGAGCACGAGGACCGTCAGGCGTTCGGTGATCGCGGTCGGCTGGTATCCGGTGAGCCACACGAGATCGGGCCCCGGGGCGACGAGGACACCGGCGAGCCCCGCATCGGCGGCGCCGGCCGCGGCGCGCTCCATACGGGCCCTGTAGTCATCGGCGGTGAAGGGCGCGGGCGCGCTGCTCATGAGACCTCCTGCTGTCTGTCGCTTCGCCCCTGCCGGGGCGCCGGTGTCGGGCCGTACGTGTCGGGCCGTACGTGTCGGACCACCCATGCCGGGCTGTCCTGCCGGGCGGTCCGGGGCCGGGCGTCCGTGCCTGGACGCCCGTGCTTGAACGCCCGTGCCTGGACGCCCTCGTCCGGGCGTCCGTGTCGGGCCGTCCGTATCCGGGCGTCCGTATCCTGGCGTCCTTGTCCGGGCGTCCCCGTCCGGCGCCTCCCTCGGCATCCTGCCCGCAGCCGTCCGCGGGCGCGAACCCGGGGTCCGGTCGTTCACGTCACGATGCCCGGCCTGACCGAGAGGGACCGGCGGGCGCCCTCCTCGGCGTGGGTCCTGCCGAACAGGAGCAGGGCGCCCCCGCGACATCCTCCCCACCACAGTCATCGTCCACGGGCGAACCCCGGGGCCCAGGCGCTCACGTCACGAAGCCCGGCCTGACCGAGAGGGACTGGCGGGCGCCGTTCTCGTGGCGCACCGTCAGGGTCGTCACCCTGCCGGGGCGCGCCACGGTGACCGCTGTGGCCAGGTCCGCGGCCGAGTCGATGCGGGTCCCGGCGAACGTGAGCACGGTGTCGCCTCGTACGAGACCGGCCGAGTGGCCGGGGCCGGGGATGTGGACGCCGACCAGCAGTGCGCCCGCGCCGGACGGGGCGTCGACCGCCTCGACGCCGAGCGTGGCGGCCCTGGACCCGGCGGCGGGCGGACGCGGGCCCGATTCCGCCTGGGCCGCGGGCCGCTCCGGCGAGGTGCCGGGCCGCTTCCCCGTGGACGGCTTCGAGGCCGACGCGGGCGGCTCGGGTACCGGTGCGCCGGCCGGAGGGCCCGCGGCCGTCGCCCCTGACGCCGCCGCCTCCTTCTGCATCTCCGCGAGCTTGCTCATGCCTATGACGGTGGCGCTCACCGTGCCCAGGCCGACGCCCGAGAGCACGAGGACCGCCGCGAACAGCAGGCCGAACAGCAGAGTCGTCAGGCGCCTCCCTCTGCGCCGCGCGGCGTGCGGACGGTGGCCCTTCGCCGGGGGATTTCCCGGGGCCCGGGTCTGGGCCTCGTCCTGGGCCCGGGGCTTTCCCGGGGCGGCGCCCAGGCCCTGCCCCCTCCCGAGGCCCTTCCCCAGGCCCCTCGCCCAGCGCTTTCCCGGGTACTTCAGGTGTGTCCCGGGGTCCGCGCCCGGGGTCTGGCCGGGGTTCTGGCCCGGCATCGGCTTGGGACGCAACGTGGTCTGATCCATGGCTCGCCTCCGGCCACAGCCCTACCCGGCGTGACCCGGCGGCGACGCCTCACGAACGGGTGAGGCGGCGTCCAGCTGTGCGGCGAGGGCCGCCGCGGGCCCACGCAGGGCTCCCGCGTGCACCGCCTCGGTGCGGTGCACCACGCGCGGTGCCGTCAGCGGCACGGCGACCGCGCCCGGCACCCGCTGCGCCGCCGAGCGCGGCAGCAGCGCGAGGCCGTGCCCCGCCGCGGCGAGGGCGGTGAGGGTGCGCAGGTCCGTGCCGTCGTAGTGGAGCGCGGGCCGGAAGCCCGACGTGCCGTTCGCGGTGCGGAGTTGGGCAAGGGGCAGCCCCGCGCCGGGGGCGTCGATCCAGCGGGCGTCGACGAGGTCGCCGAGGCTGAGCCCCGCCCGGCGGGCCAGCGGATGCCCCTCGGGAAGCAGGACGTCGACGGGCTCCTGCGCGACGCCGCGCGCGGTCAGCGGCGCCACGTCGGGCAGCCGCAGAGGGTCGTTCGGGGCGGCGAGACCGTCCACGAGGCCCAGTTCGGCGCGGCCGGTCGCGACGGCCGCGGGTATCTCTTCGCGGGGCAGCACGCGCAAGGTGACGCCCGCCGGGGGCAGTGCCTCGGCCACGTCCCGTGTCAGCGCGGTCGCCGTGGCCGCGAGGGTCAGGCCCCACTGCGGAGCGGCCGCCATGCGCACGACCTCGGCGCGGGCCGCGTCGAGGCGCAGCAGCAGCGGGCCCGCGTGCTCGATGAGGCGCGCGCCCGCCGGGGTGGGCGCGACGGGCCGACGCGTGAGCAGGGCCGTGCCGAGGTCCTGCTCCAGGGCGGCGATGTGCTGGGAGACGGCGGACTGGGTGTAGCCGAGTGCGCGCGCGGCCTCGGAGAAGGAAGCGAGACGGGCCACCGTCACGTATGTACGCAGGAGGTGCGGATCCATGGCCTCCAGTGTCCCGTCGCATGTGATCCTGTCTCTGGCCAGGGCCATGACCAGAGGTGAGGCAAGGCCGGGTGGGACGGGCCTCCGGTGGAATCTCAGACGAGGTTGTCCCGCAGCGGCATTTCTGCGGGGATGTCTCACTCGATGTTGCCGGTCAGCTGTCTTTGACGGCTGTGCGTTGACGGAAGGCCGCTTGCCGACATCGGTGTGAGCAGGAGAGGGCATCGCGACGACGGTCGTCACCGGGACGATGGCGGATCAGCACCCCGACTGCCCCGCCAATGGGACCGTGCCAACGTGAAGTAGCTGGTCGGCCTGGTGGCGGGGCAGGGTTCGCGGGTGCTCGTGCCGGTCGGGTGCGTCGGTCTGCGTTCATGGTCGTCTGCCACCGGCCGGCTTCGAGTTGGTGAGGACCAGCGGTGCGCGCAGCAGGTTCGCAGCCCGCGCCGGGTTGAACCGGAGTCGGGTGAGGATGCGCCAGTTCTTCAGCGCGGCGAGGCAGCCCGTCGGTCAGTCGATGCCTTCGATGATGCGGAAGTCGCGCTCGACGCAGTCGGAGAGGACCACCAGCGCCTTCTGGTAAGCCTCGCTCTCGTATGCCGCGACGGCCTGATCGAAGCTGTCGAACTCGATCAGAACGACGCGGTTCGTGTTTCCGGCTTCGTGGGCGACGACTCGGCCGCCACTGGCCAGGACCCGCCCGCCCCCGGCTCGGACGGCCGGACCGGCCAGCTTGTCGTAGGCAGTCAGCCTCTCAGGGTCGGAAATGACGCGGTAGACACTGACCCAGTAGCCCTTGGCCATGGAAACCTCCTGTGTTCGGCCGGACATGCCCGGCTGCGAATTGACGCTCAGATTGCTCGATCCCGGCGACAGGGCACCGGTCATTCGTGAGGACGTGCTGATCCGGCCTGGTTCGGCTCTGCCACCCGCGACTGCCGGTTCGCGTCCCGGCGAAGTCTTCCTCGGGGCCCGGCGCCTTCGGCGAGGATGAGCAGCCGTTCCCGTTCGGACCTCCAGCACTGGTCAGCGGGGCCGCCGTGCACCAGCGATGCCGCCTGTTCGCGGGTGAGCCCGACCCGTTCGGCGAACATCCGGAACAGCCCGATCGGCGGCACGTCCCCAGGCATCATGCGCGCGAGCAGCGCGCCGGCCCGGTCGGCGTACGGCGGTTCCAGCAGGGCTAATCGCGACATCGGCACTCCCGTTGCCAGTGCTTCTATTTTCGAATCACTATGCTGCTTCGAGAAGCGAAGCGCAAGGAGATGAGGGGAACATGGGAGGCGGAGCACCGCGGCCCGGCGTACCGGTGCGGGGGTCCACATCGGGACGCCCTGTCATGGCCGCACTCGATCTGCTGGGACGGCGCTGGACGCTGCTCATCCTGTGGGAGCTGAGTCAAGCCCCGGGCGGCTTCCGTGAGTTGCAGCGCCGGTGCGAGCGCATGTCCTCCAGTGTGCTCAGTACCCGGCTCGGCGAGCTGATCGATGTCCGTCTGATCACTCTGCGCGAGGACGGATATCACCTCACCCAGCTCGGCGGGGACCTTGTCGACGCCCTCCAACCGCTGTTCGCGTGGAGCCGACGGTGGGCGGAGGAAGCGGACACCGGCCCGGCACAAGGATCACAGCACAGCGATGAGTAGGCACGGCCTGCCCGTCACGATCGTCCGCGCGTGCCGGGACGGGACAACGGGCCACCGTCATGTCCGTACGCAGCAGGTGCGAATCCATGGCCTCAGGGATCGCCCACCGCAGCGGAACGGATCATCGGCCGCATCAGAGACGCTTATGGCGGATGCAGTTTTCATCGTTGGACGTGAACGAGGCGTCGCGCCCAGGATGATCGGCATGACCGCAACGACGCCGCACACCGCGACCCCCAACGCCCCCGCGCCCCGCGCCGCCCGTATCGCCCTCGTCGGCGACCGCTCGCCGAGCGTCACCTCCCACACTCGGATCCCGCTCCTCCTGGACGCCCTCGCCGCCCGTGACGGCCTGGTCCTCGACGCGTACTGGATCTCGACGGAGGACGCCGAGGAGCCCGGCGCCGTACGCGGTTTCGACGCGGTGTGGGTGGTGCCCGGCAGTCCCTACCGCAGCGAGGCGGGCGCGCTCGCGGCGATCCGCACGGCGCGCGAGGACGGCGTGCCCTTCCTCGGTACCTGCGGCGGCTTCCAGCACACGCTCCTCGAATTCGCGCGCCATGTGTGCGACCTGACGGACGTCGCGCACGCGGAGAACGACCCGGACGCCGACGATCTGCTGATCGCGCCGCTCGCCTGCTCGCTGGTCGGCCACGAGGGCACCGTGACGATCGCCCCGGACTCGCTCGCCGAGTCGGTCGTCGGCGCCCGCAGCTCCATCGAGCGCTACCACTGCACCTACGGCCCGGGCGCCCACCTCGACACGCTGCGCGCGCACGGCCTGCGCTTCTCGGGCGAGGACGAGGCGGGCCAGGTGCGGATGACCGAACTCCCCGGCCACCCCTTCTTCCTGGCCACCCTCTTCCAGCCCGAGCTGTCGGGCGACGGCTCGCGCCCGCACCCCATCGTGCGGGCGCTGGCGCGAGCCGCCGTGCGTCACGCGGGCGTGCCTGCCTGAGGCCCGCGCCTAGGCCGCGTGGTCGCCGTGGCCGCCGCCGTGCCCCGCGCCGTGGTCGAACTTCAGGGCCTCCTTCGGCATGACGACGAAGGGCCGCATCATGCCCATGTCCTCGTGCTCCAGGAAGTGGCAGTGGTACATGAAGCGGCCGTACGCACCGTCGAACTTGCCCATGACGCGCAGGAGTTGACCGCCAGGCACCCGGAAGACGTCCTTCCAGCCGCGCTCGTTCGGAGCCAGCGGGATCTTCCGGTCCGGGTCGAAGGCGACCGGGGCCCGGGTGCCGCCGATCGTGACGTCGAAGCCGGAGACGTCGTACGCGTCACGGCCGAGGAGTTGGAAGTCCGCCAAGTGGATGTGCATCGGGTGGGTCACCGGCGGGTTCACCGCGAGGTTCAGGAAGCTCCACTGCTCGTAGGCACCCTCGGCGATGTTGATGCCGAGGCCGTCGTTGAACGTACGGGCGATGCGGCGGTAGGTCTTGACCTTGCCGTCCTCGCCGCGCAGCTGGATGATCCCCTCGGTCGGGACCTGGATGTCGCCGGGCTCCTCGACCTCGACCATCTCCCAGATCTCCGGGTGACCGCCGCCTCCCTTGGTCGCGGGCGGGGTCAGCACGATCAGCCGGTGGCCGTGCTTGATGTCGTGGGTGAGCGGGCGGAACGAACCCGAGAGGATCTCCGGCAGTTCGAAGGTGTCGGGATCGGCACACTCGCCGACCCGGAACTCCATGACCTGCGGATAGCGCACGTCGTTCGGCACGTCGGGCACGCCGGGCGCCTGGCCGCGCCCCTTGTTGACCAGGCGCAGGCGCTTGCCCGCCAGCTCCCTGAAGTCGATGAGGAGGTCCATGCGCTCGGCGGGCGCGACGGTGAGCGCGGGCAGCTCCCCCTCGAAGTCGACGGGGACGGGGCGCGGCAGGAGCCCGCCGTCGCTGCCGATCTGGTGCAGGACGCCCCGCACCGGGTTGTTGTCCTCGTCGATGAGAACCAGGTCGTAGATGCGGGCGTTCGACGCGTTGACCAGGCGGAAGCGGTACCAGGCCGCATCCACGTCCGCGTACGGCCAGATGCGGCCGTTGACCGTGGTGTACGGGCCCGAGAAGGGCAGGGAGACCGGCTTGCCCGTCTCCGCGTTCTTCGGGTCGACGATGACGGTCTTGTGCAGCAGGCGGCCATTCAGCCGGTCGTCGCCCTCGTCCGTGTCGAGGTTCCTGTCGGCGATGATCAGCGGGATCTCCCGCTCCCCGCAGGGGAGTTGGAGTGCGTCCTCCTCGTCGTCACGGACGAGGTACGTGCCGTACAGCCCCGCCATGACGTTCCACCGTGTGATGTTCATGGCGTGGTCGTGATACCACCACTGGACCGCCTGGTGGTCGTTCGGGTACTCGGAGAGCTGGGCGTCGCCGTAACCCACGGCGTTGTCCGCCCAGCCGTCGTTGCCACCGCCGGTCTGTGCGCCGTGCAGATGCGTCACCGACCAGGCGGGCAGCGCGGCCACGTCCTTGTTCGGCTCGACGCCGGCGCGGCCGGGCTCGGTGTTCGGCGGCGGGTCCTTCACCGGGTCGCCGCGCGGGACCTCGACGGCCGTGACGGGATATTCGCCCTGCGGGATGCGGTTGGTCCAGGCGATGCGGATGCGCTGTCCGCGCCGCACCTCGATGGTGGGGCCCGGCACGGAGCCGTCGTACCCCCACATCAGGGTCGGTGGGAGCTGCGGGTGCAGACGCACCCAGGTGGGACGCAGCGCGATCTCTGTCTCCTCGCGCACGTCGGCGGAGTCGGGGCGCAGGACCGGCGGGACGGTCAACGGCGCGACGAACGGCGTCAGTTCGCCATCCGCGGGCGCCTTCGCCTCCGCCCCGTCCCCCGTCAGTCGGTCGGTGATGCGCTCAATGATGTCGGTCAAGATCGAACACCCCCGTGTTCTTTCCCCCATGTCGCGGCCGGTCGAGGGCCGCCCTTCACTTCTGAAGACTCCCGGCGCATCACCGAAGTTCCGCGAATCCAGCATTCCGGATGAAACCATCCGAACGAGGCCCTTCCAGATCCGCGCGAGGCCCCGCCGGCGCGTCCGACGGGGCCTTCCTCCCCTGCCTCCGGATCAGAGCAGACCGGCGATCGACGGCACCCTCGGCACCCGGTCGGGCACGAAGCCGTGCGTGCGCCGCGCCAGGTCCTCGGCGCCGTAACGACGGCAGCCGCGGTGCCAGTTCAGGATGCCCGCCATCCAGTTCTGCAGCTCGACCACGTAGCCCTCCAGGGTCGCACGCGCCTGCTCGGACAGCTCGAAGTCCTCGTACAGGACCGGGAATTCGTGCGCGACGATGTGTTCGAACTGCTGCATGCGCTGCGTGATCAGATCGTGGACGACCCGCAGCGCGGCCGGGTAGTCGCAGCCGAAGAAGTTCTGCACGACCAGGATGCCGTTGTGGATCTCACCCTCGTACTCGATCTCCTTCTGGTACGAGAAGACGTCGTTCACGAGCATCGCGTGGTCGACGGCGGCGTTCTCCAGGGAGCGCACGGGGCCGCTGCGGTAGACCTCGGGCGGCACGGAGGGACCGTGGCCCATCCGGCACAGGCTCGTGGTGAGGTCGGCGCCGAAGGTGGCGCGGCGCATCTCCAGGTAGTCGACCGGGTCAGGGATACGGTTCTGCAGCTGGTTGGAGAGCTCCCACAGCCAGCTCTCCGTCATGACCTCCACGGCGTCGCGCAGCGTCCGCCGCTGCTCGGTGGTCATGGCGCGGGTCGTGCGCCGCCACAGGTCGGTCAGGCCGCGCTCCATGGCGTTCGCCGGCGCCTGGGCCGGGTCGCCCTCCAACGGCATGCACGCGGAGAGGCGCCCGGTGCAGAGCTTGGCTGCGGCGAAGTCGCGACGGTGGCCGAAGACGAGGGGGTAGTAGTCGTCGCCGTAGGTGCCCCAGGCCAGCCACTGCGAGCTGAGGTCGAGGGCCTCGGCCGTGCCGTCCGGGTCGAGGCCCGCCGCGCACAGCGGAAGGTCGTACGCATGGAGCTTGTCCTCGTCCCAGACCCCCTCGGCGAGGATGCCCGTGGCGTGCGCCCAGCCGGTGAGCCGGTGCCGCGCGGCGTCCAGCTCCGGGTTGAGCCGCAGCCCGAACGGCATGTGAATGTCGGGCACTTGGGAAGGGCCCACCTGCTGGAACGGCACATGCGTGAAGGGCCTCAGCCGCTCCTTGCCCGCGGCCGCGAGCAGCGCGCCGACGTCCGCCGCGGAGGTGCCGATGCCGGTGGGCCCGGAGAGCGGTGAGGCGTCGAGTGCGCCCTCGTTCATGTACCGGCTGGAGCGCAGATGCCATGCGTGGCCGCCCGACTGCCAGTCCTGAAGTCCCCTGGTGTACGCGGCGACCGACGCGACCTCGGGCGCGGTCAGGCCCATCTCCAGGGCGAGGGCGGGCACTTCGGTGAGCGCGGTGTGCTCGAACTGGTGCAGGCGTGAGGTCAGGACGTCGTTGACGGTGTCGGCGGCCTCCTGCGTCGTGCAGTCGAAGAAGGTCTCCAGGACGAGCACGCCGTTGCTGAGCTCGCCCTCGTCCTGGACCTCGCGCTGATACGAGAAGAGGTCGTTGCGCAGGTGGACACTGTCGGAGAACGTCTCCATGAGCACGCGCAGCGGCCTCGACTCCGCGACGGCCGCGGGCACTTCGGCCGTCGCGTACTCGATGAGGCCCGCCGACCAGGGGGCGCCGCCCACCTTGCGGCGCATCTCGATGTACTCGACGGGGTTGGCGATCCGCCCTTCGTTGATGTTGGACAGCTCCCACAGGGATTCGTTCAGGAGGTGCTCCGTGGAGCGGGCGAAGCGGCGGCGCCAGTCCACGGACATCGCGGGCACCGTGCGCGCCCACAGGTCGGCGAGGCCCGCCTCCACCGGGTTCTCCGGCTCCGGCACGGGTGTCGCGAGGTCCATCGGCATGAAGAGGGGCAGCCGGTCCAGATGAGCCTTGCCCGCGGAACGATCCTGCGTGCGCTTGTACATGTCCAGGAAGTGGTCGTCGAAGAAGAAGACCCACACGTACCAGTCGGTGATCAGCGACAGCGCGGGGCCGTCGCAGTCGGGGTGGGTGTACGCGCACAGCAGGCCGTAGTCGTGCGCGTCGAGGTCGCTCTGTTCCCAGATGCCGGAGCCCTCCAGCATGCCCATGTCCCGCGCCCACCGGGTGGAGTGCGCGCGCGCCTCCTCCAGGTGGGGGTTGAGCCGCGCGGGATACGGCATGTAGAAGTGCGGCAGTTCGAACGGCTGATTCATGGCCCGGCCCTACCCGGGGCCTTCAACTGCCATCCGCGGGGCGGGAGATGATCGCACCATCGCGTGAATCGACACCAGTTCGACGGACGGTGGGGGCGCGCATGTGGAAGGAGCGACGGCGCTCCGGATCGGCCCCACTGAATCACCGGTTTCCCCGCATACGCACGGCTCACGCCTCTAGGCTGCGGTGCACACCCCCGGAAGGAAGCACTTCCATGACCGATGCGCCGCCGCGAGCGGAGCTGCTCCTGGACCGAGAGGTCCCTGAAGAGCTGCGCCAGGAGCTCGTCGCCGCGTTCGCCGGACTCGGCTTCCCGCCGGCCCGGGTCCGCCGTGTCCTCGATCACCGCGGCGCGGCCGACATCCCCTGGATCGCCCTGGCGTCGCTGCCCCTGCAGGCGTTCCTCAGCGGGCTCGGCGCGGAGGCGGTCAGGGACGCGTACGAGCAGTTCAAGGGTGTCGTACGAAGGACGGCCCGTCCCGCGTCGCCCGCGCCCGGCACCCTGGGCGAGGCCCGCGAGGCACGGCCGATCGTGCTGCAGGACGCGGCGACCGGACTCGACATCGTGCTGGAGCCCGACCTGCCCGCCGAGGCCTACGAGAAGCTCACCGCGCTCGACCTGACGCGGTTCGAGGTGGGCCCGCTGCACTACGACCGCGCCCAGGGCCGCTGGCGTTCGGTCCTTGACGAGGCCGCCGGCTGATCCGCCGGCCGGAGGTCGCGGCGGGCCGCCCGCCGCGGATCGGGGGCTGACTGTGACTGAGCAGACCACGAGTACGGACCTGACCCGCGCCGAACAGGCGTGCGCGGAGGGCGAGTCGGCGCTGACCCGCGCCGACACCGGAACGGCGGAGAACCGCTTCCGGGAGGCGCTGGGGCTGGTGGGGGTGGCTCCGGGGGACACGGTGGGCCGGGGAGCCGGCACCAGTGACATCGGCGGGGGCGCCGGGGGGTCGGCGCCGGAGGCCGGGGGGCCGGTACCGGACGGCGCGGGCCCGGCGCCGGACGGCGCGGGCCCGGCGCCCAACGGCGCGGGCCCGGCGCCCAACGGCGGGGGCCCGGTGCCCAACGGCGCAGGCCCGGTACCGGACGCCGGGGGCCCGGTGCCCAACGGCGCAGGCCCGGTACCGGACGCCGGGGGCCCGGTACTCAACGGCACAAGGCCGGTGCCCAACAGCGCAGGCCCGGCACCGGACGGCGCAGGCCCGGTACCCAACGGCACAAGCCCGGTACCGGACGCCGGGGGCCCGGTACTCAACGGCACAAGGCCGGTGCCCAACAGCGCAGGCCCGGCACCGGACGGCGCAGGCCCGGTGCCCAACGCCTCAGGCCCGGTACCCAACGGCACAAGGCCGGTACCGGACGCCGGGGGCCCGGTACCCAACGGCACAAGGCCGGTGCCCAACAGCGCAGGCCCGGCACCGGACGGCGCAGGCCCGGTACCCAACGGCACAAACCCACTGCCCAACGGCACAAGCCCGGTGCCCAGCGCCGCAAGCCCGGTGCCCAACGGCGAAGGTGGGGCGCGGGTTGCCGCTCGGGCGTTGACCGGGCTCGGCCGGGTACTGCTCGCCCGGGGTGAAGTCGACCTCGCCATGAGTGAGTTCGAGCGGGCACGGGCCTTACGACCCGCCGCCGCGGGGCCCTTGCACTGGCTCGGCTGCGCCGCCGCGCACCAAGGCGACCTCGGCGCCGCGGAGCACCACTTCACCGCCTCCCTCGCCTGCGCCGTCCCGCACGGCAGGAGCCTGGTCCAGCGCGCCTACGTACACGCCCGCGCGGGCCACCGGGACGCCGCCCTCGCCGACCTTCGCGCCGCCTCCCTGACCGCACCCCTGGACGACGAGGCCCGCTGGGTGCTCGCCGTGCTCTCGGGCCGCTCCGCGCGCGAGGTGGCACTGCGGCTCCGCAGGGCGGCGGTCACCTCGCTGGACGGATTCGGCGAACGGCGCGGGCCGACCGCCGCCACGGAGTGGGAGCGGGCCGGGCAGCTGATCGCCGCCGCGCGCGGGCTCGACCCGGCGCCGCCGGCGTTCGCCCCACTGCATGCCGTGGCCCTGTTGCGGGCCGGGCGCCGCGAGACCGCCGTCGAGCTGCTCAAGGCCGCCGTACGGCACGACCCCGCCGACCACCGGGTCACCCACACCCTCGCGCTCACCCTCTTCAACTCCCCCGACCAGGAAGGCCAGGAAGGCCAGGACCGACAGGAAGGCCAGGACCGACAGGAAGCGCTGGAAGCCGAGAAGCCACGGGACGGACAGGAAGCGCCGGACACCGAGAAGGCACAGGAAAGGCCGGAAGGGAACGGCACATGGGAAGCCTGTGTCGCCGCCTGGGCCGCCGTGTTGCACGACGCCGGGTTCTGGGAGCGCGTGCGGGCCACCGCCGCCCGGCGCTACGGCGTCCCCGTGGAGGACTCCCTCGTGCCCACCCTGCGCGCCGGACTGCGCGAGGCCATCGAACGCCGCATGCCGGGCGACGACGCCGGCACACGCGTCGCGCCGGGACCCCTGCTCCAGCGCGAGGCCGACGCCGCGAAGCTGCTCGCGGCCGTCGGCGGCTTCCCGTCCGCCGGGGGCGGCGGCGTCCCCCTGTTCTGCGGACCGCTGCGCATCGCGGAGCTCGGCAGGTCGGCGGAGTTCGGCGCGTTCGCCGCCGCGCAGGACGAGTCGGACGCGTACGCATCCCTCACCTACGCATTCTCCGAACTCGGCTTCGCCCAGCTCCTGTTGGGCCAGGACAAGGCCGCCGACGCCCTCGCCGCCCTCGCCGAGCTGCGCTGCCCGGAGTGCCGGGCCGGCGGGCACGCGACCGGCGCGGCGGCCGTGTGCGAGCCGGGATGCGCCCGCTTCGACGAGCTCAACCCCGGCTATGCCGGACTCCCGGACAAGCACCGCAGGCTCTCCCTCGACGCGCGGGGCCTCGCCCTGGAGGCCCGGCTCGTCATGGGACGCACCGAACTGACTTCCGCACGGCCGGACTTCGGCGCGGCCGCCGCGTACTGGCGACGCGCCCTGGTCCACAGCAGGGAGCTGGAGCGGTACCGCGAGACGCAGACCGCCATCGTCGACATGGCGCTCGGCGCGGCGCGCGCGGCCCATCGCGAGGGGCGGCTGAGTCTCGCCGTGTCCACCCTGGAGGCGACGCACTCCGTGATCGGCGCCAATGAACGGGCCCGCCTGGAGGGCCAGTTGGCCAGGGTGCTCGCGGACCGCGGCATCTCGGTGGCCAATGACGAGGAGGCCCTGCTCGACCAGCCCGCCGCCGACCTGCGCCGCTCCGTCGCCTTCAACCCCCATCTGTTGCGGGCACAGGTCAGTCTCGGTGTCGTCCTGCGCGGGCTCGCCGCGGCCCGCTGGACCTCGGGCAGTCTGAGGGGTGCGCGGGACACCCTGCGCGAGGCCATCGACCAGCTCACCGCCGCGCTCGTGCTCTTCCCCGACGACCCCGACCTGGAGGAGCAGCGGGAGGCCGCGGTCTCCGATCTCAACCTCGTCATGTGGCAGCCCGACGTGAGCGAGCAGTGACGGCCGTGCTCGCCTACGAGGAACTCCGCATCCGGGTCCGCCGCGTCGGCGCGTCCCGCTATCTCGTGACGGCGGGCGGCCCCGCGTGCGCCGCCGAGGTGATCGCGGTCGGCGGGGAGCCCGCGGCCTTCCGCGAGCAGTGGGAGCGGCTGATCGCCGCGGAGCTCGGGTTCGCGCCGATGGGTGATCAGCACACCGTGGCGCAGCTGCGGGCGCTCGGGCGCGGGGTGTTCCGGCTGCTGTTCGGCGGCTCCGATTCCGACGCCGGGGCCGGTTCCGGCCGCGGGCCCGGCTCCCGCGAGGGGCAGGAGGCGGTGGCGGACGGCGGCGCGGACGGCTCCTGCGAGGGTGTCGGCGCCCGCGTCGGGCTCTGCGTCGACACCGCGCTTGACCGTGCGCAGCGGATGCGCCCCGCGCGCGGCCTTCGGCTCCGCTTCGATCTGCCGCCCGAGCTGCGCGACCTCCCTCTGGAGTCGCTGTGCGCACCGCCCGGCAGCCCTCAGCAGTCCCTCGCCCTCAACCACGGCTATTCACTGGTGCGTTCGCTGCCGGGCGGGCCTCTGGGGCAGCGGCTGCCCGACCCCGCGGACGAGCCGAGCCTGATCCGGCTCCTGGTGGCGTGCGCATCGCCCAGGGGGCTCGATCCGCTGCGGGCCGCGGCCGAGGTGGCCGCGCTCCGCCACGACCTGCCCGAAGTGGCCGTACAGACCACGGTGTTGGAGCGGGCGACGCGGGCGGGCCTGGAGTCGGCGCTCGGCACGCACTCCGAACTGCCCACCGCCGTCCTGCTGATCGCCCACGGGACGTACGACCACGAGCTCGGCAAGGGCGTGGTAGCCCTGGAGACGGAGAGCGGCGGCATCGACCGGGTGCCCGCGGATCTGCTCAGCGGAATCCTGCTCAAGGCCCAGCGGCTGCGGCTCGTCGCGCTCAACCTCTGTTCGGGAGCGGACAGTTCGCACCTCGAACCCTTCTCGGGGCTCGCGCAGGCACTGATCGGCGGGGGCGTGCCCGCTGTGGTGGCGATGCGGGGCAAGGTGAGCGATGTGTCGGCGGGCGCGTTCAGCCCGGAGCTCCTCAAGGGCATCGCGACCAACAAGACCGTCGACGAGTCCATGGCCGCCGCGCGGCTGCGCATCTCCCATCAGCCGGAGCACACGGCGGTGGAGTGGGCGACGCCCGCGCTGTTCCTGCACGAGGAGTGCAGGCAGGGCTGGCTGTTCAAGGCGCGGGAGGTGCGGGACGACGAGTTCGGGGCCGGGGCGGAGGACCCGCTGCGCGAGGGCGCGGAGGCGCTGCGGACGTTCCAGCGGCCCGTCGGGCACGTCGGCGCGGCCGTCCTGATCGGCGCGGCGCGCTTCCAGCGGGACCTCGGGCACTGGGCGCAGGTGCAGCGGATCCTGCGCATGCAGACCCAGAGCTACGCCGAGGAGCAGCGCAGGATGCGGGCCGAGGCCGCCTTCGAACTGGCCTGGCCCGAGCTGGAGAAGCTGTGCGCACTGCTCGCGGGTGAGCGCGACGCGGCGGGCGCCGAGGCGCAGCTCGCGGTGGTGCGGGAGCTGCTGCCGGGCCCGGTGCCGGGCGCGCTCGCGGCGGAGGTGGCCGGGCTGCGGAGGCTCGCCTCGCTGGTCGAGGAGGCACGGGCGGCGGAGGCGGCGGCCGACTGGGACACGGCGATCGACCGCTACGAGGACGTGCTCGCCGCGCGGCCCGGTGGACTGCGGGACGTGGCGGAGCGGCTCGCAGCGGCGCGGGACGAGCTGCACGTGGCGCGGACCTGCGAGGAGGGCGAGCGGGCACGGCGTGCGGGCGACTGGGACGCGGCGGCCCGGTCCTACGCCGCCGTCCTCACGCTGCGCCCGGGGCACGCGGAGGCCACGGCGTGGTCCTCCTACCTGACCGGACGGGCCGCCGAGGCGAGCGAGGACTGGGCGGCCGCGGAGTACGCGTACGCCGCGTGCGCGGGCCTCGACGACGCGGCGGGGCGGGCGGCGTATGCCCGGGGGCGGGCGGCGGCGGAGTTCGGCGACTGGGCCACCGCGCGGGACGCCTTCGCGCAGGCGGGGCCCGATGCGCGGGCCTGGAGCGCGTATGCCTCGGGGCGTGCGGCGGACGCGGCGGGGGCGTGGGCGCAGGCCGCGGAGGGTTACGCGGCGGCGGGCGGTCTCCTGGACGGCTCGGTACGCCTCCTGTACGTGCGGGGCCGGGCCGCGGCGGACGCCGGACGCCTCGCCGACGCGCTCATGGACCTGGCGGCGGCCGCCGCGCGGGGCTGGGACACGGAGCCGTGGCTGGGCGATCTGCGCCACCGCGCCTACGAGGCCGCGCTCGCCGCAACGGAGGCAGCGGACTGGCCGACCGCGCTCATTCATCTGACCCCGCTCCCGGACGACTACCGCGCCACGCATGCCCTCAGGCGGTACGCGCAGGGGCGGTCGGCGGCGACCGCGGGGGATTGGGGGGCGGCGGCGGAGGCGTTCGGTGAATGCGTGACCGCCGGGGGCGGCGGGGCGGGCGGGCGCCGGGCTCTGGCCGCGCACGACGAAGGGAGCGGGGGCGGGCGCGGGCGCGGCGACGCGGCTGGGGACGGGAATGGGCGCGGCAGCGCGGCCGAGGACCGGGACGGACGCGGCAGCACGGCCGAAGACCAGGACCGGCACCGCAACACCACCGAAGGCCGGGACGGACGCGGCAACGCAGCCGAAAACCAGTACCGGCACCGCAACACAGCCGAAGGCCGGGACACAGCCGAAGGCCGGGACGGACGCGGCAGCGCGGCCGAGGGCGGGGACGCGAGCACAGGCGCGGCCGAAGGCGGGAGGCGGGGCCCGGTTCCGGGTGCGCCGCCCCGGCCCCTGGATGGCGTTCCCTCCGACGCGCACGACCTCCACGCCTATGCCCAGGGGCGTCTCTGTCAGGCACAGGGGCGCTGGGACGAGGCGCTCGCGCTCTTCGCGGGGCTGCCGTCGGAGTTGGCGGACGTCCCCGACCGGGTGCTGTACTCCCGCGGACGGGCCGCCGACGCACGGGGCGAGTGGAACGGCGTCATCGACGGCTTCGGGCGGCTGCCCGACACGTACGCGCACGGCGAGGTGGGCGTACGCCGCCTGTACGCACGCGCACGCGTGGCCGCCGACCTGCGCGGCGACTGGGCGGCGGTCCTCGGCCTCCT
Organism: Streptomyces sp. NPDC041068; assembly: GCF_040647455.1. Lineage (NCBI taxonomy): Bacteria > Bacillati > Actinomycetota > Actinomycetes > Kitasatosporales > Streptomycetaceae > Streptomyces > Streptomyces sp. NPDC041068. The sequence continues at coordinate 180,524 of NZ_JBEZCG010000009.1, forward strand.
CACCGGGGTCCCCGACGACTCCCGCGAGGGCGCGACAGGCGCCCTGCGCCGCAAGGCGGAGGGCCGCAGGGCGGAGGAGGCGAACGACTGGACGACGGCGTGCGAGATCTACGCCAGGGCGTTTCCCGGGGGCGTCCCGGGCACCCTCACCGCGGGCGCGCACACGGCGAGCACCCTCACCGCGGGCGCGCCCACAGAGAGCACCCTCACCGCGGGCGCGCCCACGGAGCCGACGGACGGGGCACTGTCGAACGGCACTCCCCCCGCGGCCGCGCCGCATGCCGGGACGCGGCAGGACCCGCACGCCCCGGCAGCCGGGCAGGCGCCGAGCGGCACGTCCGCGAAGGCGGCCGGGCAACCGTCGCGCGGCACGTCCGAGAAGGCGGCCGCCTCCTCCGCCGCCCTGCCGCTCCGTCACGACCCGGCAGCCGGCCCGACGCCCGACGGCACCCCGGACGACGACGGCACCCCCGCCCCCGACCACGAGGCCACCCACCTCTACTGCTACGCCCTCGCGCGGGCCCACGAGATGGTCGGGCGGTGGCAGGAGGCGGGCGAGGTCTACCAGTTGCTGGACGACGAGTGGGCCGACGTCGGTGTACGGCAGCGGTATGTGCGGGCCCGGGTCGCCGAAGCCGAGGCCACCACGGCGGCGGCCTGGCAGCACGTCGGCGAGGCGTACGCGGCGCTGGAGCCGGACGGTGTGCGGGGCGTGGACGTCGCCGCGCGGGGGCGGTACGCGCGCGTGCGGGCCGCCGAGGCCGAGGGGGACTGGGCGGGTGTGGCCGCCGAGGCCGCCGCTCTCGGGGAGCACCGTGACGCGCCCGCCGTCGCCGCCTACGCGCGCGGGCGCCTCGCCGACGCGCACCAGGAGTGGCAGCGGGCCGCCGACGCCTTCCGCGCGTGCCCGGGGTACCGGGACGCAGACGCCCATCTCGCGTACGCGGAAGGGCGGTTGTTGGAGGCGGCCGGGAAGTGGAGCGCCGCCGTCGTCGCGTACGACCGGGCGTGCGGTGCCCTCGACCGCGCCGACGTGCGGTGCCGCAGGCTGCGGCGGCTCATCGGGCTGCTGCCCTGGGCGGACGGGCTGACCAGCTCCCCCTTGGTCGCCGACCCCTTCGCCGTACGGGACCAGGCCTTCCCGTATCTCGCGCTCCGGGACGCCGGCGTGGACCCCGGCGCCTCCATGGACGTCGTCAAGAACGCCTCGTACGCCTTGCTGGAGCGCGGCACGATGTCCTGGCACGAGCGCGTCGCCCTGGAGCGGCTCCGGCTGCCGGGACGGCGGCTCCAACTCGACGCCCTGCTCTACCGATGGGCCTCCCCCGCGCCCCTGCGCGACGCCCTCGCCGAACTCTCGCCGGACGAGGGCCCCGGCCTCCTGGACACCCTGTGCAAGCGCTTCCCGCAGGACGCCCCGCTGCTGCTCCTGCTGGCCCGGGACCGCGAGGCCGCCGCCGCGGAGTGGGAGCGGCGTCTGAAGGAGGCGCCCGGCGACATGGCCGTGGTGCACGGGCTCGCCGCCGCCCGGCTGTGGCAGGCGCAGGAGCTGGAGCAGAGCGGCGCGTGGGAACACGCGGTGCGCGCCTGGGAGTCGGCGCTCGCGTACTGGGCGACGCTGCTCAGTGACGACGAGTACTGGGACGGCTGGCGCGCCGAGCGCGCCGCCTGCTACGAACGCGACCTGACGCACGAGGACATGGCGTCGCTGCGCTGGGAGCTCAGCCAGCACCTCTTCGGTCAGCTGTCGGCCTACGAACAGCGGCACACCGAGCAGGACCGACCCCAACAGGCCGATGCCTACCAGGTGCTGGCCGCCGTGCTCGAGTCCGAGCTGGGCGGCGCGCGCGTCCTCAAGGACGTGGGCGGACTGCCGGACGTGCCCGGCGCGGGCGCCACCCTGGCCTGCGGGCCGCGCTATCTGCGGCTGCTGCGCCTGCAGGCGCCCCTCGGCGATCTCGTAGCGAGTCTCGACGCGGCCGCCAAGGAGGGCAAGGACCCCGGCGAGTACGCGGTGCGCGAACTGCGCTGGGCCTTTTCGGAGTTGGCGCAGAGCTTCGCCCTGTGCGAGGTGCGGAAGTTCGAGACCGCGTTGCGCGCCCTGCCCGCGCTGCGCACGCTGACCACCCTGCCCGAGGACTGCGCGGGCCCCGTCACCGGCGCCCCACACGTCATACGGTGCCGGCACTGCCAGGACTTCCTGCTCCGCAACCCCGCCTACGTCCGCCTCCCGCACCGCCACGCGCGCCTCCTCCAGGACGGCGTCGAACTCGCCGTGCACGTCCGCCTCGCGCTCGCGAAGACCGCGCTGACCCGCGGCGACGGCGGGCTCGACGACGCCCTGGAGCAGTGGGGCGAGCTGGTCAAGGTGTCCCGCCACGCGGGGATGCAGGCCCGCTCGAAGAAGGCCGTGATCCGCACCGTCCTCGGCCGCGTCGAGGCGCTCACCGACGAGGACGGCGCCCAGCTCGGCAGCTGCCTGGACGAGGCCGTCACGCTCGTCGAGTCCGCCATCACCGTGCTGCACCCGCTCGACCGCGAACTGCTCGGCCAACTGCACGCGAAACTCTCGGCGTTGCTCTCGATGCGCGGGGTGTGGCGCGGCTACACCCGCACCAGGCACGGCATGCGCTCCGACGTGTACGGCGCGGAGGCCGACCTGCGCCGCGCCCTCGCCCTCAACCCGGAGTCCAGCCACGCCCGCGACAACCTCGCGCGCGCCCTGGTCTTCACCCTCGACGACCGGACGTACGAGGTGCCCGAGCGCCTCGAACTGCTGCGCGAGGCCCTCGACCTGCTCGACGTGGGCCTCGGGCAGGCCCTGACGCACCGCTACCGCGAGACGCTCGGCGAGGCCCTGGACGAGATGGAGAAGCTGCTCACCCGGCACCTCGGCGTCGGCGGCATGGGCGACCTGATCCGCAGCGACGGCAAGGAGACCCCGCCGGACGACGACGATCTGCCCACCTGGGCGGCGGAGTTGACCGACAGGGCGGAGCGGGCTTTGCGCGGCGGCGACATCCTGTGGGCGCTGCACCACCTGATCCGCGCCACCCGCGCGGACCCCACCGACAGCCGGATCCGCCGGGCCCTGCTCGACGCGGTGCGCCGCTGGCTCGCCGAACTGGCCACCGAACGCCCGGCACTTGGCAACAACGCCGTCAAGAACCAAGAAGGAGGCAGCGTCGCGTGATCGAGGACCCTTCCGCGAGCTGGGACGGACCCTTCCCCTACGGCGCGCTCGCCCCGGCGGGAGTGACTCCCTGGACGTCCCACGCGGACATGCAGGACGTCTCCTTCGAGCTGCTCGCCCGGCATCTGATGACGCCGGTCACCCAGCAGGCCTGGGACGAGCTGCGCAGCGTACGCCGCAGGCTGCTCGTCGATCTCCTCCTGTACGACGTGGACCTCGCGGCCGAACTCCCGCTCGCCCGGGACGACATCGACCGCGGGATCGCCGAGGAGAGCGGGCCGCGGGACGTGCCCACGCACCCGCTCCCGGAGGACTCCGTGCGCCTCCTGGACGACCTGATCCGGTTCGATGTCTGACCCGGCGGCCCGGCTCGCCTACGAGCACGCGCGCGACATCGCCGCCCGCGACGCCGCCCACCGGGCCCTCACCGAACGGCTTCTGCTGCGCTGCGCCGACGTCCTGGACTCCTTCGACCGGCTCCTCGCCGACGGCGCGGCGAGCGATGTGGAGACGTACCGAAGGAGCGTGGCGCTGATCGCCGGGCAGTTGGAGCGGGCCCTGACCGAGGAGGGGCTCGAACGCGTCGGGCACGTCGGCGAGCGGGCCGAACCGGCCACGCACCACGTCGCGGAGGTCCGCGCGGCGCCGGCCGGAACACAGGGCGACGAGGTCCTTGAGATCCTGCAGCGCGGGTATCGATACCGGGGGCAAGTGCTGCGCGCCGCCCGGGTGGTCGTCGCCGTCGAGGGCGGCACGGAGCAAGGGACGGAGCGGGAATGAAGGCCATCGGCATCGACCTCGGCACCACCAACAGCGCGGTCGCCGCCCACGATCCGCACCGCGCGGACATCGCGGTGCTCACCAACAGCAAGGGCGAGCGGCTCACCCCGTCCGTCGTCGGCGTCGTCCACCGCGACGGCAAGGACCAGCCACTCGTCGGCGAGGACGCGCTGAACTGGGCGATCAGGCAGCCCAAGGAGACCATCGTCTCCGTCAAGCGCCTGATGGGGCGGGACTTCGCGGACGCGTCGGTGGCGCAGGCCCGCGACCGGATGAGCTACGAGATCGTCGCGGGGCCCGACGAGGACCCACGGGCGCACGTGCTGCTCGGCGGGCGCGCCCGCACGCCCGCGGAGATCTCCAGCGTGATCCTGGACAAGCTGGTCAGGGACGCCTCGCGCACCCTCGGCGAGCCGGTGACGCACGCCGTGATCACCGTGCCCGCCTACTTCCGCGACGCGCAGCGCGCCGCCACGCGCGAGGCCGCCGAGAAGGCCGGCCTGGTGGTGAAGAAGATCGTGGACGAGCCGACGGCCGCCGCGGTCGCCTTCGGCCTGCACAAACCGGGCGGCGCGCGCAGCCGGGTGCTCGTCTACGACCTGGGCGGCGGCACCTTCGACATCTCGATCCTCAACGCGGTCAAGGACCAGGAGGGCAGAAGCCAGTTCCAGGTCCTGCGGGCGGCCGGCGACATCTGGCTGGGCGGGGACGACTTCGACCTGGCGATCGTGGAGCGGATCATCGCGTGGATGCGCGAGGAGCACCACGTGGACCCGTCCGGGGACAAGGCGTTCCTGTTCCAGGCGAAGAAGGCCGCCGAGCGCGCCAAGCGCGAGCTGAACGACCTGCCGGAGACGTACATCGTGATCCCGGCCGCGTACCGCAGCGAGAACGGCGTCCTCGACGTCGAGATGAAGCTGACGCGCGGCGAGTTCCAGGACATGATCGCGCCCCTTGTGGCCAGGACGATGAGCCTGGTCCAGGAGTCCCTGGGGCGCTACGAACTCTCCACGGACGACATCTCCGACGTCCTCCTTGTGGGCGGCGGCACGCTCACCCGGCCGGTGTACGAGGCGGTCGAGGCGTTCTTCGGCGCGGAGAAGGTGCGCAGGAACATCAATCCCATGGAGTGCGTCGCCTTCGGCGCGGGTGTGCTCGCCGAGACGCTGCGCGGCGTCGAGTGCTCGGACCCGGAGTGCGCCAAGGTCAACGAGTACGGGGCGGACGCCTGCACGGCCTGCGGCAGAAGCCTGGCCGACGGGCGCTCCAAGGGCGACACGGGCCTTTACGAGTCGACGCCCATGGCGATGGGCATCGCCGCGATCAAGGGCAATCAGCGGGACGTGTTCGTCGAGATCATCGAGGCCGGTTCGCCCTATCCGCTCTCCGAGCCGCGCCAGCGCACGTTCCACGCGACGGACAGCCGCCGCATCCGCGTGCCGGTCTACGAGGGCGACAGCAAGGTGGCGAGCGAGAACCACGAGCAGGGCGTGGTCGAGTTCGAGCTGCCGCAGGAGATCGAGATCAACCGCCAGGTGGACGTCTCCTTCAACTACTCGGCGGACCGCATCATCACGGTGAAGATCTCCGTGCGCGGCACGGACATGGTCCTGGAGGCCACGCCCAACCGCGAGAAGCCGCGCACCCCGCCGCCCGAGCCCGTGGAGGAGCTGGACAGCGCGGTCCTGCGCGAGCAGCTGGGCTTCGCCGAGCGGGAGGCCGACCACTTCCTGAAGCGGTACGGGCCCTACATCGAGCCGGTGCAGGCGATGAAGGTGCGCCGCGACATCGAGCAGGCGCAGCGGGCGGCGGCGATGGGCGACAGCGGCGAGTACAAGCGCCTCACCGAGCTGCTGCTCGACGACATGTACCGCCAGTGCGGTCTGGCCAGCCAGTTCCGCCAGGCCGAGCTCGCCTCGGAGGGCGCGCCGCCGGAGACGGTGCGGCAGATCAACGAGGCGGTCGAGTACGTCAAGCAGGCCCACCGGCAGGGCAATCGCGTGCAGACCGCCCAGCAGGCGCGCAACCTCGTGAATCTGGTGGCGGTGGCCCAGTCGGAGCGGGCCGTGCCGACGCTTCCCGACAAGCCGGACTACAAGGGCATCCTGCGGTTCGCCGGAGAGACGGCCGGCGGATGACGCAGGCGCGGCCGGCGGACCGGCCGGCGTCGGGGGCCGGGGCCGCGGCCCCCGTCAGCCTCGGCATCGACTTCGGCGCCACGGGCGTGCGGGCGCTCTTCGCCCTGCCGGACAAGCCGGGGCGGCGCCTCGAACCGGAGTCGGGCGACGGGCCGTGGCTGCTGTGCGAGCCCGCCGACATGGGCGAGCTGCCTGTGACCTTCCCGAGTCTCAAGAGCCGTCTGGGGAGCGGGCGTCCGGTGCGGATCGCGGGCAAGGCGTTCGACGCGGACCAGCTGGTGGTGCGCCTGCTGCGGTCCGTGCGGGAGCGCGTGGAGGCGGCGGCGCCGGGGCGTGTGGCGCAGACCGTGATCAGTGTGCCCGCGCGCTTCGGCTCGGCACAGCGGGCGGCGCTGCGGGACGCTGCACGCGAGGCGGGCCTCGACCCCGCGCGCCTGGTGAGCGACTCCATGGCCGCGGTGATCGGCCACATGACGGAGCGGGACAGCGGCACCTGTCTGGTCTACGGCATGGGGTACGAGGGGTTCGAGCTCGGCCTGATCCGCAGCGTGCGCGGCCACTTCCGCTCGCTGGGCTACGAGGGCGGGGCGACGTCGGGAGGACGGGCGTTCGACGCGGAGACGCTGTCGTCGGCGGTGCGGCTGCTGCGCAGGCACCGGGGCGCGGGCTGGGTCACCGGGGTCGACGCGTCGGTGTGGCAGGGGCTTCGCGCGCGCGGGCAGGAGGCGCGGGAGGCGCTCGGCGCGCCGGGCGGTCCCGAGGCCGCGGTGCTCGACCTGGAGATGGGCGCGGGGCCGCCGCTGTGGGTGCGGTTCGCGCGGCCCGACCTCGACGCGTACCTGGACCGGCATGTGCGGCGCACCCTCGACCGGGCAAAGGCACTGCTCGACCAGTCGGGGATGACGCCATCGGACGTCGACACACTGCTCCTCGTGGGCGGCAACACCCTGATGGAGCCGGTGCGTTCGCGGGTGGCGGGGCTCGGCAGGCAGAGCGTGCAGGCGCCGTCCGAGCTGCTCGCCCTCGGCGCCCTGAAGCACGCGGTGCGGCTCGCGGGCGGCGCCGCGTCCTCCGGCCCGGCGGCCCTGGAGGAGGGCCCGCTGGAACCGGCCGCCTCGGCCCACGACACCCTCTCGGACGCACCGCCGCTCACGGCGACGCTGGTGGACGCGGAGGAGCGGGAATCCGGCGGTGCGCGGGAGTCGGGTGGTGTACGGACGTCGGGTCACGTACGGGCCCCACGCGGCGTACGGGATGACGCGGGCGCCGCGCGTGCGGCGGGCGACGGCCGCGAGCCCCGGGACGTGGAGCGGGCGAGGCTGCTCGCCCGGCAGGGGCGCGAGACAGAGGCCGCCGCGCTGCTGCGGGAGATCATCGCGGAGGCGCAGGAGCTCCTGGACGGGCTGAACCGCCGGGCGCCGGGGCCCGATCCCGTGCCGCCCGCGCGGCCGACGGAGCCGACGGCCGCGGCGGCTCTCGCGGCGACCGCCCCGCCCCCGGACCCCGCCCCTGCCCTCGACTACGCGTCGCGCCGCCAACTGGCCCGCGCCCAGGCCCTGTTGTCGCTCGGCAGATACGACCACGCCGTGCAGGCGGCGCACATCGCCTGGCAGGACGCGGCGACCAGGCCGACCGGGGCCGACATGCTGGACGCGATGATCGACGTGCACTGCGCGGCCGCGATGGCCGACATGGCGCCGGAGCACTTCGCCGACGCCGAGCGGTGGCTCAACTGCGCGTACAGCCACGACCCGACGAACGTCCGGGTGCGCGGGCTGCTCGCCCAGCGGACCTACCGGCACGCCGTGGAACTGGACCGGCGCGGGCAGCGGGATGAGGCGATTGAGGCCCTGGGGAAGTGTCTGACGTGGGATCCTGAACACGCCGACGCCGAGGCGCTGTTGAGGCGTTTGAACCGGGACGGCAGGAACCGGCGTGGCAGGGGGGACGTCCTCGGGTAGAGGGCCCACGCTCCGCCCCGTGAGCCACCCCCGCATGCCAGGGAGGAAGAGGTTTGACGCCCGCACAACTGCTCGACAAAGCCTTGATCGTCAAGGAGTTGCGGCGGCTTGCGGCCCTGCCCGAGCTCAAGCCGCGCGCGGCCGAACTGACCGTGCTGCACAAGGACCTGGCGGCGGACTCGCAGCTCGACCGATGGGCCGAGGTCGACCTCGTCCAGGTCTACGTACGCCCGGAGAGCGTGCGACCGCCCGCCGAGCGGACGTCGGGGCGGCACGACCGTCTTCTGGAAGCGGCGCTCGGCGTGCTCGTCTTCGTGCCGCTCCTGATCACCTGGTTCGGCCTTCGCGAGGCCGTGCGGGCGTACGGCGAGCTCGCCGCGGAGGACCCCAAGCAGTCCACGCGCCCCTTCCTGCAACTGTGGCAGTCCGGCTTCGGCGGGCATCTGTCGTCGTTCGGCCGCTTCGAGAACGTGGCCCTGATGGCCGTCCTCCTGATCGCCCTGCTCGTCGCCCTCTCGGTGTGGCACGCGCGCGTGCGGGTGCGTTCCGAGCACGACGAGGACACGCAGGAGGCCCGGCGCGAGGAGCTGCTCGCGGAGCTCGCCGCGGTGCTCACCCGGACCCAGATGCTGATCGCGCCCTATCGCAGCGCGTCGCCCCAGCAGTTCACGTCGGAGCTGACGAAGGCCGCGGTGCGGATGCAGGAGGCGACGAACAAGGCCCAGCAGAGCCACTCGGCGCTCTCGGGCGCGACGGCGTCGGTGACGCAGGCCACCGACGCGCTCAAGCAGGCGGCGCTGTCCCTCGCCACGGAGGTGCCGAAGCTCAACGACGTGGCGGACCGCATCGACACCACCCTGCGCAACGGCACGGCGGAGACCGCCAAGGCGGGCCGGGCCAACGCCATCGCGGCCCGTGGCATCGGCAAGGACATCAAGACGGCGGGCGACACGGTCGAGGCCTCCCTCAAGGCCCTCATCTCGGCCCAGCAGTCGCTCGTCGCGAAGTCCGAGTCGGTGGCGAAGGCGACCGAACTTGCCTCGCAGGCCCTGGTGTCGAGCACCGGCCGCACGGGCGACGCGGTGGAGGGCATGCGCGAGGCCACGGAGCGCTGGGACGCGGCGGCCGCCCACTGGCAGGACGCGGCGGCCCGCCTCGACGCCCGCATGGACACGCTCGCGGGCGCACTGCCCTCGCTGTCGCTGCCGCCGCAGGGCGGGACGTACGGCGCGCAGGGCGGGACCTACGGTACGCAGGGCGGGACGTACGGCGCACACAGCGGGACGTACGGCGCGCACAACGGCGGCGGCTCGGTGAACGGCGGTGCGAACGGCCGCCCTGCAGAGTCGAGTTCGGTGCCTTCACCCAGCCGTCCCGTCGATCCGGCGCCCGACCCGGCGCCCGACGCGCCCCTCGACGCCCCGACGACGCGCCTGCCCCCGCCCGCACCGAGGGACGGAGGCGCCGCGTGACCCGTTGGCGGCCGGGGCGGCGGCGCACCGGGCGGCTCGGGGCCGTGATGCTCGCCGGGTGGCTCTTCGCCGATCTGCTGCTCGTGCTCGCACTGGTGTCGATGGCCGACCGCCCGGACCCGCAGGCGGACGACCGCCCCGAACCCGGGCCGTCGAAGACCGGTGAGCCGTCCAAGAAGCCCACAGGGCCGCGTTCGGTGGACCGCAACCCCCAGGAGTTCGAGGTGTCGGGCAGGAAGAAGGGCGACCTCGTCCGGCAGATCGCGAAGGACACCCGCAAGTGGTCGGGGCGCGAGGCCGCGCTCGTGCTCACCTTCGGCGGCAGCTCGAACGGCACGGTCTACGCCCACCGCGTCAACGGCCTGCTCGACGAGGCCCGCCCGGAGATGTTCACCAAGAAGACGGCCACGGACGACTACCACAGCCTCGGCAAGCCCGCGGAGACCGCGGTGGTCCGCGTGTACTTCTACACGGCGCCGGGCGACTGAGCCATGGCGGTCCTGCGCCCCGGCGAACATCCGAAGGCGAGCGGCGCCCACCCGCCGCCGCCCGCGCTTCCGCGCTGCCCCGGCCTGCGCGGCTACGTTCAACTGCACGAAGCCTTACGTCAGTTGAAGTTCCGGCACGCGGCGGACGTGCTGCGCGCGCCGACGCCCGCCCCCACGGCGAACTCCGTCTTCGGCACCCTCCCGCGGGCCGCGACGGACGACGGCTTCCGGGTCCTCGACGGGCTCTGGTTCCCGGGCCGCGGTGGCATCTGGCAACGCGTCGACCTGCGGTTCGTCCAGCGGGCGCGCGGCCAGTGGCTGTCCTCGTCCGACCCGCGCGCCGACACCGCGGCGGCCCTGGTGGACACCCTGGAGACCCTCGTACGGGACGACGCGATGGGCCTGCGCCGCCTGGTCCTGTGGGAGGTGTGCTGCCTCCTGAGGGACGGCGGCGAACGCCCCGGCGAGGCCGAGGCCGTGGCGCTCGGCGTGCACCGCGACGAGGCGAAGGTGCTCGCTTCCGCCGTGGCCGCCGGGTTCCCCGTGGCGGGCCCCGCGCGGCACGCCGCCGAGACCCTCAACGACGTATGGCCCGGTGTACGGCTGCGCGAGGCGGAGCGTGTCGTGGCGCGGCTGCCGCGCGGTTCCGCCTATCCCGACGGCCCCGAAGACCACCGCCTCGCCGCACTCGTCGACGGCGTGCGCGCGCGGGCCGCGCGGGTCGGCAGACTCGCCGCCGACGGGGCCGCCGCGGAGTCCACCGGCGCGCTGCGGACCGCTGCCGCCGCCTGGCTCGGGGCGCTGCGCCTGGCCAGGGACGACGAGGACGCCCAGACGGGACTGCTGCGCGTGGCCGCGCTCCTCGCCGACGACGCCTTCGCCCCGGCCGAGGCGGAGGTGCCGGCCACCACCGACGACCGGGCGGTGCGCCTGTCCTGGTGCGCGCCACCGCGCCGCGCGAGCGGAGTCTCGTACCGCATCCTTCGCTTCCCCGACGGCGCCCCGCATCTGGCGGTCGAGACGGCGGCGGGCGTGCGCGGGCTCGGCGCCGTGGACGCGGACGCGCCCGTGGGCCGCCCCCTGCGGTACGCGGTCGTCCCCCTGCGCGGCGACCGCATCGCAGGGGTGCCACGCGTCACCGCCCCGGTGCTGATCACCCCGGTCGTGACGCGGGCGCACGCCGCGGTGGTGCCCGGCGGGGTGCGCCTGAGCTGGCGGCCCGACCCGGCGGCGGCCGAGGTGCGCGTGACGCGCTCCGGCACCGCGGCGGACGTCGCCGGCTGGGGTTCGGAGTCGCTGGTCCATGTGCCGTGCGAGCACGACGGGGTCCTGGACGTGCCGCTCGCCGCCGGGACGTACACGTACGAAGTGCGCTGCGGCTACCGCGATCCGGACGGGGATCTGGTGTGGTCCCGCGGCGTCACCGTCACCGCCCGCGCCGAGCGGTGGCCCTCGCCGGTCGAGGAGCTGACCGTGCGGCGGCACCCGGACGGCGACCGGGTCACCCTCGCGTGGCGGCCGCCCGACCTGGGCGACGGGGTGCTCCTGCCGTGGACTGCGGGGCCCGTCGCGCCGGGCACGGACGTCTCCGACCTGGTGGGCCTCGTCGACCGGATACCGGCGACCCTGACGGACGCCGAGTCGAGCGCCGAACTGACGCCACCGCCGCAGCGGCGGATGCGGGTGACGGCGGTGAGCGTGCTCGGCGACCGGGCCCTGTCCGGGCCGAGCGTGGTGATCGAACACCCCGCTGTGATAGGGGATTTGACGGTGCGCCGCGTCGCCGACGACCGTGCCGAGCTGCACTTCGACTGGCCGGAGCCCGCGGTCCTGGTGCGAGCGGCGTGGACCGACGGGCAGCGCGGCGGCGAGCGGCGTGTGCCGCGCAGCGCGCACCGGGCCGGGCGCGCGGTGGAGCTGCCCGTGTCCGCCGCGGAGTGCGTCGTGACGGTGGTGGCGCTGCCCCGGCCCGACGCCGTGGCGATCGACACGGAGCCGGCCCGCGCGGTCCTGCCCGCCGCTCCCCCACCGCCGCCTCCGCCCCCGCCGCTGCCCCCGGCGCCACCCGCGCCGCCCTGGTGGGCGTGGTGGCGGCGCTGGTGGCGGCCGAGGGCTCATCCTGCTACCGCGGGAGCTCAGCCCGCGGCTCCGGGGGCTCAGCCCGCGGCTCGGGGAGCTCAGCCCGCGGCTACTCCTTCACCACCGCCTCCGTACCGCCCCCGAACTCGATGAGCAGCCCGGAGCGCAGTGCGATCGTCTTGCCGGGGTCCACGTCGCGCACGGTCCCGTCGTCCTTGCGCGCCGTCCACACGGACGTGGTGCGGTTGGTGAGGCCGAACCTGCCGCGCTGCTGCGGGTGTTCGGTGACCTCGCCGACCACGGCGGAGAAGTCGTGCCGCTCGGGGTCGTCGCGCAGGTGGTGGGCGTAGACGCGGGCGCTCGGGGCGAGCCTGATGCCGCGCTTGGTGCGCAGCGTGCCGGTGCCGGTGACCAGTTCGAGGCGGGGCGGCAGCTTCAGGGTGGTGCGGCACTTCCAGCACTCGGGCGGCGCGCCGTCGGGCTGGGTGAGGTTCTGCTTGCCGCAGACGCCGCACTGCGTGATGGCGTCGAGGACCTGGCTGAGCGCGTCGCGCCACTGCGTCTCGCGCACCCGCAGCTTGGGGCTGTGCAGCCCGTCCGTGAACGTCCGGACGAACAGGTCGCGCAGGATCTGCGGCAGCGCGTTCCAGCTGGCCACGATGGTCGGCTGCTCACCGGCCACCGGACGGTTGCGGGTGTCCTTCGGGTCGTACACGAAGACGGGGTCCGTGCCGTACAGCTTGCGCTTGGCCGCCGGGTCGAGGCAGCGGACGCCGAACTGCTGGGCGCCGTTGAAGGGATGGTCGTTCATCAGGAGGTAGAAGAGCAGCACGGCGAGCGAGTGCAGGTCGCTCTGGGTGCCGGGCATGGCGCCCTTGTCGCCGCGCACCAGCTCGGGCGCCATGAAGTCCATGGTGCCCGCCACGGCCGCCTCGGCGCCCTCCACGACGGCGTTGTCGTTGTCGCAGACCAGGACGTCGCCGGTGCGGGGGTCGAAGAAGATGTTGCCCCAGTTGATGTCGCGGTAGGCGATGCCGCGGGAGTGCAGGGCGCGGTAGGCCTCGACGGTGTGCAGCGCCACGGTCACCAGGGTCCGCATCGTGGCGGCGGACACCGAGGGGTCGCGCCGGAAGAGCGCGGGCAGGTCGCAGAAGCGTGCGGGGCGTACGTCCATGAGGTAGCCGAAGCCGGGCTGCCTGCCCGCGGGGTCCATCACGATGGAGCGCGGCCACAGGAAGCGCGGGTCGTCCCAGCCCTTGGCGATGAGCCCTTCGAGGATCTCCCGCTGGCGGGCGTCGGCGAGTTGGGGGTAGTACCACTTGACCGCACGGTCGCCGGTGGGTGTCTGGACGCGGTAGACCTCGCCCTGGCCGCCGGAGCCGAAGAGGTCGGCGACCTTGAGCTTCTCCCCCGACTCGGCCACCAGGGTCTTTCCGGCGGCGAGCATGCCGTTCACCATTCTTTTCCTCTCTGCCCTTATCGTTCGTCGCTGCGCTGTGGGGGCACCGATATGGCGCCCACGAGGGTCGTGTCGTCCCCGGAGAACTTGGCGGCACGCCCCAGCCAGTCCGGGAGTTGGGCCTGCACCGCCGCCACGCCCTGCTCGGCGGCGCGTTCACCGAGTCCGGTGGCGAAGTCCAGGAAGCCCTGGTGGTCGGCGAAGCTCTTGGAGAGCCCGTCGGTGGAGAGCAGCACGCACGGCGGGGCGCCGCCGGTGAAGGGCTGCCAGTGGGACCGCATCTTGCGCCAGGGCTCGGGCTCGCAGAGCGAGTCGGTCTCGTCCCCCATGTCGGGTCCGGTGGACAGCGGGGTGTGCGGGGCGCCGCCGTCGTCGACGAGGACGATGTCGCCGTCCCCCAACTGCCAGCAGAACAGCATGTGTTCGGTCAGGACTGCGCCGATGAGGGTGCTTCCGTAGGCGGCGAGGTCGGGGGGCTCCGGGCGCTCCGCCGGTCCGGTGCGGGCCGCCGCACGGAGCCGACGGTCGCCGCGTGCGGGCGAGTTGCTCTCGTGCAGCAGGGTGCGTCGATGCCAGCGGTGGCCCACCTGCTGGGGCAGCCGACGGGCCTCCTCGCGCAGGGCGGTCCAGCCCGCGGCGTCGTCGCCGACGCGGACGACTTCGTACGCGAAGGTGCTCGCGCACGTCGTGAACTCCTCGACCGCCCAGCGCGCCCCGAGGTCGCTGCGGAAGTGCGCGGCGCTGCCGTGCCCGTCGGCGACCGCGAGGACGATCGCGCGGCCCCCCGCGACGGACAGCGCGGCACTGCGGTCCTGGCTGTACCTCTTCGCCACTCCCTTGACCGCGCCGCTGAGCAGGGTCCAGGGTGCCGTCGCCGCGGGACCGGGTCTGGTCGTCGTCTCCGGTCCGGTCACCAGATGTCGTCTTCGCCCTTGGTCATCGACGGCACGTCGATCGGCGTCGCCTGCTTGCCGCCGTCGTCGACCTTCGGCGTGGAGGCGTCCTTGACGACCGCGGTGGACATCCAGCGGATGGCCGCGGCGAGCTGCCGGGGGTTCTTCGCCTGCAGGGGCTCCAGTTCGGGGTTGCCGAGGAACTCCTTGAGCATGCTCTTGTCCGCGTCGTCCCCGATGGCGACCGCGACACGCACGGCCCGCTTGCCCCACGGCGTGGCGTCGATGGCGCGCAGCCCGGCGCGCCAGTCGTCGGTGGGCTGCCCGTCGGAGGCGAGGGCGAGCACCGGCGGCAGGGCGCGCTGCGGCATCGGCGGGGTCTGCAGCGCGCCGGCCGCCAGCTTGAAGGCGGCGCCCATGTCCGTGCCGCCGTAGATGTGCACGTCCTCCCAGGAGAACTGGTCCACCGGCGTGGGTTCGCTGACGTGCCAGCTCGCCCCGCTGGCGAAGGTGATGGCGCGCACCAGGAGGGATGCGGCGGGGTTGGACTGCGCGGCCTGCTGCATCTCGGGGATGGCCTCGCGGATGGCGAAGTTCAGCTCGCCGATCTTGCCGTTCACGCCCATGGAGCCCGAGCAGTCGAGCATCCAGATGAAGTGCACGGGGCGGCTCGCCATGCTGCCGCCGGGGAAGTTGTCGACGATCGTCTCGCTGGTGTCGCTCACGCTGGTCCTTTCGTGGGGAGGGTGGAGAGAGGGGATTGCGGGGCCGGGAGGGCACACACGACGCGGTCCTCGGCCGGGCGGGGGTCGAGTGCGGTCAGTGCCGCCCCTGGGTCACCCGATGACGCCATGCCGTCCATTCCTGCACGTCCTTCCCCTCCCGCTGGAGCACGGTGGCCACGTGTCCGAGGTGGTGGTGGTCGAGGTGCACGAGGACGGGCGCGAGGGCGTGGTCGAGGAGCTCCTCGGCAACGGTGCGCCACTCGGGGGTGACGCCGTGCCGCTTGCGGGGCCGCCAGAGGTGGTAGTACGCGGCCAACTCGGCCGGCTTTCCCGGTAGTTCGCGCACCAGCCGTTCGCACTGCCGCTCGTCGAGGAACTGTGCGCGGTAGGTGTTCAGGAGGTGGGGGCCCGCCGCGACGAGGATCTCCAGTCCGTGCGCCTCGCACACGTCGAGGGGGTTCGCCGCGGCGAGGGCGCGGCCGACCCGCTCGTCGATGCCCTGCCGCAGGACCACGTTCAGCGGGGTCACCTTTCTGCCCAGTTCCCTGAGGCGGTCGACGGAGAGCCGGCTCAGGCGCAGCCTGCCGTCGACGAGGTCCTGGGCCATCACAAGGAGCTCGGCGGTGTCGCGGTCGCCCGCGCCCAGCTGGCCGTCGGCCCGCATGGTCCTGGCGAACTCGACCAGTTCGGTGTCGCAGCGGTCCGGTTCCCTGACCCAGCCGATGATGCGGCGGCCGAGGCCCGCCGCGACGATGAGGCGGGGCGTGCAGGTGCGGGCCACCCAGGGCTGTTCGGAGCGGTCCGGCGGGGTGTTGCGCCACACGATGCGCCACAGCAACTTCAGCGTCGCGACGTCCTCGACCCGCCCTGTGGGGAGGAGTTCGGTGAGCCGTTCGAAGAGCCGGGCGCCGCGCAGGTGGTCCGGGGGGCCGTTCCAGTGCGCGGCGGCCACGGCGAGGCGGACGGTCAGCGGCGCGTCGTCGAGGTGGCTCCGCAGCCACGCGCCCTGCCCGGAGTTGGTGAGGTCCCGCAGGCGGTCCAGCTTGCGTTCGTTGAAGTCCACGAGGATCCGGCGCAGCACCCTGCGGGTGAAGGCGGTGTTGTCGAGCTCCGTCAGGACCCGCACGGCCTTCGCGCAGTCGGACCGCTCGGGGTGCAGCAGGGCGTCGGCGAGGCGGTCCATGGCCTTGGCGAGGCCCGGGCCGGGGCTGGCGTCGGCGACCACCGCGAGGACGAGCCGCAACGGCTCGGTCCAGGTGTCGACAGGGTCGCGGAGCCGGGCGCGCAGGGCGTCGTCGGCACGGCCGCTGTACTCCTCGCGCAGCCGCCGCCAGGCGTCCTGGCCGAGCGGTAGCCCTTCGAAGGAGGCCAGGTCGGGCAGCACGCCGCGGGAGCGGCAGGCGTCGAGCCTGTGCCGGACGAGGGCGAGGGCGAGGGGGCGCGCCGCGAGGGCGTGGGCGCCGTCGAGGCCGCGGCAGAGCCGGTCGAGTTCGCCGAGGGTGCGGGGGTCGGACTCGCCCCTGGTCACGGACTGGGTGAAGGCGTCGATGACGGCGCGCAGGGAGTCACCGCTGAGGCCGGCGAGGTCGGCGAGGTCGGCGCCGGAGGGGGCACCGGCGGCCGCCCCTTCGCCGCTCGCCGCTTCCCCGCGCCTCGCCCCTGTCGCTCCGGCCGCCCCGGCCGCCCCTGTCGCCCCTGTCCCTCCTGTCCCTCCTGTCCCTCCTGCCACTCCCGCGATCAGCGGGATCAGCGCGAAAGGGTCCTCCGCCCGCCCGGCCGCTCCGGGCGCGGGGCGCGGCGGGTTGCCCGCGAGCCACCGCTCGGCCGTCAGCTGGGCCCAGGCGTCGAACTCGGCGGGCGGGCTCTCGGGGCCGCCCGTGGCGTCGTGGACCCGGTACAGGTACTCGACGGTCGCGTCGTCGGTCCTGTCGAACTCCGTATCCGGGCCGATGCCGATGATCTGCTGCGGCGCGCGGTACGGATCGGTGGTCCAGGTGGTGAACGTGAGGGCGGGGACGTACGCCTCGGGCAGGGAGGCGCAGGCGAGCGCGACCCAGCGGGCCACACTCTCGGAGTCCTCCTCCACGAGGACGATCTGCCGGCCCGCGGGGTCCTCGAACAGGCGGCGCACATCGGCGAGGAAGGGTGCGACGCGTTCGGCCCGCCCCCGGGCGAACTCCACGAGGACTTCGCGGTCGAAGTGCGCCTCGGGGACGGGGAGTTCGGACTCGACGAACCCCGCGCCGAGCCGCTCGCCGGCATCCGGCTCCCAGGCGGCGGAGCGCCAGGTGTCGATCGGCCACACGGGCCCGGGTCCCGGAGTGTCGGCGCTCAGGTGCAGCGCCTCCACGCGCCGCCCCGGCAGGGCCGCGCACAGGAGGCGGCCGCCGTCCGGGAGCAGGCTGTAGCTCAGCTCGGACTCCGCACCGATGAGACGCTCGACCACATCACTCAACTCGGCGCCTTCCGCGTCGAGTTGATGTTCTTCCTGCGCCCCCGCGCCCGCGGGGACCAGACAGAGGGTTCCGGTGTCCGGCTCCTGACCGAGCCGGTAGCTGAGGCGACGGATGGCCATGCCACATTCTGACCAACGGCGGCGCCGCACCGCAGGCCGTCCGGCAAGTTCACCCCCGTATCGACACACACCATCCGTCCCCGGCCGGGCATGCCGCTCCTCCCGTGCACCCTTGCGCGGCGCAGGAGTTGGGGACACCGTGGGCACGTCCCGCACCGACCGGTGCGGGGGACCCTGCCGGCGATCGGAGTCGACGTGGCCTCCTTCCCGCTCCCCCACACCCTGCTCGGCGAAGGGCCGCACAAGGTGATCGCGGTCCACGGCTGGTTCGCCGACCGGTCGGCGTACGCTCCGCTGCTCGCGGACCTCGACGTCGGCGCGTTCCAGTACGCGGTGGTGGACCTGCGCGGCTACGGCGAGGCCAAGGACGCCGTCGGCCAGTTCACGACGGCCGAGGGCGCCGCCGACGTACTCGATCTGGCCGACCGGCTGGGCTGGGAGCGGTTCTCGGTGATCGGGCACTCCATGGGCGGCTGCGTCGCCCAGCGCGTCCTGGCCGCGGCGCCGCAGCGGGTGCGCCGCCTCGTGGGGGTGTCACCCGTGCCCGCATCGGGCCTGCAACTGCCGCCGGAGCAGTGGGAGTTGTTCGCTTCGGCCGCGCACGCTCCGGAGAACCGCCGCACCATCATCGACATCACCACGGGCGGGGTGCGGCCCCGGGCCTGGCTGGACCGGATGGTCCGGCGCTCCCTCGACGTGAGCGACGCCAAGGCGTTCCGCGCCTGGCTGGACTCGTGGGCGGGCGAGGACTTCCACTCCGAGGTCGAAGGATCGCAGGTGGCGGCACTGGCCGTCACGGGCGCGCTCGATCCGGCACTCTCCGCGGACCTGATGCGCGGTACGTGGCTGCGCTCGTACCCCCGGGGCGAGCTCGCCGATCTGCCCGGCGCCGGGCACTACGCGATGGACGAGGTGCCCCTCGAACTGATCCGCACCGTGGAGGACTTCCTGCGCGCGGACGGGGACGGGCAGGCGTGACGGCTCCACCCGACGCCGCGACCCCGCCCGTCCCCGACGTCTTCGACCCCCGCCTGTACGCGGAAGGCGTCCCCCACGAGCGCTACCGCGTCCTGCGCGACCACCACCCGGTGGCGTGGCAGGACGAGCCCGGGGTGCTCGGCTGGCCCGCGGGCCCGGGGTTCTGGGCGGTCACCCGGCACGCCGACGTGGTCCGCGTCCTGAAGGACTCGGCCGCCTTCTCCTCGTACCTGGGCGCCACCCAGATCCGCGATCCCGCCCCGGAGGATCTGCCGTTCATCCGGCGCATGATGCTCAACCAGGATCCCGCCCCCGGCTCCCGGCTCCGTCCCGGCGCGGGCGGCCCGGGCGACCACGGGCGGCTGCGCAGGCTGGTCAGCCGCGCGTTCACGCCCCGTCGGGTGGAGCGCTTCGAGGCGGGGGCGCGCGAGCGGGCAAGGACACTCCTTTCGGCGGCCGTGGACGGGGCCCGCGCGGGCGACGGCACCTTCGACGTCGTCACCGCCGTCACCGACGAGTACGCCCTGCGGGGCCTCGCCGACCTGCTCGGCGTCCCGCCGTCCGACCGCGGCCTGCTCCTGGACTGGACGCGGCGCGTCATCGGCTACCAGGACCCCGACGAGGCGGCCCCGCCCGTGCTCGGCCCTGACGGCAGTCCCGTCAACCCCCGCTCGCCCGCGATGCTGCGCGACATGTTCGACTACGCACGCTCGCTGGCCGCGTACAAGCGCGAGCACCCCTGTGACGACGTCCTGACCACGCTGGCCCACGATCCCGAACTCACCGGCGCCGAGCTGGAGATGTTCTTCTTCCTGCTCACCGTCGCGGGCAACGACACGGTGCGCGGTGCCGCGCCCGGCGGGCTGCTCGCCCTCGCGGAGCACCCGCACGAATACGACAGGCTGCGGCGCGGGGCGGTGCCCTGCGCGACCGCCGTGGACGAACTGCTGCGCCACCACCCGCCGGTGCTCAGCTTCCGGCGCACGGCGGCGTGCGACACCGAGCTCGCGGGGACCCGCATCGCCGCCGGGGACAAGGTCGTCGTCTTCCACGCGGCCGCCCACCGCGACGAGCGCGTCTTCACCGACCCGCACCGCCTGGACCTGTCGCGCTCGCCCAACCCCCATGTCGCGTTCGGCGAGGGCCCGCACGTCTGCCTGGGCGCGCACTTCGCCCGGCTCCAACTGCGCGTCTTCTACGAGGAGTCGGCGAGGGCCCTGCCGGAACTGCGGCTCGCCGCGCCGCCCCGCCGGCTTGTCTCGCACTTCATCAACGGACTCAAGTCGCTGCGGCTGGTCGGCCCCGCGTAGGCTGCAAGATCATCTCACCTGCGTGATGCACGTACCGAGCACCTGCGTGAAGCACGTACCGACCACGGAGAACGACCATGAGCGCGGCAGCCGAGGACGAGGACGCGTTCAAGGAGGACTTCGCGGACGAGGCCGACTTCGCGGATGAAGGGGACTTCGCGGACGTGTTCGCGGAGGAGTTCCACGACGAGGTCTTCCCCTTCGTCCCCGCTCCCCGGGACGGCAGCCGCTGGCAGGCGCCCGCCGATCTCGAAGAGCATCTGTCCGAGCTCTGCGAGGACGACGACTCGTACACCTATCTGCGGGCCGTGGCCGTCGAGGGCCTGTACCGGCCCGTCACCCTGCACGAGAAGGACCCCGAGGCGGACGCGAGCCCGCTGCTCACCGTCGACCTGCCGGACGGCCGCAAGGCGGCGCAGGTGTACACGGCGGGGCTGCTGCCGCGCCCGCACCCCGCCGTCGTCTACGAGTTCGTGACGCTCGGCGCGCTCGCCCGGGGCTGCCCGGACGACGTGGACTTCCTGGTGATCAACGCGGCGACGCCGTGCGAGCGGTACTACCTGACCACCGACGAGGAGCGGGAGGTCTGGGCCGACCTGCACGAGCGGCACCACCGCGCCGACGGCCCGAGCGACCGCATCGAGACGCGTCGCACCGGGGCGCCCGAGCCGGGCCCTCTCCTGCACGGACTCGCCTGCGGCGCGCACCTCTGCTTCGCCAACGGCGACCCGTGGAACACCGTCGACTGGCACGGCGCGGGCCACCGCAACGAAGTGGGCCGCCTGGAGGAGTCCTGGGGAGTGAGCGGCCGCGCGGACTGGCTCTCGATCCAGGTGCGCCTCATCCAGCGCGAAGTCAGCCCCTGGTACTGGGACTTCGTCCTCGGCGCGCGCAACGCGCTCGTCGAGCGCGGCGGACCGCGTGTCGACGCCGAGCTGTGGCGCGAGTGCGTCGAGGCGACGCTGCGGGGCCGCGTCCTGGAGACGGAGGGGCCGGACGCCCCGCACCGGCCCGGCGAGGACCCGGAGTTGGACGACTTCGTGGCGGCGCTGCGGGGCCTGGTCGGCAAGGTCCTTCGTTACGAGGCGCGGTTCCGCGCGGACGAACTGCTGCCGCCCGACGGGTTCGTGCGCACCGTCGCGGCGTGGGACATCGGCCGCGCCTCCAAGATGGCCCGGTGGGGCAGGGGTGCCCGCTACGCGAACGAGGCGGAGATGATCGGGGCCCTGGAGCGCGCCTGTGGTGCCGCGCGGTCCTCGTACTCCTCCTGGGAGGAGTTCTCCGCGGGGTACGTCCTCGGGCGCTGTCTCCACTTCGACCAGGAGGAGTTCGGGTCCTGGTACACGGACGTGCTGCACGCCCATCGCGCGCTGACCACGGACCCGGACAGCCCGTGGCTGACGGTGCCGTTCGGTTCCGTGGACGCCTGACCGTCCGTCAGGAACCCTTGGCGTACGCGGTCAGGGGCTCGGGCAGGGGCAGACCGATCCGGACGTGCAGGTCGTGCGAGGCCCGCAGGCAGGCCTCCGCACGCTCTGCATGGCCGGACTCGGCCAGGGTGGTGCCGAGGTCGAGGAGCACGGAGGCCTGCAGCCGTTCGTTGCCGAGCCGCCGGGCGCCGGCCAGGGTGTGCTCCAGGTGGGCAGCGGCGCGACCGTACCTGCCGAGCACCCGCTCGGCCTCGCCGAGCCCGTGCTCCACCAGCAGCTCCAGATACCCCGAACCGATCTCGCGGCAGCCGATCAGGGCCTCGCTGTAGCTGGCCACGGCTTCGGCCGTCCTGCCGAGGCGGGCGAGCAGGCGGGCGTGATTGCCGAGGAGGTAGATGCGGATGACGGTCCAGCCGAGGGGCTTCGCGCGGGCCAGTGCCTCGGTGAGGGCTTCCAGGGCCTCAGGCGCGCGGCCGAGGTCCCGCAGCGGGTGGCAGGTGTTCTGCACCGCCTCCAGCTCGCCCCAGAGGTTGCCGCGCCGGGCATGCACGGCGATGGCCTCCCGGAGCAGGGCGAGCATGGCCTCGGGGTCGCTGCCCTTGACCAACAGGCCCGCGACATTGAGGGTTTGGCCGTACATCGTCTCGTCGCCGGTGGCCCGGCACAGCTCAAGGGCGCGGCTCACCTCGGTGCGCCCCTGCTCCTCGTGGCCGATCTGCCAGAGGCCGCCGCCCAGCATGTACCGGGCGCGGATCTCGGCGGACGCCTCACCGCGCAGGGCGGCCTCGTCGGCGAGGGCGGCTGCGGGGGCGTTCAACTGGGGCCAGAGGAAGTCCGCCTCCCCGAACGGATCGAGGGCGAGCAGCAGATCGACGGCGGGCACGATCCCCACCCCCGGCCGCCCGACGGCTTCCCGCAGCACGGCGACGACGGTGTCGAACTCCCGCCGCACCCACTCCTGCCCGTCCTTGGCATCGACGAAGGCGACCCCGACGGCACGGGTGGGCGCGAGATCATCGGGCGTCACGGACCCGGGCCGCGCGAGCCGATGGGCACTGCGGACCACGGCGAGGCAGTAGTCCACGAGCCGCCCGATGGCGGCGTCGGCTTCGGTGACGGGCAGGGCGACGTCGGCTTCGGTGACGGGCAGGGCGGCGTCGGCGCGCGGCGCTTCGGTGGTCGTGCCCCTCTCCTCCGCCCTCGCCCGCGCGAACAACCGCAGCAGGTCGTGGTAGCGGTAGCTGTGCTCCGTGGGGGAGTCCAGGAGGCTGGCCTCGACCAGTTCCTCCAGGAGGTCCTCCGTCTCCCGTTCGGTTCGGTCGAGTACGGCCGCCGCCATCGGCAGGGTGAACAGCGGGCCCTCGATCAGTGACGTCAGGCGGAAGGCGCGGGCGAGGGAGGGCGACAGCTGGTCGTAGCTGAGACGGAACGTCGCCTCGACCGCCATGTCGCCGACCCTGAGCTCGGCCAGCCTGCCCCGCGCGTCGGCGAGGCGGTTCACCAGGCCCGCGATCGACCAGGAGGAGCGCCGCCCGAGCCGGGCCCCCACGATGCGCACCGCCAGCGGCAGTCGGGCGCAGGCGGCGACCAGTGCGGCGGCGGCCTCCGGCTCCGCGGCGACCCGGTCCGCGCCCACCATCCCGGTGAGGAGCGCGAGCGCCTCGGCCTCGCTGAAGACGTCCAGTTCGAAGGCGCGGGCCGACGGGATGGGCAGCCGGGCCCTGCTGGTCACCAGGGCCGCGCAGCCCGGCGTACCCGGCAGCAGCGGCTCGACCTGCCGCTCGCTCGCGGCGTTGTCGAGGAGGACGAGGACGCGGCGCCCGGCGAGCACGGAGCGGTAGAGCGCGGCCCGTTCGTCCACGCCCTCCGGTACGGAGCC
The DNA here is from genome assembly GCF_040647455.1 of Streptomyces sp. NPDC041068. Lineage (NCBI taxonomy): Bacteria > Bacillati > Actinomycetota > Actinomycetes > Kitasatosporales > Streptomycetaceae > Streptomyces > Streptomyces sp. NPDC041068. The sequence goes on from NZ_JBEZCG010000009.1 coordinate 203,884, forward strand.
GACGCCGAGGGCGCGCAGGAACCGGGCGAGCACCTCTGCGGGCTCCACGGGCACGGCCGATGCGCCGCCCAGGTCGACGTACAGCTGCCCGTCCGGGTAGCGGTCGCGGACCCGGTGCCCCGCGTGCAGGGCGAGCACGGTCTTGCCGACCCCGCCGAGCCCGGCCATCGCGGAGACGACGATGTGCGGCGACCCGGAGTCCAGGGCCGCGAGCAGACGGTCGGACTCGTCCGTGCGCCCCGTGAAGTCGGCCGGAGGAGCGGGGAGTTGGGCGGGCGTGGGCACGCGGTACCGCACCGGGCCCGGACCGTGGGCCTGGTCCGGTCCCGTGTGTGCCGGGCCGCCTGCCCCGCCGCCCCCACCGCCGTCGAGCGACGGATCGGCCCGCAGGATGCGCCGGTGCAGTTCCCGCAGCTCCGGGCCCGGCTCCACGCCGAGTTCCTCGCCGAGCACACGCCGCGCGTCGGCGTACGCGGCCAGCGCCTCGCCCTGGCGCTCGCTCCGGTAGAGGGCCAGCATCAATTGGGCCCGCAGCGCCTCGCGCAGCGGGTGCTCGGCGACCAGCATGGTCAGTTCGGGGACGACGCTCTCGGCCTGCCCTCCCAGGTCCAGGTCCAGATCGAGGCGGACGCGGGCCTCCAGAGCGGCGAGCCGCCGTTCGGCGAGCGCGGCGCGCAGCGCCTCCGCGTACGGCCCGGGAACCCCCGCGAGAGGCTCGCCCCGCCACAGGTCGAGCGCGGCGCCGAACAGACGGCGCGCACCGTGCGGATCGCCTTCGCGGGCCGCGCGCTCGGCCGCCGCGACGTGCTCGTCGAAGACGTCCAGGTCACAGGCGCCCTCGGCGGTCCGCAGACGGTAGCCGCCGGGCGCGGAGAGCAGGACCTCGGCGGGGGCGCGCGGCGGACGCCCCGGCTCCAGTTTGCGGCGCAGCTGTGCGATCTGGGTCTGCAGGGTCGACAGGGCGCGCTCCGGCACCGGATCGCCCCAGACGCCGTCGACCAGCTCCCCGACGGTGACGGCTCTGCCGCCCCGGCCCAGGAGCATCGCCAGGATCGCCCGTTGCTGCGGCGCGAGGCGGATCGGCTCACCGCCGGCGTCCTGCACCCTGACCGTCCCCAGCAACGCGTAGCGGAGCTCGTCCCCCTGCATGGCCCTTGCGCCCTCCCCAATCCCCGTTGCCGCGTACGTCCCTGTCGGGCTGCTGGACCCGCACTTGTTAGGGACGTACGCGCCAAATCCCCTGGTTCCGATTTCCGTCGACGTGGTGGGATCACCCCATGAGCCACGCCGACAACTCCCGCACGCACATCCGCGTACCGGTCCACGTCCGCGTGCCGGTCCACGTCCGCGATCTGAAACCCGCCGACCTGCCGTCCTGTTCCTGGGCCGGCTCCGCCACGCACATGGTGCACGTGGGCCGGGAGCTGGCGCGCGCGGCGTGCGGGGAAGTGGACTACCTGGCAGTGTGCACCCCGGCCGACGCCCCGGTGGCGATCGGCGGCGTCGACTACGCCCCCTCCCCCGGCGCGGGCACGCTGTGGCAGCTCGGCGTGGCGCCCGCCCTGCAGTCGTGCGGACTGGGCACGGTCCTGATCGGGGCCCTGGAGGAGCGCGTCAGGTCCCGCGGCCTCGCACGGGCCGAACTCGCCGTCGAGGAGGACAATCCGCGGGCACGGGCGCTGTACGAGCGTCTCGGGTACGAGGCCTTCGACAGGCGCCCCGATTCCTGGGACGAGGAGGCGCCGGACGGTTCGGTGCGCCGCTACGAAACGATGTGCACGCTGATGCGCAAGTCCCTGCCGTAAGGCAGGTCACCCTCGCGCGACGGGTATCGACCACACGTACGGAGCAGGAATGTCCCTGGGAGCCGTGCGCGCGGAGCCGGCGCTCGGACGGCCGCGAGACGGCCGGAGGCGGAGGAGGGGCGCGTGCCGGGTCGACAGCACGGCGGACACGGGGACGTGAACGGTCACTGGGACCTGGGCGGACACATCGACGCGAGCGCCCGCGCCGACGCGAACGACAACATCCCTGACAGCCCCGGAAGTCACGGAAGCCCCAAAAGCGCTGGAAACGCTGGAAGCTCCCGAAGCCCTGGAAGCAGTTACAACGACCTCAGCGGCACCGTGCACGGCGCCGCCGTGCAGGCGCAGACCGTGCACGGGGGCATCCACATCCGGCACACCGCCCGCGAGGACCGTACCCCGTGGCAGCTTCCCCCCTCGGCGCCGATCACCGACCGCACGGTGGAGTTGGGGACTCTGGAAGGGCTGCGGGCCCGCGCGGAGCGTGCCGGGCACTCGATGCTCGCCGCGGTCAGCGGTCTCGGCGGCGTCGGCAAGACGGCGGTCGCCCTGGCCTGGCTGCACGGTCTGCGCCTCCACTGCCCCGGCGGCCAGCTCTACGCGGACCTCGGCGCCCAGTCGCAGCGCGGGCCCGCCGACCCGGCCGACGTGATCGGGCTCTTCCTGCGGTCGCTGGGCGTGCCGACGCCGCAGGTTCCCTCGACGCTCGCCGAACGGGCCGCGCTCTACCGCTCGTTGACCGCGGAGCGGCAGCTCGTCGTACTGCTCGACGACGCCGCTTCGGCCGCCCAGGTCAGACCGCTGCTGCCGGGCGGCAGCAGCGTGACGGTGGTGACCAGCCGCTGGCGGCTGCCGGGCCTGACCGTCGACGGCTGCCACTCGCTGCACCTGGAGCCGCTCGACCCCGCGGCCGCCGTCGAACTCCTGGAGGCCACGCTCGCCGACGACCGGGTGGCCACGCAGCGCGAAGAGGCGTACGAACTGGTCGAGTTGTGCGCGGGCCTGCCGCTCGCGGTCCGGGTCGCGGGGGCCCGGCTCGCGGCCCGCCCGCGCCGCCGCATCACGTCGATGGTGCGCGCGCTGGCAGGGGAACACGACCGTCTGGAGGCGTTGGCCATCGAAGGCGACCACAATGTGCGCGCGGCGCTCGACCTCTCCTACCAGGCGCTTCAGCCGTCGGCGGCCCGCCTCTACCGGCTCCTCGGCCTGCACCCGGGCCCCGACTTCGCCTCGCCCGCGGCGTCCGCCGCGCTCGGCGAGGACGCCGAGGAGGCCCTGGACGCGCTCCACACCGCGAACCTCCTCGTCGACACCGGCGAGGACCGCTACCGCTTCCACGACCTGGTGCGCCTGCACGCCACGGAGAAGGCCCGCGAGGACGAGAGCGAGGAGGAGCGGGCCCTGGCCCTGCGCCGCCTCGCCGACCACTACCTCGCCACCGCGACCCGCGCCGAGGAGATCATCGATCCCCAGCACCGCACCATGCCGCGTGACTTCGCACACCCGACGGTGGCGGACTTCGGCACGGACACGGTCGGCACGGACACGGACAGCGCGCTCGACTGGCTGGAGCGCGAGCTGCCCAACCTCATGGCGGTGCTGCGGACCGCGCGCGGCGCCGGGTTCCCTACGGTGGCCTGGCAGCTCGCCGACGCCATGTGGCCGCTGTTCCTGCGGCGCAAGTTCTACGCGGAGTGGCACGCCGCCCACCAGGAAGGGCTGCTCGCGGCACGGGAGTTGGGGGACGAGGCGGCCGAGTGCCGCATGCTCACCTCCGGCGGCGTGGGCGAGCTCGGCACGGGCCGCCACGAGCGCGCCCTGGAGATGTTCGAGCACGCGGCGGCGCTCTTCGAGCGGGCGGGCAACACGCTCGGCCACGCCCGCACGCTCAACTACCGCGGCCTGGCCCACCAGCGGCTCGGCCGGCTCGACCGGGCCGCCGACCATTTCACCCGCGCCGCCGTCGAACTCCCCCGCTGCGGCGACGTCCGCGCGGGCGGCCTCGCGCGGCTCAACCTCGCCGACGTCGCCCTCTCCCGTGACCTGCCGGTGGAGGCCACGGGGCACGCGGAGGCGGCGTACGCGATCCTGCGCGAGTCGGGCGACGCGTACAACGCCGCGCGGGCCGCAACCCTGCTGGGCCGCGCTCACCTCGGCTGCGGCCGGGCGACCGACGCCGAGGAGCGGCTGACCGAGGCGCTGACCCAACTGCGCGCCATGGCCGCCGACTACGAGACCGCCCGCGCCCTGGAGAGCCTCGGCCGCCTCGCCGAGCGCCGCGGGCAACTGCCCCGGGCCCGCGAGTACTTCCGCGAAGCCCTGGACCTCTACGCGGCGGCGGGCCGCCCGGACGCCCCGGAGGCGCGGGCCGTGCGCGCGTGGCTGGCGACGAGACCGACATAGAGCCCGGAGGCCAGCCCGGCCCACACCTCCGCGAGCCCGCGCGGACACTCCCCCGCCACCGCGCCACACCACTCGACCGAAGCCCCGGACAAGCAGGCGCCCGCGCCCCGGTCCTGACGCACGCCCGCGCCCCGGCCCTGGCACTCGCCCGAAGCCCGGCCCGCGCACCCGGCCAAGAGCTCCCACGCCGGTCCCGCCCCAGTGCCCGGACGCGCCTTCGCCCGCCACGTCACGACCCGGCCCCCGCCGACCCCGCACCGCGTCCAGCACCGGTCGCCGCTGTACACCGCCACCACGAGGGCGCCGGGGTGGCGGTCCGCCAACTCGCTTGCGTACGCCGGGCCTTCGCCCTCTGTGGCCGCCGCGGCCTCCGCGCCCTCGGCGGCCTCAGCAACCTCCGCGACCCCCGCGACCTCCGCAACCTCCGCGAGGAGGACGTCGGCGAGCGAGGGCCAGGGCGCGGGGGCGGGCAGCCTCACCCTCAGGTGCGCGGCGGTCACGAGACCACACTCCCCGGTTCCTCGTACCGCACCGTCCGCGGCAGCCGCGCCGGCTCCGTCGTCGGGCGGGCGGCCGGGGCGCGCAGGCGCAGCTTGCGGTAGATCAGCGCCCGCATCCGCGGCGCGAACCGCCCCGGCTCCGATGTGATGCGGGCGGCGACCCTCTCGTACCGCTCGGCGCAGTACGTCGCCGAACTGCGGCCCAGCTGTCGACGCAGCGGCCGGTCCGCGCGCAGCCGGAGCGCGAAGGAACTCAGCTCGGCCAGCGGCGAGCCCGGATCCACCTCCGTCTCGGGGAGGTTGCCGAGCAGGACGGGCGCACCGGTCATCGCCCCGTACAGCGAGACGGACCCGTGGTCGCCCACGACGTAGTCCGCGGCGACCAGCGGCCCGATCCAGTCGGCGTAGGGGCTGACGACGGCGAGCCCGCAGCGGCCGAGCCCGGCGAGCCAGCTGCGGATCTGCCAGGCCCCGTGGGCGTTCCACACGTGCGGGTGCAGCTGGACGACGACGCGGTAGTCGTCCCGCGGCAGCTCGGCCACGAGGCGTTCGAGCAGCTCCCAGCCCTGGCCGAGCAGCGAGTCGGGCCCCCAGGTCGAGCAGAGGAGGACGAGGCGCTGGTGCGCCCTGACGCGCAGGGCCTCGCGGTACAGCGCCCGCGAGGGCAGGCTCGCGGCGACCCGGTCGAAGCACGGGTCGCCGACGACCTCGGCGACGGGCAGCGCCTCGGGGCACTCGCGGCCGAGGCGCACCAGCTCCTCCTCGTGGGCGAGCACGATCGCCTCGGGCACCACGGCGCCGTCCCTGATCAGCCGCTGCCTGCCGAGCCCGTACACCTCGCGCCCCGCCACGGCGCGGCCGCGCCGCCCGGCGGACACGATCTTGTTGTGCCCCGCGCCGTGCGGCAGCACGACCACCGGCGCGTGGAGCTCGTGCAGCCCGCCGTGGCCCGCGGCGAGCGCGAGGTCGAAGCGGGTCTGCACGGCCTGGCTCCACGGCAGCACCAGCGCGCCGAGCTCCGCGAGGAAGTCGGCCACGCCGTTGCTGAACACGTCGGGCGCCGCGGTGAAGACCACCTGCACCCGCGCGTCGCCCTCAAGGAGCCGGACGGCGTCGAGCAGCCGCCGTCCCGCCGTGACGGTGTGCACCACGGCGAGAACCCGCCTGCGGATCGGGCGCGTGGCCCAGCGCTCGACGTCCAGGCGCACCGGCACGGGGCGCCAGTGGGCTTCCTGCGGGGGCGCGCTCATCGGTTCGGTCCCATTCGACTCGATCCTCCGGTCGTCTCGTCCGCCGCGGGGATTCGCGGCGTCCTCGTCGGACGTGCCCGGTGGCTTGGACGGCGGGGTTGCAGGAATCCTGCACTCCATGTGCGGCGGCCCTCCGGCGCGCCGGGACGGCCGATACGGAGGCTCACCGTCCTCCGGGAGGGGCCGATACGGAGGCTCCCCGTCCTCGGGGACGGCCGATACGGAGGCTCTCCGTCCCCCGGAGCGCGTGCGCCCGTCACGCTTCCGTGCGCCTCTGTCTGCTCCCCCTGCAACTGCGGCAACAGTGAGCAGAGTTCCGCACAGATGTGCGGGGAGCTGCCCGCGCGGCGGCACCCGGACGACCGGAAGTCGCGCACCCACCGGGGGTGATGGTGGACCTTCTTGCTCTGGGACCTCTCGAACTGTGGCAGCGGGACCGTCAGTGTCCGCTCGGTTCGGTGAAGGAACGCTGCGTGCTGGCCGTCCTGATCCACGCCCGCGGCGAACCGGTCACCGTGGACACCCTGATCGACCGGGTCTGGGACACGGACCCGCCGCCCACCGCGCAGTCCACCCTCCACGCGTACCTCTCGCGCGTCCGGGGCCGATTACGCCGCTCCGTGGGCGAACTCGCCCGCGTGGAGCGCCCGTCGCCGCGCCTCTACCAACTCAGGGTCGCCGACCCCGGGGACGTGGACCTGCTGCGCTTCCGGCGGCTGCGCACCGAGGCGGCGGCCGCGGCGGAGGGCGGCAAGCAGGACCTGGCGATCGGCCTGCTGCACACCGCGGAGGCGCTGTGGCGCGGGGAACCGCTCGCGGAGTTCACCAGCAGCTGGGCGGCGTCGGCGCGCGCTCGGCTCATCGAGGACCACCGGCGGGTGCGCGAGGAACGCATCCGGCTTGAACTGGAGTTGGGCCGCCACGCCGACCTCCTGGGCGAGCTGCACGAACTCGCCGCGCAGAACCCGCTGGCCCAGCAGATCGTCGCCTCGCTCATGCTGGCCCTGTACCGGTCGGGCCGGCACGACGAGGCGCTCGCCCTCTACCGCACGACGCGGGAGCGGCTCCACGAGAGCCTGGGCATCGAACCGGGCGCCACCCTCCAGGAGTTGCACGTACGCATCCTGAACCAGGACCACGCCCTCCTGCCCCCGCCCCGCCCCCTCGCCGACCACCGAAGCGCTCCCCCGCAAGGACGGCCGGGACAGGACGCCGCTCTGCCGCGCGACAACCTGCCCCGCGACTCGGGGGACTTCACGGGCAGGACCGCCGAACTGCGCATCCTGCTCGGCGGGTTGCGGCCGAGCGCCCACCCGGACGGCGAGCCGGACCCCGCACACCCCGAACCCCGGCACACGGCGCACGCCCTGCCCCTCACCGTCATCAGCGGCATGCCCGGCGTCGGCAAGACCGCGCTGGCCGTGCACGCCGCGCACCGGCTGCGCGCGGCGTACCCCGACGGGCAGTTCTTCGTGGACCTGCGCGCCTACAGCGGCCGTCCGCCGTACGACCCCGCCGAGGCGCTCGCAGTCCTGCTGCACGCGGCGGGGACGCGCGACGCCCTGCCCGACTCGCTCGACGAACGCGCGGCACGCTGGCGGGAGTGGACCGCGCGCCACCGCGTCCTCGTCGTCCTGGACAACGCGCGGGACGCCGCCCAGGTCGCCCCGCTACTGCCCGGCGCCGCGGGCTGCCGCGCGATCGTGACCAGCCGCAACCGCCTCACCGGCCTGGACGGCGTGACGCCGCTGTTCCTCGACGTCCTGCCCGCCTCCGAGGCCGCCGCGCTCTTCAGCCGGATCGCGGGAACCGCCCGGCTCTCCGGCGCGGGCGACGCCGCGACCGTGCGGCGGATCGTGGACGCCGGGGGCCGTCACCCGCTGGCCGTCCAGCTCATCGCGAGCGGCTTCAGACACCGCGACTCCTGGAGCCCCGACCACCTCCTCGACCGCCTCACCGAGGCGGCCGACCCGCTGCTCGGCGTGTCGGAACTGGCGGAGCTGGACGACACGGTCACCTCCGCGTTCTGGCTCTCGTACACCGAACTCACCCCCGCCGCCCGGCGGTTGCTCCGCCTCCTGTCCCTGCACCCCGGCCCGGACTGCACGCTGCACGGCGCGGCGGCCCTCGCCGAGGAGCCCGCGGAAGCCGCCGGGCCGGCCGACCGGGCCCGCGCCGGAGCCGGGCTGCGCCGCGCCGTCGCCGAACTCCTCGACTGCCATCTCCTGGAGGAGCCCGTCAGCGACCGCTACCGGCTCCACGACCTGACCCGCGCCTTCGCCCTGCGCATGTGCGCCAGGGAGGAGCCCGAGCGCGCCCGCCGCGAGGCCCTGCACCGGCTGCTCGGCCACTACCTGACCGCCGCGCACCGCGCCGCCCCGCACACCGACCCCTACCGCCGCGCCCTGCCGCTCACCGCCGGGACCACATCGCCGTACGCACCCGAGTTCGCGGACGCCGACGAGGCCTCGGTCTGGCTCGCCGTGGAGCGCGCCAACCTCCTCGCGGCCGCCCGCGCCGCCGTCGAGACCTCCCCCGACCACGCCGCCTACTTCCCCCACGTACTCGCCAAGTCCCTGAAACTGTGGGGGGCTTGGGAGGCGGCCGCCGAGCTGTACGCCGCCGCGGTGGCCGTCCTGCGCGGGCGCGACGACCGGGCGGCGCTCGCCAGGACCCTGGTGGAGCGCGCCGACGCCCTCGCCCAGCGGAGCCATCCCGAAGCGCTGCGCTGCGCCACCGAGGCACTCTCCCTCTTCGCCGAGCGGGCCGACCGGCACGGCCGCGCCGACGCCCTCCTCCAGGCGGCCCGCGCCCACTTCGCCGCGGGGCACGGCGCCACCTCCCTGCGCCTCCTGGACGAGGCGCTCGGGCTCTACCGGGACGTCGGCGACGCGCACGGCGAGGCCGAGTCGCTCAACGTACAGGGCGTCGCACTGCACAGCGCGGGCCGCCGCCGGGAGGCCATGGAGCGGTTCCGCGCCGCGCTGCGCCTGCATCGCGCGACGCGGGACATGTACGGCCAGCTGCGCGCCCTGAACAACCTCGGCGAGGCCCATCGGCTCGACGGCAGGCTCGCGGAGGCCCGCGCCCATTACGAGCAGTCCCTTGAGCTCGCCCACCACGTCGGCGGCCGCCAGGAACGGGCGAACCTGCTCAACAACCTCGGCACGCTCTGCCAGGCCGCCGGTCAACTCCCGGAGGCGCTCGGCTACTTCCACCGGGCGCTCAGCAGCTACCGGGGCGCGGGGGACGCGCGGGGCGAGTCGGACACACTGATCAATCTCGGCACGGCGTACCTGGAGGGCCGGCGCGCGCAGGAGGCCCTGTGGCACTTCACGCTGGCCGAGCGGGCGGCGGGCAGCGTCGGCAGCCCTTCGGACCGGCAGAGCGCGCTGATCGGCATCGGCACGGCGAACCGGCTCCTCGCCCGGTACGAGGCGGCACTCGACGCCCATCACGAGGCGCTGCGCCTGGCCAGGGAGGCGGATATCCCTCTGGGGTCGGCGGAGGCGCTGGAGGGCCTCGCGCGCACGACCCTGCACACACAAGGCGCGTCCGCCGCCGGAAAGTTGGCGACGGACGCGCTGACGATCTACGAACAGCTCGGCCTGGCCGAGCGGGCACAGGGCCTCCGGGAGCGGCTCACCGGCCCGGCCGCGACCGCGGCCGGGTCCTGAGGCCCCGGCTCAGGCGGTCAGAACCACCGTCGCACCAGCCACATGAAGATGCGGTCCTGGCTGCCATCGATCGCGCGGCGCTCACGCCCGGCCGCGCTGCTGTCCTTCTTCAAGTGTTCTCCATCGTACGGAAGTTGTAGGAGTTAACGACGCCCTCATGAGGTGACAGAACACTAGCCCGGCAAGGTCATCCCCAGGAGTGGAATCCCGAGGCCGGGGAGCACGGCGCACGGAGCGTGCGGCAGGCGCACGCGCCCGCGCCTCGCGCCGCCCTCCTCGCACCGCCCCCTCCTCGCACCGCCTCGCACCGCCCGCCTCGCGGCACCCTCCTCGCACCGCCCCCTCCTCGCCTCGCACCACCCGCCTCGCACCGCCCCCTCCTCGCACCGCCCCCGCCTCACACTGCCCTCCTCGCACCACCCGCCTCGCACCGCCCTCCTCGCGCCGCGGACCTGCGCGGCAGCGCCCCGCTCCACCGCACACACCTCGCGCGCTCATGTGAGCCCCCTCCATCACAATCAGGTCTCGCTCCCCCCTCCCGTCCCATCTGCCTCTTGCCACACCCCCGTGTAATCGTTTCCAATCCTTCGTGTAATCGATTCCACAAGGAGGTGGACCGGCGATGACCCCCAGGTCGGCGAGTGCGGGCGCGAGCGGCAACGTGGGCATCAAGGACGTCGCGGCCGAGGCCGGCGTGTCCGTTGCCACCGTGTCGCGCGTGCTCAACAGCCACCCCTCCGTCAGCCCCGCGTCCCGCGCCCGCGTGCTCGCCGCCGTGGAGGCGCTCGGTTACCGGCCCAACGCCGTCGCCCGCTCCCTGCGCACCGACCAGACCCGGACCCTCGGCCTGGTCATCAGCGACGTACTCAATCCGTACTTCACGGAGCTGGCCCGCTCCGTCGAGGAGGCGGCCCGCGCGCTCGGCTACAGCGTGATCATCGGCAACGCCGACGAGCGGCCCGAGCTGCAGGACCACCACGTGCGCACGCTCCTGGACCGCCGCATCGACGGGCTGCTCGTGTCCCCCACCGACGGCGGCTCCCCGCTGATGCTCGACGCCGCCCGTGCCGGCACCCCGATGGTCTTCGTGGACCGGTGGATCCCTGGCGTGGACGTCCCCGTCGTCCGCTCCGACGGGCGCGCGGCCGTGCGGGACCTCGTCGCGCATCTGCACCGCATCGGCCACCGCAGGCTCGCCATCATCGCGGGCCCCGCCGCGACCACCACCGGCAGCGAGCGCGTCGACGCCTTCCGCGACGCGCTGCGCGAGCACGGCACCGCCCTGCCCGAGGAGTACATCGGCCAGGGCGACTTCCAGGCCGACAGCGGCCGCCGTGCCACCGAGCGCTTCCTCGCCCTGCCCGAGCCGCCCGACGTCGTCTTCGCCGCCGACAACTTGATGGCCCTCGGCGCCCTCGACGCGATCCGCGCGCACGGCCTGCGTGTGCCGCACGACATCGGGCTCGCCGCCTTCGACGACATCCCCTGGTTCGTGCACACCGACCCGCCGGTCACCGCGGTCGCCCAGCCGACCGGCGACCTCGGCAGGGCCGCCGTGCACGCGCTGATCGACCGGATCGAGGGCAGGAGCCCCCGGTCCGTGACCCTGCCCGCCCGCCTCGTCGTCCGCCGTTCCTGCGGTGAGGGCCCCGGCGAGGACACCTCCGTACGAAGGAGCAACCCGTGAGCGACCAGGCCGAGTTGCTGCGCGTCGAAGGTATACGCAAGACGTTCCCCGGCGTCGTCGCGCTGGACTCCGTCGACTTCGACCTGCGGCGCGGGGAGGTGCACGTCCTGCTCGGCGAGAACGGCGCGGGCAAGAGCACCCTCATCAAGATGCTCTCCGGGGCCTATCGCCCCGACAGCGGGCGCATCCTCGTGGACGGCGACGAGGTGCGCGTCCACGGCGCGCAGGACGCCGAACGGCTCGGCATCGCCACCATTTACCAGGAGTTCAACCTCGTCCCCGACCTGACCGTCGCCGAGAACATCTTCCTGGGGCGCCAGCCGCGCCGCTTCGGAATGATCGACCGCAGGAAGATGGAGGCCGACGCCGAGGAGCTGCTCCAGCGGGTCGGCGTCCGGGTGTCGCCGCGCGCCAAGGTGCGCGAACTGGGCATCGCCCGCCTCCAGATGGTCGAGATCGCCAAGGCGCTGAGCCTTCGGGCCCGCGTACTGATCATGGACGAGCCGACCGCCGTGCTCACCTCCGAGGAGGTCGACAAGCTCTTCGGGATCGTGCGCAGGCTGCGCGAGGACGGCGTCGGCATCGTCTTCATCACCCACCACCTGGAGGAGATCGCCGCGCTCGGCGACCGCGTCACCGTCCTGCGCGACGGCCGCAGCGTCGACCAGGTGCCCGCGTCCACCGACGAGGACGAGCTCGTACGCCTCATGGTGGGCCGCAGCATCGAGCAGCAGTATCCGCGTCAACGCCCCGACACGGGCGCTCCGTTGCTGCGCGTGGACGGCCTCACCCGCGACGGCGTCTTCCACGACGTCAGCTTCGAGGTGCGGGCGGGAGAGGTCGTCGGGCTCGCGGGTCTGGTCGGCGCGGGCCGCACCGAGGTGGCGCGCGCCGTCTTCGGCGCCGACCCCTACGACGCGGGATCCGTGGACGTGCGCGGGCAGCGGCTGCCCCGGCACGACGTGAACGCGGCGATGGGCGCGGGCATCGGCCTGGTCCCCGAGGACCGCAAGGGTCAGGGCCTGGTCCTCGACGCCTCCGTGCAGGAGAACCTCGGCCTGGTGACGCTGCGTTCGGCCACGCGCGCCGGGCTCGTGGACCTCAAGGGCCAGCGGGAGGCGGCCGCGCGGATCGCCGAGCAGCTCGGCGTGCGGATGGCCGGGCTCGGCCAGCACGTGCGCACCCTGTCCGGCGGCAACCAGCAGAAGGTCGTCATCGGGAAGTGGCTGCTCGCCGACATCAGGGTGCTCATCCTCGACGAGCCGACGCGCGGCATCGACGTGGGCGCGAAGGTCGAGATCTACCAGCTGATCAACGAACTGACGGCCGCCGGGCACGCGGTCCTGATGATCTCCAGTGATCTGCCCGAGGTGCTCGGCATGAGCGACCGCGTCCTGGTGATGGCCCAGGGCCGGATCGCCGGTGAGCTCGCCGCCGAAGAGGCCACCCAAGACGCGGTGATGGCGCTCGCCGTCACCACCGCTGCAGTACGGAACGAAGAAGAAGCGGAGGGCTCCCGTGGCCACTGAAACCCTGAAGCGCGACGCGGGCGGCGCATCGACACTCCGCCGCGTCCTGCTCGACAACGGCGCGCTCAGCGCGCTGATAGTCCTGGTCGTGGCGATGTCGCTGCTCTCCGGCGACTTCCTCACCACGCAGAACCTGCTCAACGTCGGCGTGCAGGCTGCCGTGACCGCGATCCTCGCGTTCGGCGTCACGTTCGTGATCGTCTCGGCGGGCATCGACCTGTCGGTCGGCTCGGTGGCCGCCCTCTCGGCCACCGTCCTTGCCTGGACGGCGACTTCGGAGGGGCTGCCGGTCTGGCTCGCGGTCGTGCTGGCCGTCGCGACCGGCATGGCGTGCGGGTTCGTGAACGGCCTGCTCGTCTCGTACGGGAAACTGCCCCCGTTCATCGCGACGCTCGCGATGCTGTCGGTGGCCCGCGGTCTCTCGCTGGTGATCTCGCAGGGCAGCCCGATCGCGTTCCCCGACTCCGTCTCGCACCTGGGTGACACCGTCGGCGGCTGGCTGCCGGTCCCGGTGATCGTGATGGTCGCGATGGGCCTGGTGACGGCGGTCGTCCTCGGGCGCACGTTCATCGGCCGCTCCATGTACGCGATCGGCGGCAACGAAGAGGCGGCCCGCCTCTCCGGGCTCCGCGTCAAGCGGCAGAAGCTCGTCATCTACGCGCTCTCCGGTCTGTTCGCGGCCGTCGCGGGCATCGTCCTCGCCTCGCGTCTGGTCTCCGCGCAGCCGCAGGCCGCGCAGGGGTACGAGCTCGACGCCATCGCCGCGGTCGTGATCGGCGGCGCGAGCCTGGCGGGCGGTGTCGGCAAGGCGTCCGGGACGCTCGTCGGCGCGCTGATCCTGGCGGTGCTGCGCAACGGCCTCAACCTCCTGTCCGTGTCGGCGTTCTGGCAGCAGGTCGTGATCGGCGTCGTCATCGCCCTCGCGGTCCTCCTGGACACGCTGCGGCGGCGGGCCGGGGCGGCTCCGGGGGCCTCCTCCGGCGCGTCCGGGGGTGTGCGCGGCAAGGGTCCGCAGGCGGCGAAGTACGCGGTCGCCGCCGTGGTCGTGGCGGCCGTGGTCGGCGCGGTCTCCTTCTTCAACCAGGGCTCGTCGGGCACGACCACGAAGGTCGGCATGTCGCTGTCGACCCTCAACAACCCCTTCTTCGTCCAGATGAAGGAGGGCGCGCAGGCCGAGGCCGAGAAGGCGGGCGTCGACCTGACGGTGACCGACGCCCAGAACGACGCGTCCCAGCAGTCCAACCAGCTGCAGAACTTCACCGGCGAGGGCGTGAAGTCGATCATCGTCAACCCCGTGGACTCCGACGCGGCGGGCCCGGCCGTGCGGGGCGCCAACAAGTCGGACATCCCGGTGATCGCCGCCGACCGCGGCGTGAACAAGGCGGAGACCGCCACGCTCGTCGCCTCCGACAACGTCGCGGGCGGAAAGCTGGCGGCGAAGACCCTCGCGGAGAAGCTGGGCGGCAAGGGCAAGGTCGTCGTCCTGCAGGGCACGCCCGGCACCTCCGCGAGCCGCGAGCGCGGGCAGGGCTTCGCCGAGGGCATCAAGGCGTACCCCGGCATCGATGTGGTCGCCGAGCAGCCCGCGGACTTCGACCGCACCAAGGGTTTGGACGTCATGACGAACCTCCTCCAGTCCCACAAGGGCGTGAACGGCGTCTTCGCCGAGAACGACGAGATGGCGCTCGGCGCGGTCAAGGCGCTCGGCGACAAGGCCGGCGAGTCCGTCCCCGTGGTCGGCTTCGACGGGACCCCGGACGGCCTCAAGGCGGTCGAGGCGGGCACGCTGTACGCGTCGGTGGCGCAGCAGCCGAAGGAGCTCGGCAGGATCGCGGTGGAGAACGCGGTCAGGGCGGCACAGGGCAAGAAGGTCAAGGAGATGGTGAAGGTGCCGGTCAAGGTCGTGACGTTGAAGAACGTCGCCGACTTCGCGTGACCACCGCCTCCTCGCGCCACCTCCCCACGTACGAAAGCAGGGAACCCCGCATGAACGACTACGACCTCCTGGTCGTGGGCTCCGCCAACGCCGATCTGGTGGTCGGCGTGGAGCGACGCCCCGCGCCCGGTGAGACGGTCCTCGGCTCCGACCTGGCCGTCCACCCGGGCGGCAAGGGCGGCAACCAGGCGGTCGCGGCCGCCCGTCTCGGCGCCCGCACCGCGCTGCTCGCCAGGGTGGGCGACGACGCCCACGGCGTACTCCTCCTCGACGCGCAGCGCGCGGCGGGCGTGGACACGGTCGGCGTCCTGGTGGGCGGCGCGCCCACCGGCGTCGCGCTGATCACGGTCGACCCCTCGGGCGACAACAGCATCGTGGTGTCGCCCGGCGCCAACGCCCGGCTGACCCCCGAGGACATCCGCGCGGCGGGCAGTCTGCTCGCGGCGGCACGGGTCGTCTCGACCCAGCTGGAGATCCCGCTGGACACGGTCGCCGAGCTGGTCCGCGGGCTGCGGCCCGGCACCCGCTTCGTCCTGAACCCCTCGCCGCCGGCCCCGCTGCCCGCCGAGGTCCTCGCCGCCTGCGATCCGTTGGTGGTCAACGAGCACGAGGCCCGCGTGATCCTCGGCGACGGCGCGGGCGAGACCCCCGAGGACTGGGCGCGCGGTCTGCTGGCGCTCGGCCCGCGCTCGGTGGTGATCACGCTGGGCGCCGAGGGCGCGCTCACCGCGGACACCCATGACGTGGTCCGGGTCCCCAGCCCGAAGGTGGACGCGGTGGACACCACGGGCGCGGGCGACGCCTTCACGGCGGCGCTCGGCTGGCGGCTCGGCCTCGGCGAGAACCTGGCGACGGCGGCGGCGTACGCGGTGCGGGTGGGTGCGGCGGCGGTCACCCGCAAGGGCGCGCAGGACTCGTACCCGACGGAGTCGGAGCTGGCCCCGGCGGCTTCGCAGGTCACGGCCTCGTGAAGAAGTCGGGCATCCTGAACCGTCATCTCGCGGGCGCCCTGGCCGAGTTGGGCCACGGCCACACCGTGCTGGTCTGCGACGCCGGGATGCCGATACCGGCGGGCCCACGCGTGGTGGACCTGGCGTTCCGCGCCGGGGTCCCCTCCTTCGCCGAGGTCCTCGACGGCCTCCTCGCCGAGCTGGTGGTGGAGGGCGGCACGGCGGCCCACGAGGTGACGGAAGCGAACCCGGCGACGGCGGGCCTGCTGCGGGAGAGCCTCCCGGCGCTCGACCTGGTCCCGCACGAGGAACTCAAGGAGCTCTCGGCGGCGGCCCGCCTGATCGTGAGGACGGGCGAAGCCCGCCCTTACGCGAATGTGCTGCTGCGATGCGGGGTGTTCTTCTGAGGATGTCCGATATACGAACGCTCCTGACCGCATTGTGACCGGATTCCGCCCTTGACGGTGGGGCACCCCACCCCGAATATCAGGCAACGCACAGCTCCAAAGGCGTCCTGCGACACCCGCGTCGCAGGACGCCTCGCACGTTCCGTCCCTCACGCTGTTCGGAATACGGAGCCCCACATGAACCTCTTGAGACGGGCGGCCGTCGGTGCCGCCGCTCTGGCCATCGGCGGCCTGCTCGCCACCGCCACCCCCGCGACCGCAGCGCCCTCCCCGACGCTCGCGGCGCCCGACATCCCCCTCGCCAACGTCAAGGCGCACCTCTCCCAGTTCCAGTCCATCGCCCAGGCCAACGGCGGCAACCGCGCCCACGGGCGGCCCGGCTACAAGGCCTCCATCGACTACGTGAAGGGCAAACTGGACGCGGCCGGATTCACCACCACCGTCCAGCAGTTCACGGCGAGCGGCGGCACCGGCTACAACCTCGTCGCGGACTGGCCGGGCGGCGACCCGAACAAGGTCCTGATGGCGGGCGCCCACCTCGACAGCGTCTCGTCGGGCCCCGGCATCAACGACAACGGCTCGGGCTCGGCCGGCGTCCTGGAGACCGCCCTCGCCGTCTCGCGCGCCCAGCTCAAGCCGACCAAGCATCTGCGGTTCGCCTGGTGGGGCGCCGAGGAGATCGGCCTCGTCGGCTCGCGCTACTACGTCAACAACCTTCCCTCCACCGAGCGTTCGAAGATCAGCGGATATCTGAACTTCGACATGATCGGCTCGCCGAACCCCGGCTACTTCGTCTACGACGACGACCCCACGATCGAGAAGACCCTCAAGGACTACTACGCCGGTCTCAACGTCCCCACCGAGATCGACACCGACGGCGACGGCCGCTCCGACCACGCCCCGTTCAAGAACGTGGGCATCCCGGTCGGCGGTCTGTTCAGCGGCGCCGAGCGGTCCAAGACCAGTGCCCAGGCCCAGAAGTGGGGCGGCACGGCGGGCCAGTCCTTCGACCGCTGCTACCACTCGTCCTGCGACACCACGTCGAACATCAACGACACCGCCCTGGACCGCAACAGCGACGCCATCGCGCACACGGTGTGGGCCCTCGGCACGGACACCCCCGTCCCGCCCGGTGACACGTACGAGAACACCACGGACGTCACCGTGCCCGACAACGGCGCCGCGGTGACATCGACGGTGAACGTGACCGGCCGCACGGGCAACGCCCCCGCCACGCTGAAGGTGGACGTCGACATCCGGCACACCTGGCGCGGCGACCTCGTCGTCGACCTGCTCGCGCCCGACGGCACGGCGTACCGCCTGAAGAACTCCAGCGGCAACGACTCGGCGGACGACGTCATCGCCACGTACACGGTCGACGCGTCCGGCGAGGCGGCCAACGGCGCCTGGAAGCTGCGGGTCCAGGACGTGGCGGCGCAGGACACGGGCTACATCAACAGTTGGAAGCTGACGTTCTGACGAACGGCGTGTCTTTTCCGACAGGCCGGAGCTGACATTCCGGCAGCTCCGGCTCCCCGGCCGGAACCCCGTCGCTACCATGAACGACGTGCTGTCACCTTCTGATCAGAGTCATCAACTGACCCTTCTGTGCTCACAGTTACCCCGGTTGCGCGCCCTGCACCGGGGCCCGGTCGGCGCGGCCAAGCGGAGGGTGATCGAGAGCGCGGTACGGGCGGCGCGGGCGGGCGAGCCGGTCGGGGAGTTCCTGGCGCAGCTGGGCCTCGGCTCCCGCGCCGCGGACGAGGGCCCGGCGGACGACGACAGCGTCTCCCGGTCCCTGCCTCCCCGGGTGCCGGACGGCACCCCGCACGCCCTGCCGGGACACCACGTCTGCCCGCGGGACGTCTGCGGGCGCCAGGAACAGCGCGCGGCCGGCGACGAGCGGCCGGTGTGCGACGTCTTCGACCTGACGCTGCGCTTCGTCGCCGGCCTCTGAGCGGCCGCGCGTGTTCACCGGACTCGTCACCGACTTCGGCCGCCGCCTCGCCGACCGCTGGGCCACCACGCTGGTCATGCCCGGCCTCGTGTTCACCGCGGTCGCCGCCGCCGCGCTGACCCTGCGCCAGAGCCACTGGTCCGATCTCGCCCTGCTGCGGGCCGAGTTGGACAAGCTGACCGCGGCGGGATCGGGCTCGACGCGGACGGCGGTGCTGCTGCTCGTGGTCCTCGCCGCCTCCTTCGCCGCCGGGCTGCTCGCCGAAGGGCTCGCGGGGCCGTACGAACGCGTGGTGCTCGGCCGCTGGCCCCGGCCGCTGAACCGCCTCGCCCGGGCACTCACCGAGAGACGGCGCGCGGCCTGGCGGGAGCGGGACGAGGCCTGCCTGAGCACCCGCCTGGAACTGGCCGAGGCCCAGGCGGACAGCGCCGCGGACACACCCGAAGGGCGGGCGCACGTCGCTGAACTCGGCGCTCGGCTCGGGGTGTTGGAGGCCGACCGCAACCAGCTGTCCCTCGGCCCGCCGCGCTCCCCGACCTGGACCGGCGACCGCATGAACGCCCCGGCCGACCGCACCCGCCGCGAGTACCGCCTCGAACTCGCCGACGCCTGGCCCCGGTTGTGGCTGCTGCTGCCCGACACCACACGTCAGCCGCTCACGGAGTCGAGGCAGCGCTTCGACGAGGCGATGCGGCTCGGCGGCTGGTCCGCCCTGTATCTCCTGCTCGGCGCGGTGTGGTGGCCCGCCGCCGTGGCCGGGGCCGGTGCGGGGCTCGTGGCGTGGCGGCGCGGGCGCGAACGGGCCGAGGAGTACGCCGAGCTCGTCGAGTCGGCGGTCGACGTCCATCTCCAGGAGCTCTTCGAGCAGTTCGACGAGGAGACCAGACCCATCAGGCCGAGCCTCGGCGCGGCCCTCACGGAGCGGTTCCGCAAGGGAGCGGGGCCGCGGCACCACTGACCACCGGACCGGCACGGAACACGGGGTGCTTCGAGGATGACGGAACCACACGCCTCACACGCGGGCGAGAACCCCACGGGCGGGCGGACGGCCGAGCGCGAACGGCTGCTGCGGGCGGTGCGCGGCCGCGTCGACGCGGTGGGCGGGCCCGCGGGCAACGCCCCTCTGCACACGGAGGAGGCGGGGCGGGACGCGGAGCTGCTGCTGCGCCATCTCGTCATGGTCGTCGACGAAGGCGGCCCCGAGGCGAGCGGCGGCCAGGCGGACAGCGCGACCGCGGGCACCGCCACCGGCGCCCCCACCCACGGAGTCGACGCCGAAGTGGCGTACGCATTGGGCGTGTTGTACCTGTGCCGCGCCGACGACCGACCCGCCGCCCCCGCCACCGAACACGAGGCACGGCTCGCCCTCCTGCTGCTCGCCCCCTTCTACTACAACCCGCCGGGTCAGCCGGACGTCCTGCCACCGCCCCTGCGCGCCGGACTCGACCACGTCCTCGGCCCCGACGGCCTGCGCCCCACCACCCCCGAACAGGCGGCCCAGGCGCACGCCGAGTCCCTCGCCAACCTCGGGATGCTCCTCCTGGAACTCACCCTGACCCTTGGGTACCCGGCGGCCGCCCGCGCGTCGGCCGACATCCTGCGCGGCGCCCTGCCGCACCTGGCGTCCGAGGGCCCCGACCGTGCGCTGGCGGGCTGCAACCTCGGCTACGCACTGCTCCTCGGCGGCGCAGGGCCCGACCGCGAACCCTCCCCCGCGCAGTCCGCCGAGGCCGTCTCCGTGCTGCGCGCGGCGTTCTCGGCGACGCCCCGCGCACACCCCAACCACGCCCGCTGCGCCAACGGCCTCGGCCTCGCCCTGCTCACCGCCGCCGCGCACGCCAAGGACCGCACGCAGTTCCCGGAAGCCGCCGCGATGTTCCGCATCGCCACGCAGACGGCGACCGAGATCGACGACAACCTCCCCCAGATGTACGCGGACCTCGGCTACGCCCTCACCCTGTACGCCAAGTCCGCCGACGACGGCTGGGAGTTGGACCCCGCGTTGCGCGACGAGGCCGTCCAGGCGCTGCGCCGCTCGCTGGAACTCACCGCGGACGACGACCACGAGACGCTGCGCGTACGCCTCGACCGGCTCGCCGACGCCGTGCTGACCGGCGCCACGCCGAAGGGCCGCCGCGAGGCCGCCGCCCGCGCCGAGGAGGCCGTCGAGCCGCTGCGGCGCCTGCACGCGCTCACCCCGTCGGGGCACCCGGACCACCCGGACGTGACGCTGCGCCTGGCGGTGATCCTGGTGGGGGCGAACCGCCCGCAGGAGGCCCTGGACCTGCTCACGCACCATGCGGCGGCCTTCGACGGCGACGCCGAGCGGACCCGGAGTGTCGAGGCCCTGATGTTCCAGGCGGCGGCGCTCAAGGGCGAGCTCTCCTCCCGCTCCGAACTGACGCCCGAGCAGGAGGAGGACCAGCGGGCCATCGACGAGATGCTGCGCCCCGTGCTCTCCGGGGAGCGGGCCGACCACCCGCTGGCCGCCGTGATGCAACTGCTCGGCTTCGGCCCGCGCGCCGACGCGAGCCGCGACGCGGAGCTCACGGAGTTCGGCAACCTGATCCTGGGGTACGGCGACCGGACCGGCGTGGCCGACGTCTTCGCCAAGGCCGCGGAACTGGAGGCCAAGCGCATCGCCAGGCTGCCCGACGAGCAGCGGGCGGCCGCGCTGGCCGCGTTCCTGGACGGCGAGGCCGATCCGTCGGGCGCACCGCCCGAGCACCCCGTGGACACCGGCGCCCTCGACGAACTCCTGGACGTCCACGACCGGTTGAGGCCGCGCATCCCCGCCGACTGCCGGGAGCACCGCTTCCTGCGGGACATGCGCGGCATGCTGCTCCTGCTGAAGGCCATGCACACCCAGGGCGACCAGAAGACCCGGCTGCGGGCGATGCGTGAGGCCCTGCCGCTGATGAGGGAGTCGATGGAGACGATGCCCGCCCTCCTCCAGGAGATCGGGGTCACGCCCGAACTGTTCGGCGCGCACGCCGCGTTGTCGTACGCGGATGAGTCACCGTTCGACCGGATCGACGCGCTGGAGCGGTCGGTGAAGGGCTGCCGCCGCTCCGTGGCGGCCCTGGCCCCCGGCTCGCCGGAGCACACCGAGGCCCGCGTCTCCCTGGCCATGAACCTCTTCACACGCCACACCCTGTGGTCCGAGCAGGCCGACCTCGACGAGGCCGAGGACATCGCGCGCGAGCTGACCGCCGCCCCCGACCCCACGCCGCGCACCGCCATGCTGCTGCTGAAGTGGACCTCCGCCGCCATGTCACGCGTCCAGCGCGCCGCCCTGCTGGGCCCCGAGCCGCCGCAGGAGGGCCGCTCCCCCAGCATCGTCACCCGCCTCGCCTCCGACAACGCCGCCTCCGCGCTCGACCGCCACGACGGCGTCGCCGCCCTGGAAGCCCTGGAGGACGGCCGCTCACACCTGCTCTCCGGAGCGCTCAACGCCCGCAGGGAGCTGGAGCAGCTGCAGGGCGCCGACGCCAAGGCGCACGCCCGGCTGCGCGCCGCGCTGCAACGGGTCCGCGACCTGACACCGGACGTGGAAGCGGGCCGCTGGCCCACACCGGAGGACGAGGCGGAGTACCGCGCGGCCGCAGAGGACGCCGCGCACCTGGTCGACGACCTCCAGCAACGCCCGGGATTCCAGCGCTTCTTGACGCCGCTCCCCCTGGGCCTTGACGACCTGCTTCCGGCCGCCGCGCAAGGCCCCGTCGTCAGCGTCAACGTGAACCCGGCCCGCTGCGACGCCCTGGCGCTCTGCCCGGACGGGCTGCGCACGATCGCGCTGCCCGAGCTGCACGCCGCGGATCTGGTGGCCCAGGCCGAGTCCTTCCGTATCGCGGTGCAGGCGCTGACCAACGGCCGCCGCGACCCGCTGTACGAGGACTCCCGCGAGGTCTTCACCGGGACCCTCGGCTGGCTGTGGGACGTCCTCGCCGAACCGGTCCTCGACGCCCTCGGGTTCACCGGACCGCCGGCCCCCGGGACGCCCTGGCCCCGCCTGTGGTGGTCGCCCACCGGTGTGCTCAACTCCTTTCCCCTGCACGCCGCGGGGCACCACGGGGAGCGGGACCCGGAGGGCGCCGCCGTCCTGGACCGCGTGGCGCCCTCCTACACACCCACCCTGCGCGCGCTGCTCTTCAGCAGGGCCAGGACGCGTGCGACGGGGCGGCGCCGCACGCTGGCCGTGGCCGTGCCGGAGACCGCGGGGCACGCCCGCCTCGACCGCACCGTCACCGAGGCGGCGGCGGCCGTGGCGGCGGGCGGCGGCACCCCGCTGATCGGGCCCGCCGCGACCCGGGACGCGGTGCGCGAGGCGCTGCCGGGCGCGGCCGTGGTGCACTTCGCCTGCCACGCGGGCGGCGACCCCGAGGACGTCGCCGCGAGCCGGCTGCTGCTCACCGACGGCGATCTGCGGCTCAACGACATCGCGGGGCTGCGCCTCGCCGACGCCGAGCTCGCCTATCTCTCGGCCTGCGGCACGGCGCGCGGCAGCAGCGCACCCGCCCTGGCCGACGAGG
Organism: Streptomyces sp. NPDC041068; assembly: GCF_040647455.1. NCBI lineage: Bacteria > Bacillati > Actinomycetota > Actinomycetes > Kitasatosporales > Streptomycetaceae > Streptomyces > Streptomyces sp. NPDC041068. The sequence continues at coordinate 226,517 of NZ_JBEZCG010000009.1, forward strand.
CCGTCCACCTCGCCTCCGCGTTCCAACTCGCGGGCTACTCCCAGTCGGTGGCCACGCTGTGGGAGGTGGGCGACACCTTCGCGGCCGAAGCGGCGGCACTGTTCCACCGCTCCCTGGCCCCCGCGATGACGACCGCGGGCCCACTCCCCGCGGCCCTCACCCTGCACCGCACGGTGACCGCGCTGCGCCACAGCCACGGGGACAGGCCCTGGACGTGGTCGAGTCTGGTGCATGCGGGAGCGTGAGGCGTCGACGCCCCGTGGAGGCGGAGCGGAGCAGGCGCCCGCGGGCCCTTCTCGGCGTTCGGTCGGACCTGTTCACTTCCCCCTGCCGGTACGGGAAGGTATCGGCGTGCCTCGCTGTTCAGCGCATATCCGTGAGCCAAGGCCCCATCCGCCCCGCCGGTCACGCACGATGATGCGGGCAGCTTCAGTCGCCTCCGCCATCACTCTCGCCGGAGCGACAACCATCGCCACCGGCACCGCGAACCGGGCCGTGACCTCCTGGCTCGGAAGTGACGAGCCGCCGAATCCGAAAGAGACCAATGTCCGCTGCTTCCGGCCGTTCGACGTCGAAGGAGAGCTGAAACCGCGGTACGCGAAGGCGAAATGTGTTCTCCTCCGGCACGGTCGTGCGCACCGCGTTCAACACCACGCGGGTCCACGCGGCCCTTCCCGCGCTCCTCGCCGGCGTACTGGTGTGGGAGCTCGCGATCATCAACCTCGCCATGGCGGGCCCGCCGCCGGGACCGCCCCTGATCCAGGTCGGCGCCCTGATCGGCGGCCCGCTCTCGGTGACGGCCGTGGCGTGGTGGGAGCTGGACCGCCTCCGCACCCGCTACGGCGTGGCCCTGGGCGGCTGAGCCGCGCCCCGGGCCACGTCAGGCATCGGCCACCTCAGGCATCGGCCTCGGCCGGGCGTCAGCCCTCGTCCGGCGTCAGCCGCAGCGAGATGCTGTTGATGCAGTACCGCTGGTCGGTGGGCGTGGGATAGCCCTCGCCCTCAAACACGTGCCCGAGGTGCGAGCCGCAGCGCGCGCACCGCACCTCGGTGCGCACCATGCCGTGCGACGTGTCCTGGAGCAGCTCGACCGCGTCGGTGTCCTTCGGGTCGAAGAAGCTCGGCCAGCCGCAGTGGGACTCGAACTTCTCGCCGGAGGTGAAGAGCTCGGCGCCGCACGCCCGGCAGGAGTAGACACCCTTGGTCTTGGTGTCGGTGTACTCACCGACGAACGCGGGCTCCGTGCCCGCCTGGCGCAGGACCGCGTACTCCGAGGGGCTCAGCTGCGCGCGCCACTCCTCGTCCGGCTTCTCCACGTCGTACGACATGACTCAGAACCCCTTACTTCGACAGCTCGGCAAGGATCTGCGGGCCGAGGTCCGTGACGTCGCCCGCTCCCATGGTGAGAACGAGATCGCCGGGCTTCGCCATTCCCGCGATCGTCCGCACGGCCTCCGCTTTGTCGTGCGCGGCCACCACCTCGGCGCCCGCCGCACGCGCGGCGTCGATGATCAGGGCGCTGGTGATGCCGGGGATCGGGTCCTCGCGCGCCGGGTAGATGTCCAGGACCACGGAGGAGTCGGCGAGGGCGAGGGCCTCGCCCATCTCCTTGCCCAGCTCCTGCGTGCGCGAGAAGAGGTGGGGCTGGAAGAGGACGAGGATGCGCGCTTCGCCCGCGGCGGAGCGCATCGCCTCCAGGTCGGCCGTCATCTCGGTGGGGTGGTGGGCGTAGGAGTCGATGACCTGGACGCCCGCGGCCTCGCCCTTGAGCTGGAGGCGACGCTTGACGCCGGTGTACGACTTCAGGGCGCCGGCCAGGTTCCGGGACGGGATGCCGAGCGCGATGCCCGCGGCGAGCGCCGCGACCGCGTTGTTGGCGTAGTGGCGGCCGGGCACCGAGACGGTGAAGGTGAGCAGCTTGCCGTCGAGCAGGACGGTGACCTCGCTGGTCAGACCGCGCGCGGTGATCTTGTGGATGCGCAGGTCGGCGGTTTCGGACTCGCCGTAGGTGACGACCTTGAGCTGCCCGAGGTCCCGGACGCGCTTGGTCAGCTCGACCGCGCCGGGCTGGTCCGCCGAGATGACGAGCGTGCCGCCGGGGACGACCTTGCCCGCGAAGATCTCAAAGGACTCGTAGATCTCGTCCATCGACGCGTAGTTGGCGTGGTGGTCGAGCTCCACGTTGAGGACGATGGCGACCTCGGGCGTGTACTTGTGGAAGCTGCGGTCGCTTTCGTCGGCCTCGGCGACGAAGATGTCGCCCTCGCCGTGCAGCGCGTTCGTGCCGGGGGCGTCCAGGTCACCGCCGATCGCGTACGACGGGTCGAGGCCGAGGGTGGAGAGCGTGACGGCGAGCATCGAGGTCGTCGTGGTCTTGCCGTGCGTACCGGCGACGGCGATCGGGCGCAGGCCGTCCATCAGGGAGGCCAGGGCGTCCGAGCGGTGCACGACGGGGATGCCGAGCTCGGTGGCGCGGGCCAGCTCGGGGTTGTCGGCGCGGATCGCGGAGGAGACGACGACGCAGGTCGCGTCGGGCGCGAGGTGCGCGGCGTCGTGCCCGATGTGGACGGTGGCGCCGAGCGCGCGCAGGGCCTCGGCGGTGGCGGAGTCACGGGCGTCGCTGCCCGCGACCTTCGCGCCGCGCTGGGCCAGGATCTTCGCGATGCCCGACATTCCGGCGCCGCCGATGCCGATGAAGTGCGGTCGGTCCATGGCGGCCATGGACTGGGGCAGGCCGGGTGCCATGCGTGTGTCTCCCCTGGTGTTGCGACGAGTGTCACGTCGTACGACGTGCGAGCAGCCCCAGCCTATTGCCTCCGCGGGGTTGGTATCGCGCTCCGTCAGGGGGGGGCGGGGAACTGCGCGACAAGCCACGGACGGCCCGCGGCCGCAGTCGGGCCCGCAGCGTCAGCACCGCCCGATCCAGCGGAGCGCCTACTCGTCGACCGCGCTGTGCGAGAACAGCTTGAGGACAGGGACGCCCACCTTGTGCCGCGCCCGCGAGGCCCAGTCCCGGTGGAAGAACTCCTCCACGTAGTGCGGGTCGGTCAGGACGATCACCTCGTCGGCGTCCGCGTCGTCGACCAGGCTCTTGAGGGCGTCCAGCGGGTGGTCCTCGATGAGCCGCCCCTGCGCCGCGCAGCCGGCCGCCCGCAACGCCGTGAGCGAGACCTGGAGCGCCTGCTCGCCGGGGCCCTTCGCGTCCTGCCCCTCGGGGGTCTCGCCCTCGCGCGCCGCCTCGTCGAGCTCGCCGAGGGCGACGTCGTCGATGGCCCTGAGCAGCCGGTCCGCCTGGTCGCCCCTGGGCTGGAGCAGCACGTGGAAGGTGACGGGCTCGTCCCCGTGCAAGGTGGTGACGAACTCCACGTCGGCGGACGTCAGGGCCTTCTCGATCATCAATACGCTTGTGAACACGCCAGGCGCCCTTCTCATCCGTGGGCCGTCGTGAGGCCCTTGCGGAAACCATCCTGCCCCGTGCCCGCACGGGGTCTGCGAGATCTAGTGTGCCCAGCCGAAGCCAAACGGAACGGCTGATTCCGCCGATTGTCAGGTACGACGGTATCGGGTGTAGAGGAACCCGGCCTCCTCCAGTACGGATGCCAGTACGAATCGTTCCGGCACCTCGAGCGCGGGCCCGACCGAGATCCGCTGCGCGTCCCCCGCGGCCAGCATCGGCGACACCGACAGACAGAGCTCGTCCAGTGCCCCTGCCGCCACGAACTGGCCGAGCATGCGGGGCCCGCCCTCCGTGAGCAGCCGGGTAAGACCCCGCTCGGCCAGCGCGGGCGCCACCCGCCCCGGCTCCACGGTCGCGCCCTCGCCCGCGACCACCACGACGGCACCCGCCTTGGCGGCCGCCTCGACACGGTCGGCGGGCGCCGCGGCCCCCGTCACCACGAACGTGGGCGTCAGGGGCGAGACGAAGAGCGGAAGCGAAAAGTCCAGGTCAAGGCTTGCGCTGACCACCGCGATGGCCGGCGCCGGGGTCTGCCCCGCCGCGGCCCTGCGCTCCGCGAAGGCCTCACGCGCGCGCGGCGGGCGATAGCCCTCCTTGCGGACCGTCTCCGCACCGACCACCACGACGTCCGCGAGGGCGCGCAGGGTCCCGAAGATCCGCATGTCCGTGTCGCTGGAGATGGGCTGGGAGCGACCGTCGTGCTGGGCCGCGCCGTCGAGCGTGGAGACCATGTTGGCCCGCAGCCAGGTCGCCTCCCCCGAGGGGTAGGCGTAGGCGTCGGCCAGTTCGTCGAGGCTCCACTCCCGGTCGGCCGTCTCGTCCGTCCGGTTGTTCCTCCGGTCATCCGTCCGGTTGTTCCTCCGGTCATGTGTCCGGTCCTCCGTCCGGGGGTCCGTCCGGTCGGCTGTCTGGTCGGTCACAGGGAACAGGCGTCGCATGTCCGCAGTCTTGCACGCCCCCTAAACTGAGGAACTGTGTCGTCCTGCACCACAGCCTCCGGGCCAAGTCCCATAGCCGACGTCGGGCCGCAGTCCCTGTGCGCCCGCGAGCCGCGCGTCCCCGCCGACCGTCTGGTCGCCGAGATGGTGCCGCCGCCGCGCTTCGACTCGGTCCGGTTCGATACGTACATCCCGGACCCGAACCAGCCCAGCCAGACCGAGGCGGTCCGCGTCCTGAGCGGCTTCGCTGCGGGCCTCGGCGGAGCGCACGCCTCCGGTGCGGGAAAGCGCCGCTGGTTCCAGAAGAAGCCGGCCGCCCCCACAGGCCCCCGCGGCGTCTACCTCGACGGTGGCTACGGCGTCGGCAAGACCCACCTCCTCGCCTCCCTCTGGCACGCGACGCCCGCGGCGCCCGAGCAGAAGGCGTTCGGCACCTTCGTCGAGCTCACGAACCTCGTCGGCGCACTGGGTTTCCAGGAGACCGTGCGCACCCTCAGCGGCCACCGGCTGCTCTGCATCGACGAGTTCGAGCTCGACGACCCGGGCGACACGGTCCTGGTCTCCTCCCTGCTCGCCAAGCTCGTCGAACAGGGCGTGGCGCTCGCGGCCACCTCCAACACGCTGCCGGGCAAGCTCGGCGAGGGCCGGTTCGCGGCCACGGACTTCATGCGGGAGATCCAGGGCCTTTCCGCCCACTTCAAGGCGCTGCGCATCGACGGCCAGGACTACCGCCACCGCGGGCTGCCGGAGGCCCCCGCCCCGTACTCGGACGAGCAGGTCACCAAGGCGGCGTACGCGACCGACGGCGCCTCGCTCGACGACTTCCCGCACCTGCTCGCGCACCTGGCCAAGGTCCACCCCAGTCGGTACGGCGCGCTGACGGACGGGCTCACCGCCGTCTGCCTCACCGACGTGACGCCGGTGCCCGACCAGTCGACCGCCCTGCGCCTTGTGGTGCTCGCCGACCGGCTGTACGACCGAGAGGTGCCGGTGCTCGCCTCCGGCGTGCCCTTCGACAAGCTCTTCAGCGAGGACATGCTGAACGGCGGGTACCGCAAGAAGTACTTCCGGGCCATCTCCCGGCTCACGGCGCTCGCGCGGGACGCCAAGGGGCTCGTGGACGGGTAACTCCCGGCAGGGCACGACACACGTACAGGCACGTACAGGACGCGCACAGCGGTACGCAAAAGAACGCGTAAAACGGAAGCTACGCGCGTGGTTCCCGACCGCCAAGGCGCGTGGTACACACATCCGGTCACATTCCTGTCCGCCAGCAGGAGGTTGCCCATCATGTCTGCCACACGACGTCAGGTTCTTGCCCGCACCGGTGCGCTGGGCGCGGGAATCGCCTTCACCGGCGCGCTCTCGGAACTCTTCGCGGGCACCGCCGCCGCGCACGGAAAGGCCGGATACGGCCCCCTCGTCCCCGACCCCAAGGGCCTGCTCGACCTGCCCGAGGGGTTCCGCTACAAAGTGCTCTCCCGCGAAGGCGACGACCTCCGCTCCGGAGAGGGCAAGGTCCCCAGCAACCACGACGGCATGGCCGCCTTCCGCGGCAGGCACGGCGGCGTCCACCTCGTGCGCAACCACGAGAACCGCGTCACCGGCAAGATCGGCGTGCCGACGGTCGAAGGCCTCACGTACGACCCGATGGCCAAGGGCGGCTGTACGACGCTCGCGCTCGACCGGAGAAACAACGTCATCGGCGAGCGCGTCGGGATCGCGGGGACCGCGGTCAACTGCGCGGGCGGGCCCACCCCTTGGGGCACCTGGCTCACCTGCGAGGAGACCGAGGACAAGGCCGGCACTAACGGCTACACCAAGGACCACGGCTTCATCTTCGAGGTCGACCCGGTCGACCCGCACCGCACCGGAGCCGTGCCGCTCACCGCGATGGGCCGCTTCCAGCACGAGGCGATCGCCGTCGACCCGAAGCGCGGCGTCGTCTACGAGACCGAGGACGCCTTCCAGAAGCCCTTCGGCCTCTTCTACCGCTTCCTGCCCGACAAGCCCGCGGGCGGCCGGGGTTCGCTGCGCGCGGGCGGCAAGCTGCAGGCGATGCGGGTGCCGGGCGTGCCCGACCTGTCCTCGATCCAGGAGACGGGCGCGTCCTTCGACGGCGTCGAATGGGTCGACGTACCGGACCCGCTCGCGGCCCAAACCCCCATCCGCCTGCAGGACTTCGGCCCCAAGGGCATCACCCACGCGCAGAAGCTGGAGGGCTGCTACTGGGGCGGCTCGTCCGTCTACTTCGTCTCCTCCTTCGCGCACAGCGCGGAGGGCTCGGCGGGTGACCACTTCGGGCAGATCTGGCGGTACGACCCGTCAAGGCGCCGACTCACCCTCGTCATCGTCTTCGGCCCGAGCACCGACATCCAGCTGCCCGGCGAGTCCCCCGACAACATCTGCCTGGCGCCCAGCGGCGGCCTGATGGTGTGCGAGGACGGCGACGGGGCGCAGCACGTGTACGGCCTCACCCGGGGCGGCGAGGTCTACGCGATGGCCCGCAACCGGCAGAACATCGGCACCCCCGAGAAGCCGGAGTGGGGAGAGTTCGCGGGCGTCGCCTTCTCCCCCGACCACGACACGATGTACGTGAACTGCTACACGCCCGGCACGACGTTCGCGGTGACGGGGCCCTGGCACAAGTAGCGCCCCGTCGGCCCTCATCGCACGATCGAGGGACACGACCGGAAGGGGTGCGCGGTGGCGAAGGCCAAGAAGGACGGCAAGGGCGCCAAGAAGGACGGCAAGGCCGAGAAGAAGAAGGGCAAGGGCAAGGGCACCGAGAGAGCCGCCGAGAAGGCGGCGGCCCCGCCCCTCCTCACCGACCTGCTGCGCATCCCCGAGGGAGAGAGGGTCGACCTCTCCTCCTACGACGCCGCCGCGACCCCCGCGGGCCCCTCCGACAAGCTCGCGGGGCTCGCCGCGACCGCCCGGATGGGTGAACGCCTGGCCGACCTCCAGGAACGCCTGTACGCGGCGAGCACGGCAGGCGACCGCCGCCGCCTCCTCCTGGTCCTGCAGGGCATGGACACCAGCGGCAAGGGCGGCACGGTGAAACACGTCATCGGCCTGTTCAACCCCTCGGGCTGCCGCATCAAGGCCTTCAAGGCACCGACTCCCGAGGAGCAGAACCACCCGTTCCTCTGGCGCATCATGAAGGCACTCCCCCAACCCGGCGAGATCGGCATCTTCGACCGCTCGCACTACGAGGACGTCCTGATCGCCCGCGTCCGCGAGCTGGCCCCGCGCAGCCAACTGGGCCGCCGCTACGCCCAGATCAACCGCTTCGAGAAGTCCCTCGCGGACGACGGCGTCACGATCGTCAAGTGCTTCCTGCACATCTCGTACGAACAACAGAGGCGCCGACTGCTGGAACGCCTCGACAACCCGGACAAGCACTGGAAGTTCAACCCGGGCGACATCGAGGAGCGCGCGCTGTGGCCCGCGTACCAGGAGGCCTACGAACTGGCCCTGGAGCGCTGCTCCACACCACAGGCCCCCTGGTACCTGATCCCGGCGGACCGCAAGTGGTACCGCAACTGGGCGATCAGCAAGCTCCTCCTGGAACACCTGGAGGAGCTCGACCCGCAGTACCCGAAGGCCGACTTCGACGTGGCCGAGAGCAGGCGGAGTTTGCTGGCCGAGGGGTGACGGGCGAGGACCGCTCGGCACCGACCGGTTGACCAGGTCTGCCATCGCTTACCGGCCTCGCCGCCGGAAGACGGGGCGAAGTCGACCCGACTGTTGTGCGGTTCATACAATTCACGGATGCCAGTCCTGGTTCTGGGGCCGCCTCCGTATCGGCGGGGGCGCGATGAGGATGAGGGGCATGCCCGATGTCCTGGACCCCGCGGACCCGTCGTTCGCCCGTGACCCCTACCCCTTCTACGCCCGGCTGCGCGCCCGAGGCCCGGCGAGCCGGGTGACACTGGCCAATGGCACCCAGGCCTGGCTCGTCACCGGATACGAAACCGCCCGGACCGTCCTGGCCGACCCGAGGTTCTCAAACGTTCCCCTGCCGTCCGTCGGCCGTCCGAAACCCGACTCCCCTGCCCGGCGCGCCCAGGCGTGCCTGGCCCAGCACATGCTCAATCGCGACGCCCCCGACCATCGACGGCTGCGCCGCCTGGCCGCCGAGGCGTTCACCCCGCCGCGCGTGGACGCCCTGCGCCCGCGGATACAGGAGCTGGCCCAGTCACTGGTGTCCGACCTGGCGGGGCGAATGGAACGGGACGGAACGGCCGACGTGGTGGACGCGTTCGCCTTCCCGCTGCCGGTCCTCGTCATCGCCGATCTGCTGGGCGTGCCGGAGTCCGACCGCATGGACCTGCGCGAGTGGACCTACCGTGTGGGCTCCCCCGCCGACGCGCTCCCTCCTGGCGCGGCGGAGGAGGCGTGGGGGCACCTGTACACGTACTTCAACGAGCTGATCGCGTACAAGCGGCTCGCCCCCGGGGACGATCTGCTGAGCCGGCTCACGCACGAGCCCGGCGAAGCCGCGGCAGACAAGGGCGAGTTGATCGCCATGGCCTTTCTGCTGCTCTTCGCCGGCTACGAGACCACCATGAACCTGCTCGCCGCCGCGACGCTGCTGCTGCTCACCCACCCCGGCGAACGCGCCGCCGCCCTCGGTGGCGACCCGCGGCACTGGGCCGCCGTGACCGAAGAGGCCCTGCGCTTCGCCAGTCCGCTGGAGGGGGCGACCTGGCGGCGCGCGACCCAGCCGGTGGACCTGGGCGCGGGCGTGGTCGTTCCGGACCAGGCGTCCGTCCTCGTCGTTCTGGCCGCCGCCAACCGCGACCCCGCGCACTACCCGGAGCCGGACGCCTTCCGCCCCGCGCGCTACCTGACGGAGCGCCAACGCCCGGCCCCGCACCTCGCCTTCGGGCACGGCCCGCACGTGTGCCTGGGCGCGCGCCTCGCCCGCCTGGAGGCGGCCATCGCCCTCCCTCTGCTCTTCACGGCCTTGCCCGACCTGACCCTGGCCGCCCCCGCGGACACCCTCTCCTACCGCCCCGGCCTCCTCGTCCGCGGCCCGCGCCAGGTGCCCGTCGGGCGCGTGCCCGGTGCGGTCCTGGCGTCGCGCTCGAACCAGCGGGCGACGGGCTCTTGAGTGACACCGTGCAGGACGATGCTCATCAGGACCGTCGCGCACATGACGCCGATGATGAACTCGGCGTCGTCCGGCGGGAGCTGAATGACGGCGAGCAGGGCGAAGACGATGGACGTCACGCCTCGGGCACCGAGCCAGCCGATCGCCGCGCGTTCGGTCCGCGGGAAATCGGTGCCCGCAAGGGAGGCCACCACCGGCACGAAGCGGGCCACGGTCAGGGCGAGCAGCCCGTAGAGGACGACACGCGCGGAGACACCGTCGGCGAACGTGTCCGCGGCCAGCTTCCCGAGGGTGAACCACACGGCGTAGGCCATCAACTCACCGACCTCGTGCACCAGTCCCAGGTTGTCCTCGGCGACGGCGTGGGCGGTGGTGGCGTACCACAGCCCGGCGACGAAGGCCGCGACGAATCCATTGGCGCCGACGACGGTGGCGGTGGCGTAGACGAGGAACGGCAGGACAAGGCTCGCGGTCCGCAGAGCCGTGGGACGGGCCCAGCCGCTCTCGTGGGCGTGGTGCACGAGCCATGCGGCACCTCCGCCCAGCAGGCTGCCGACCACGACGGCCAGGGCGGCTCCCTCGAAGACGTTCCACAGCAGTTCGGAGAACGTACTGCCGTGTGCGGTGGCCAGGTTGGCCACACAGAACAGGAACAGGGGGGAGACGAGTCCGTCGTTGAAGCCGCCCTCGATGTTCAGGGCCGCCCGGACCCGCAGCGGGACCCGCTCATCGCGCAGGAACCCGGCGACCGGTGCGAGGTCGACCGGCATGACCACGAGCGCGGCCACCGCGAGCAGCCACCAGTCGGTGCCGGGGAAGACGAGCGCGCCGAGGAGGGTGGCCAGGGCGGCGGAGGCGGGCAGCGCGATGCCGAGCAGCCGGCCTTCGCCCACGGACTTGCCCAGGCGTTCGTAGGTGCGGCCCTCGGTGGCGTCCATGAACAGCATCACGGCGAGCACGATCTCGACGGCCCGCTCGAAGCTGTGCGCCTCCAGGTCGAGCGGCACGGCGGGATTCGCGCCCCGGGTGAGCACCATGCCCGCGACGACGAAGAGGATCGGCGCGGTGATGCTCCAGCGGGTCAGACGGCCCGACACGAGGGCCCATACGAACAGCAGGGACAGCAGAACGATGAAAGCCGGCACGGATACTCACAGCGGACGACGCGGGCGCAGCGCACAAGGACAGGGCGATCCCCCACTCTCCGCGCCGCTTCCTCGCGACAGGGCGACCGCCGCGCGGCGGTCGCCCGAATTGCGCACGGAAGAAATACCCGAGGCCGCCTTCAGGAAAGGATGAACCGCTGAGGCAGCCGCCCCGCTTCCCACAGCTCGTCGAGCCGCCGGAACAGCCCGCCCCCTTTCGCCAACTCCACCCGCTCCTCGCCGGTCAGCTCCCCGAGCGGATCGGTGAAGTCGAAGGTCCCGAGATCGGGCCCGGTCCAGCCCTTGGACCGACGGCAGACGGCGCACCACATGTAACTGATGAGCGTGGGCCGGGCCCGGAGACGGCTGCGGTAGACATACGTCCGCACGGCCGTCTCCTCACACGCGGGGCAGACCCGCTCACCCTGGTCCTCGTCGCCCGGGGTCGTGATGTAGGCCCTCCCATTGTGGGCGTCCTGCATTCCACGGCGTGCCGCTTGCTGATGGTGGTGCATGGTCTCGTGGAAGACTGTACTCACCGCCTCGTCCATGTCCCGAAGGCCGAGGTCGGAGATCTCGATGACTGGACGGCCGCGAGGGCCGCGCATCGGGAAGCCGTCCGAGGTGTGAGGGCTGTTGCCGAAGGCCGGACCGAGCGGTCCGTCGATCTGCGGCACGTGCACGATGTCGTAGTCCTCCACCGACATCCCCCGACGGCCGAGCGCCATTCTCAACTGCCGGACGCTGTCCGCCGGGCGTGCGCTGGGAGGCACCACGGTAGTGGTTGACGATCTCCGGCCCGCACGGGGCCAAACCCAGCTGGTCGCTCCACACCAGCGGGTTGTCCAGTGCGCACTCCGCTGCGATGGTGGCGCTCGACGGCGAGTGGCAGGACCCCGGGCAGGAGCACATCGGTGGCGGACATGACCATCTCGCCGGTGGCCATGTCGATCGGGTCGCCCCGGGTGAACGGACTCTTCATCTGGCGGCCCGTGGACCGCATCCCTTTGCCGAGGCCTTTGACTCCCGCAGCCATGCCCTTGAGCCCGGTCTTACCAAGGGCCTTCAGGCCCTTTCCGATTGTCGGGCGCGTCCTCGAACTTCTCCGTGAACGCCTCCGCGGTCTGCCCCGCCCACCGCAGGATCGCGTCCTCACCCGCCACCCCCTTGATGTCCCGCAGCACCCTGCCGACATCATCGGCGAAGTCGTGCAGGTCCTCGGCGAGTCTGCGCACCCGCTGCGGATCACCCGGCGTCGGATCCTTCTCCAGATCCGACACATGCCAATCCCGTGGCCGATGGCCCCCATACGACTTCCCCCGTCACGCCAGTGGTACCGAAATGCGTACGTGAGGTTGAAGCCACCAAGCCCCCGGACCAACAGGCGGTCCGGGCAGCGGGGCAGGTGATCAGCGGCCGATCACCGGGTAGTGGTCCGAAAGGTTCGTGTACGTGTACTGCTTGCCCCAGCTGGAGACCGTCCAGGGAGCGCTCTGCTCCTTGATGACGTCGTTGGTCCAGCTCGCGGGGCGGGCGTGGCCCTTGCGGTGGAGGACGTAGTCCAGGTCCTCGCGGGGGTCGTCGGGGTAGCGCTCGGCGGCGATCGAGTTGTCCCGGGTGTCGAAGGAGTACGGGTGGCCGGTGCGGGTGTCGGCCGGGGCGAAGCCGCCGTCGGTGAGCATCGAGGCGTACTCGGAGCTGTGCGAGTCGACGTTGAAGTCGCCCGCCACGAGGACCTGTTCGTCCGCCGGTATGTTCTTGGCGGCCAGGAAGGCGTCCATCTCCTTGAACTGCTTGGCGCGCGTGGCCGCGGCCTCGCCGCTGCCGCAGCCCGGGTCGGTGGACTGGGCGTGCGTGCCCACGACGTGCGCCTTGGTGCCGTTCACGTCCAGGACGGCGTAGACGAAGCCCTTGTTGGAGTAGGAGTCGGCGCCGCACGCGTCCTGGTAGACGTACTGCTCCTTGCGCACGATCGGCCACTTGCTCAGGACCGTCACGCCGCCGTCCTCCGGCGTCACCGAGGAGTACGCGCCGCCGGTGGCGTCCCAGCCGTCCTTGCTCCGCCCCATCACGGGGGTCTGGTGCGGGTAGCGATCCTTGGCGTTCGCCTTCAGCGCGTCGGACGAGGAGTTGTCGAAGGCCTCCTGGAGCACGACCACGTCCTGGCCCTGGAAGAAGTCCGCGGCCGGGATCGCCTTGGCGCGGTGGTCCTGGCCCCAGTTCGGGTACAGCGTCTTGCTGAACAGGAAGGTGTTGTACGTGAGCACCTTGAGCGAGGGCGTGGCCGCGGGGGCGGCGTCGGCCGCCGTCGCTGCGGGGGTGACGGCGGCGAGCGTGGCGGCGGCGAGCACGGTCGTGATCGCGGCCGCGTGGGTCCTGCGCAGCGCTGCGTACGGCACGGAAACTCCTGAGGGTGGGGGGTTGTTGGTGCTGTGACGGGTGGTGCGGATGCTGCCGCCGGTGCGGCGCTCGCACATAAAACCAGCTGGGATTACTTCTGGGGATACTTCGCGTGAACAAGCCTCGTCGGCGGAGCCGCGGAGGGGCCCCTGACGGCCCCGTGGGGGTGTGCCGGCGGCTCCTCGGGGGTGGGGTGGAGGGGTGGGTTCCCGGCCCTCGTGACAGGTCGGCCGGCGCCCGTCGGCGGCTTCCCGAAGGGGCTCGCAGAGCGCCTCCGACCTGGGCTCTTCTCCGCATCCAGACCTACAATTCCCCTTCGCGAAAGGGGACTTGATGAACCGCGACATCCGCACGACGGACGATGTGATGAGACTTCTCGACGGCCTGTTCGCACCGGAGGCCGACCGCTGGACGACCGACGGCGCCGCCTGGTGGGACGGGTTCTACGCGGACCGCGACAAGCCGGTGCCGTTCTTCGTCGCGAAGCCGGACGAAAGCCTTGTCTCGTACGTGGAGCGCGGCATCGTCACGCCGGGCCGCGCCCTCGACCTGGGCTGCGGCCCCGGCCGCAACGCCCTCCACCTCGCCTCGCTCGGCTTCGACGTGGACGCCGTCGACCTGTCACCGACCGCCGTCGCCTGGGCCGAGGACCGGGCCCGCGAGGCCGGAGCCCGCGTGCGGTTCCACCGCGGCGACGCCTTCGACCCCACGGCGACCGAACTGACGGGCCCCTACGACCTGATCCACGACTCGGGCTGCTTCCACCACCTGCCGCCGCACCGCCGCGTCGGCTATCTGGCCCTCGTCGACCGCGCCCTCGCGCCCGGCGGCCACTTCTCCCTCACCTGCTTCGCGGCGGGCGAGCGGGGCATGGGGTCCGAGCTGGACGACGCCGAGTTCTACCGCGGGGGCGGACTGCGCGGCGGCCTCGCCTACACCGCGGAGTCGCTGCGCGGCATCTTCCGCGACCTGACGGAGGTCGAGGTGCGCCGCATGCGGGACGAGGCGGCCGACTCGCCCCACTTCGGCGAGCCCTTCCTGTGGACGGCCCTGTTCCGCCGCGACGCCGCCCGCCGGGGTCGCGACGCCGCCTCTCGGATCGCTCCCACCCGCTAGCGGTGCCCCGCCCCGCTCTCCCGCACGAGCCGCACCTTGTCGACCCCGAGCAGCCCCGCGAGCGGCACCTTCGCACTGGTCTGCGCCGGGTCGACCGTCAGGTCCGCGGCGCGCATCGCGTCCAGCAGCATTCCGGCCAGCGGCATCACCATGTGCCGCCCCCAACAGCGCTCGGAGGCATGGCCGAAGGGCAGGTACCCGGGGAGGTCGTCGGGGTCGAGCGTGGCCCAGCGCTCGGGACGGAACTCCTCGGGGTCGTCCCAGAGCGCCGGGGCGCGGTGGCTGAGCAGCGGAAGGAGCAGGACGTCGTCGCCCGCGCCGATGCGGGCGTCCAGGGCCGGGTACTCGGGGGACGCGTTGCGCAGGATGTTCCAGGACGGGGGCAGCAGCCGCATGGACTCGTAGAGGATCGGCTCGTTCGGCGTCCCGTCGTCGAAGGGCGCCCCGAGCCAGTAGGCGTTGGCGACGAGCGTGGAGACGGTGAAGCAGACCGGGGCGGCGGCCCGCCGGTACATGCCCATCGCGTAGCGCCGGTCGCTGTAGTTCTTCGCGTTCGCGGTCAGCCCCGCGATGCTGGTGACGGGCGCCCCCGGGCGGAGCCTGCCGGGCAGGGCGGCGCCGGTGGCGATGACGGTCCAGGTCAGCTTGGGCGTCAGCTCCAGGGTGCGGTCCATGAGGATGCGCAGCCGGTACGGGTCGGCGCCGAGGATCAGATCGCGCAGATACACGTGGCCGACGTGCGGCCACTCCCCCGACAGGTCGACGCCGCGCGGTGCGGGTTTCTTCAGCGCGGCGCGCACGTCGCGGCCGATGGCCTGCATGACGGTGGACGCCTCGGTGCGGGGGATGGAGCGTCCGTGCAGGGGCTTGAAGGTCGGGCGTTCGCGTTCGGTGGCCGGCCTCGCGGCGAGGATCCGGTCGGTCAGGTCGTGCCCGGCGACGCCCATGGTGTCGGCGTCCAGGCGGAACACGTCCCCGCCGCGGTGGTCACGCAGCAGGGCGTCGAGCCGCGGCGCGAAGACGGTGGTCCGGGTGAGCCGGTCGGTGCCGGACGTGGACATCTGATGTCTCCCAGTACGGGAGGCCCGCGCCCGGCGGCGAACACGGAAGCACGCCGGGCTCGGGCCTCGTCAGCGAATTACGTCCCTGGAGGACCGTCCCTGGAGGGACCGCCCCTACGGGACGCGGACGCGCATCCGCACGGGATGCGCGAGGTGACCGATTCGCCGGTTTAGTACCAGTGGTACCAGGCGTAGGCCTTGAGGCTCTTCTCGCCAGTGATCTTCTTCTTGAGGGAACGGACGATCTTCATGCACATACCTCCGGTCGCTTCGGTCCGCCCATGTCGTCATGGACTCGCGGAGCGTCTCCGGATCCGATCAACACGCGATAAACGGCCAGGTGATGCGCTATGCGAGGCATATCCGGAGCGTCCCGAGGGCGGACTCGGACGGATCGCGTGAGCGAAACGTCAGCGGGCCACCCGGGGCCGTCCGCGCCGCCCCGTACCGCGTCGCACCACGGCGACCTGCGGGCCGAGGGCCAGGACGGGGATGACGCTCCGCCACACCTCGGGGTTCTCCTCCACCCACATCGGCCCGCCCTGGAAGAGGGCACCGAGGCGCACGCCGTTCCGTCCGAGGAGAGGAAGCCGACCACGACGCCGAAGGCATACGCACCCCCGGGCACACGGCCGCCCCGGCGCGCCAGATCGCGTCGCCGGACGTGACAACGAGTACGAAGGCGACGGCGGCGCCGATGTATTCGGCGGCGGCCGCCAAACGGGCATGCATGGCACTTCCGGACATTCGGCGACTCTGCGCGACGCATGCGGACACTTGCTCTACGCCCGGTCAGAGGTCCGCGAGCGCCCCGTCCACCGTCGCGATCAGCACCTCGCGGTCATCCTGCACGCGACTGAGGACCCGCAGTCCGTAGTACGTGCTCTGCACCCTGCGGGCCACCGTGCGCGCGTCGCCCGTGGCGCGGATCTCGCCCGCGCGACGCCCCTCCTCCACGACGGCGCACAGTTCCTCCTCGACCCGGTCGAAGCTGCGCCGCACCGCCTCCCCGACCTCCGGGTCGAGCCCGGCGACCTCGACGGCCGCGTTGATCGCGAAGCAGCCGCGCGCGCCCGTCTCGTCGAGGTCGGCGTCGACGGCGTGGATCATCATGGCGCGCAGCCGCTCCTTCGCGGGACCGCCGCCGCGCAGGATCTCGACCTGCGCGGCGGTGGCGGTGTCGTAGTAGCGCTGGAGCGTGCGGAGGTAGAGCTGCCGCTTGCCGCCAAAGGTGTTGTAGAGGCTCGACGGCCCAAGACCCGTGCTGTCACACAGATCCCGCGTCGACGTGCCCTCGTACCCCTTGCGCCAGAACGTCTCCATGGCCGCGGTGACGACGCGGTCCTCGTTGAACTCTCGTGGTCTGGCCATGACCTCACGGTAACCGTTTTGGAACGCCCTTACAAAACTGGGAACGCGCCTACGAGACGCCTCCCGCGCTCCGCCCCACGACACCGATCGCCTCGATCTCGATCAGCCATGCGGGGTCGGCGAGCGCGGCGACCTGGACGAAGGACTCCGCGGGGAACGGGGCGGCGTAGTGCTCCGCGCGCAGTTTCGCGAAGATGTTTTGATGGGCCATGTCGGTCACGAAGACCGTGAGTTTGACCAGGCGGTCGAGGCCCGAGCCCGCGCGGGCGAGGACGGTGGACACATTGGCCAGCGCCCGCCGGGCCTGGGCCTCGAAGTCCCCGGCTCCGACGGTGGCGCCGCGCTCGTCGACGGGCGCCTGCCCCGAGGTGAAGACCAGGTCGCCGACGCGGATGCCCAAGGAGATGCCCGCCGACTCGTACCAGTCGGGGTCGGCGGTGACGCGCACGCGTTCCGTAGCCACAGCCGTATCCGTACCGGCATCGATATCGGTTCGTCGCATGGTGCTCATACCTCCGCCTTCACAGCCCGGCGCGCGGCCGGGACTTCCTGGTGTCCGGGGCCGGGGACTTCCGGCCGCTTCCGCTCCGCCCGCCGCAGACGCGCCGCCCACAGCACGCCCACCGACCCCACGGCGGCCAGCGCGGCGCCGACCCAGGCCACCGACGCGTAGCCGTACCCGGCGTCGATGGCCAGGCCGCCGAGCAGCGGGGCCACGGTGTTGCCGACGTTGAACGCGGCCGTGTTGGCCGCGCCGACCAGCGTCGGGGCACCCGGCGCGAGGGTGAACACCCGTGACTGCAGGGCGGGGTTGGTGACGTAGCCGACGAGGCCGAGCAGGAAGACCAGGGCGATCACCACGGCCGTCACGTGCGCGGTCAGCGCGAGGAGCGCGGAGAAGAGGGCCAGGGCGCCGAGCCCCAGACCGAGGGTGGCGAGGGGCCGGGACTGGCCGGTGCGCCCGCCGATGACGATGCCCGCCATCCCGCCGACGCCGAACAGGGCGAGGATCGCGGGCACCCACCCCTCGGGGACCCCGCTCACGTCGGTGAGCAGCGCCGCCAGATAGCTGAAGGTGACGATGACCGCACCGAAGGCGAAGGCCGTGATCGCGTACGAGAGCCACAGCTGGGGCCGCGCCATGCCCCGCAACTCGACCCGCACCGAGGGGCGTTCGCCCTCGGCCCGGCCGCCGGGGACGACGAGCAGCGTGCAGAGAAGGCTCACCAGGGTGGCCGCGGCCACCGCCCAGAACGCGGCGCGCCAGCTGGAGAACTGGCCAAGGACGGTGCCCGCGGGAACGCCGACGACGGTGGCGAGCGTCAGACCGCCGGCCACCACGGCGACCGCCCGCGCCTTCGCCTCGACGGGGACGAGCGCGACCGCCGTGGCCACGGCGACGCCCCAATACCCGGCGTACGCCAGGGCGCTGACGACACGTGTGACGAACAGGACGGTGTAGCCGGGCGCGAGGGCGCCGACCACGTGGGCCACGACGAAGGCGGCCTGCAGCGCGACGAGCGCCGTGCGCCGCGGCCAGCCGAGCGTGGCGACGGCGAGCAGCGGGGCGCCGACGACCATGCCGATCGCGAAGGCCGAGATGAGGAGTCCGGCGTCGGGGATGGAGACCCCCAAGTCGTCGGCCATGCCCGGCAGCAGGCCGGACAGCATGAACTCCGATGTTCCCTGGGTGAAGATGCCGAGCCCGACTATGTACACCGCAAGCGGCATGGAGGCGATCCCCCTTTTGGAGCGAGTGCTTCAGAACTGACGAGTGAGGACGCTAGCACATTCTGAATCGCTCGCTTCAAAACGGCCGGACCACACCGCTCACGCGGCTCACCCAGGCGTCAGCCGCCAGAGCGAGGTGACCTCGGCCGCGCGGGCCGCGTGCAGCGGGTCGGCGCCATCCGCGGCCCGCGGATGGCGCGGCGCGATGTCGAGGCGGTCCACGACCCGCAGCCCCGCCGCGCCGAAGGCCGCCAACAGCTGGTCGCGCGACCGGAGTTGGAGGTGCTCGGCCAGGTCCGACAGGACGAGCCAGCCCTCCCCCGCCGGCTCCAGGTGCGCCGCGAGCCCGTCGAGGAACCCGTGCAGCATCGCGCCGCCCGGGTCGTACACGCCCTGCTCGACGGTGGACGTCGGACGGGCGGGCAGCCACGGCGGATTGCACACCACGAGCGCGGCGCGGCCCGCCGGGAACAGCCCCGTGTCCATGATCTCCACGCGCCCCGCGAGACCGAGCCGTTCGACGTTGTCGCGCGCGCAGGCCAGGGCGCGCGGGTTGACGTCGGTGGCCACGACCCGGTCGACGCCCCGACGGGCGAGGACGGCGGCGAGCACGCCCGTTCCCGTGCCGATGTCGAACGCCGTACGCGGCCGGGGCACCCCCCGCGGGGCGGCGGACGGCAGCGGCGCCCGCGCGACCAGGTCGACGTACTCGCCCCTGACCGGCGAGAACACCCCGTAATGCGGATGGATCCGGGCGCCGAGGGCGGGCACGGGCACGCCCTTCTTCCGCCACTCGTGGGCGCCGATCACGCCGAGGAGCTCGCGCAGGGAGACGACGGTCGGTCCGTCGGGCGGCCCGTACGCCTCCCGGCAGGCGGCACGGACGTCGGGCGCGCGGCGCAGGTCCAGGCCGTGTTCGCCGTCGAGCCGCACGAGCAGCATGCCGAGCACCCGGGCCCGGTGGCCGCGGGCGCGGCGGTGCAGATGGAAGGACTCGGCGGGCGTGGCCCCCGGTCCCGGCGCCTTCCGGTCGACGCGGCGGCCCAGGGCGCTCAGGAGCCTGCGGGCGCCGTGGAAGTCGCCGCGCCAGAGCAGCGCGGTGCCCTCGCAGGCGAGGCGGTGCGCGGTGCCGGCCCTCGTCCGGTCGTCGGCGGCAACGACCTTGCGGGGCGGCGCGGCACCGCTCTCGGAGTGCCAACGGGCATGCCGAAAAAGCGAGTTGATGCTGTCGTTGCTGTCGTCACAGTCATTGCTGTCGTTCTCGGTCCACTCGATGCGGGGCATCAAGGACTCCTCGTGATCGCGGGCGCTGGGACACGAAGAGCGCGTCGACGCGGGAGACCTCAAGGGCTACCAGAGAACGGGCGGCCGGGAAGAGGGAGTTGCCGGACATCCGACAGCCTCACCGGCGGTTTCAGGGCAGGCGGAATCCCCGCGTCGCTGCGCGCGAGCGGATGTCAGCCGAGAACCATGCCCATCGTCATGATCGCGACGCTGTCATACGCCGCCCGCTCCTGGCAAGCCGGTCGGCACCACATCGCAGGCAGGTGTGACCGACTCGCTTTCGGAACGGACCGGTTCACGTACAAGATCGACGTGTGCCGCCCGGCCACGTATCAAGAAAGGCACCACCATGAAGCTGCACACCCACACATGGGGAACCGGCGACCGCGTCGCCCTCCTGGTCCACGGGATCATGTCGGACCACCGCACCTGGCGACGCGTGGGCCCGGCCATCGCCGAGCGGGGCTACCGCGTGATCGCCGTCGACCTGCGCGGACACGGCGAGAGCGGGCGCGGCGAGTACGGCGCGAAGATCTTCGCCGACGACCTCGTCGAGACCCTGCCGACCGGCGCCGACCTGGCCATCGGGCACTCGCTCGGCGGCCTCGCCCTGGCCCTCGCGGCCGAGCGGCTCGCTCCCCGGCGGGCCGTCTACTCCGACCCGGCGTGGGCGCTCGGCATCGGCGGTCCGGTCGACGCCGCGGCGTTCGTGGGGTTCAAGCGGGTCTCGCGCGCGATGATCAGGGGGTTCAACCCGCGCTGGGAGGAGGCCGACGTGGACATCGAGGTCGCCACCCTTGCCGCCTGGGACACGGACACCGCGCTGTCGATCTCCGGCGCGCACGCCGTCGACCACACGCCGGGCGCGCCGGTCGTGCCCTCGCTGGTGCAGGTCGCCGAGCCGAGCCTCCTCATCAACGACGCGCTCAAGGAGGAGCTGGCGCGGCGCGGGTTCGAGGTGCGGACGGTCCGGGGCGCGGGGCACACCATCCACCGCGACGACTTCGACGGGTTCATGGCGTCGCTGGAGGGATGGCTGTGAGTACGTGGGCCGCCCCTGAACCTGCCCCTGCTTCCCGGACCGACAGCAGATGAGCGAAGGGCCGCGTCCGTGTTCTCGTCGAGGACGGCCGGTGGTGCGGACCTCATGGACGGCCCGTTCGCGGACCATGAGCTCCGCACCGATAACGCAACGGCGCTGCCACTGGACACCGACCCGTACCCCACCGGCATCCAGGTCGGCGACGACGAGCACCCGCTGGACGCGACGCCGGCCGGACCCTGAACCGACCCCTAAGAAGGCCGGTGGAGGAGGACGCCGAATCCGGCTGGTTTGAGCGTGAGCTCGATCAGCGCGTCACGCTGCCTTTGCGGCAGACCCGCGGCCAGCTCCTTGACCTCGCTCGACCACGGCATCTCCTCGACGCTCGGCCACAGTTCACCGTTGGCCTCGACCAAGCGCACCACGTCGAATCCGGCACCTTCGAAGAGGTCGTAGAGCTGGTCGACCCGGAAGTCCAAGTCGTACGGGTGATAGACCACGTCGTGCAAGTGAATCAACGACTCTTCGGCCGACATGTTCTCGCGGTAGACCTTACGAGCGAAGTGCGGGGGCGCCAGGGTCCGCACGAGCTCCAGCCGGTCCGGGTGATCAGGCCCGATCTGCAGGATGCGAAGGGCCTCTCGCAAGTCCTGGAGCTCGCGACGGCCGAGAGTCGCGTACGTCCAGACGTACGCGTGGCCGCCGGGTCGCACGAACTCGAAGAGCCGCTGCGCACCGAGTGCGGTGTCGGACAGGGTCTGCAGAACACCGTGACAGTAGACGAAATCGAAGTCGCGCAGGTCGTCATTGGCGTCCAGGAAGTTGCGCTGCTCGACGTGCGCGTTGGGGATGTCGCGTTGCTGTATGAGCCCGCGCGCGTAGGCAAGGGACGGCTCGGAGAGGTCGAATGCGACAATCTTCGTCTTCGGCATCGCCGTCGCGATATCGACGGTGACGCACCCTGTCCCGCAGCCGGCTTCGAGCAGGCTGGAGAGCGGGCCGGCTTCTTCGAGCAGAGGCTGCAGGAATGTCTCGAAGTAGTCTGAATGGTTCCCGTAGGTCGGATAGGGATACTGCTGATAGAGCTCGACAACACTCGCTGTGATGTCATCCATGATCTGGTCGATCCTTTCGTTGCGCCCTGTCGAGGCACTGTGGGGAATGAAAAGTCGTCGGGCAGAACCGCGTGAACACGGCGGCGTCAGACGTGAGTCGGCCCGGACTGCAGATCGACGACGATTCCTGCGTCGAATCCCGTCAGGGTCGCCCGTCCGGCCCCCGCATCGGCGGTCGAGAGGCCGGTGAAGTCGGGCACGCTCGTGATGGCACCGACGTCGACCAATCCGGCGTCGCCGACGCCCACACACGTCGCACCCGCCCCGACGGCGGACCGCACGCCTGCGTCCGAGTCCTCGAAGACCAGGACCCGCTCCGGATCGACACCGAGCCTTTCGAACGCGGTCAGATACGGATCCGGATTCGGCTTCCCTCGTGAGACGTCGTTGCGATTGACCGACACCTTGAAGATGCCGGTCACATCAAGATGGTCCAGCACGAACTCGATCCGCCGCGGCCAACTGCTGGTCACGAGCCCCACGTCGACACCAAGGCGAGAGAGCCCGGTCAGCAGGTCGACGACCCCCGGAATGGCTGAGCATTCCGACTCTTCCTCGACCTTGTCGACCTCCGACCAGATGGCCTTGCGATCACTGTCGGACCGGTCCGGAAAGAGAAACCGTACCGTTTCCGAACCCGGTCTCCCATGAACGAAGTTCGTGATGTCCATGGGCGTCAAGACGCGACCGTGGCGACGTGAAACTTCACTCCAGGCATTCTCGATCACCGGCCCGGAGTCGACTATGACACCGTCCATGTCGAAGACAACCGCCGCGATCCGGATCCGGCGAGACTCCGCGTCCATTGCGCTCCTCGTGCGTCGTCGTTACACGGACTACCCCTGCAACTGCCGATCGGGCACGTCTGCGGCACCGCGCGCTTCATCCCGGATGACAAACGTGTCGTCGATCACCAGCACATCTATCGCACCGCTCTGGAGCGCGTCGAGGGCGTCGCGGTGCGATCCGACGATCGGCTCCTCGTGTTTGTTGAACGAGGTGTTGACCAACGCCGCTTGCCCAGTTCGCTCGAACCAGGAGAGCAGAACCCTGTGCAGGAAAGGGTCGTCCTGCTCACGCACGATCTGAGGACGCGCCGTGTTGTCGTGGTGCACGACCGCGGGGCAGGACTTTGAAAACTGCTCGTAGCAGTCGTACGTGATCGTCATGAATCGCGCGGACACATGCTCCCTGGACCACCCGACATAGCAGTCCGCGCCGAGTTCCTCCGCCGTGATCGGCGCGAAGGGCATGAACTCGGTCCTGTTCAGCCGTGCGTTGAGCCAGTCGTTGATCGAGGCGTCGTCGGTGCGGTAGAGCACACTTCGATTACCGAGCGCGCGTGGCCCGAATTCCATACGACCGCGAAACGTTCCCACGACCTGACCGTCCGCCAAGGCCTCGATGACGGTCTTCTCCATTCCGTCATCGATGCGCCGAACCGAAAGGGCGGGGTATTCGCGGAGAATTTCATCCAGCTGCGCCATGGAGATCGTCGCGTCGGGGCCGAGAGCCATCGACGGTGCCGTGGGGCGTTTGCCGGTTCGGCGGTGCGACACGACGACAGCGGCCTGAAGCGGCAGACCGCCGTCACCCATCGGAGGCATGACGTAGACATCGTCGACGCCGGCCGCATCGAATATTCGCTGGTTGAGCTTGACGTTCGCGAATACTCCGCCCGAAAGGCAGACGTTGCCGGTCGGCACCGTGGCGATGTGACGGGCCACGAGGGTGGACAGGATCGACTCGATGTGCGCCTGTGCGGCAGCGGCGATGTCGGCCGGGTCGTGCTTGGCGACCTCGGCGATCAGTTCGTCGGAGTAACCGTCGTACGACGGCTGGTAGAAATCTCCGCAGAGCGCACGGATCCGGTTGGCTTCGTCGAGGTTGATCATCTTTCGCATCAGCGGAAGAGCCCTGTCAGGGTTTCCGCTCGCCGCCAGCCCTGTGATCTTTCCCTCGTGGCGATTCGGTCGGTACCCGAGGAGTTTGGTGATCCGGCCGTAGAAATAGCCCAAGCTGTCGATGGACGTCTCCCTTTGGAGCACCTCCGTGTGCTGCTCCGTGCAGTGGGAGACCGTCAGTGATTGGAAGTCGCCTCGGCCGTCGCAGGTCACGACCAGAGCCTCGTCGAAGGGAGAGCACAGGAATGCGCCGAGCCCATGTGCCTCGTGATGGTCGACATACACGACTTTCGACCTCAGGTCATTGCTGTCCACGAAGTCGTCGAACTCGCCACGCTTTTGCTTGTCGTTCGCCATCTCGTCCGAGATGCGCTTCCTGAGGTGGCTGTACGCATCGGGGTTCCTCTGGACTTCCTCCGCTATTCGGTCGGCGTAGAGCAGCAGATGCCGATCGGCGTCGAACCCCGCATGCCAGCCGTACACGACCGCGTCCACGTCGGCGAGTAACGTCCTGCCCTCGTCGAGAACGAAGTCGATCGACCGCGCAGGCCATGTCTTGTGATCCTTGATCCGAGTGAAGCGCTCCTCACTCGCGGCTGCGACGACCGTGCCGTCCTCCACCAGGCACGCTCCCGCCAAGTCATTATTGGTTATGCCGAGAACAAGCAACCTTTCCTCCAGGTTCGGGGCCACCTATGGGCAACTTGCGAATCGGGCAAACAAAGTGCCAACCGCTCGGGGGCCGACCCCGTACGCGATCGTCAAGGCTGGGCAGTCCGTGCGGGCCGAGGTCGTCCGGCGACGCCGGCTGATGGACGGGGCGTTGGCAACATGTGCGCAACCGCGGGAACTTGGAGAATGCTCTCGACGCTCACCCGTCCTCTGGTGGCAGTGGACTCGGCACGGCCATGGGCTTTCGACAGTTTGCAGGTCTGGAACGAGGCCTTGATGTCCTCGCGGCACCTCAGACGACACGAACCGGAACACGAGACACCAGGATGGACGGGTCGGATATCGGCGCGAAGGGTGCTGCGCGGGTCAGCCGTAGGACTGGCGCCATTCATCTCGAGTTAGCAGCGCTGTTCATCTCGGCTGCTGCGTGGATTCCGTCCTGCATTCAGTTCCCCCTACTGCAATGAGAACAGATAGCGAACCGTGCCCCTTTAGATCATTGAGGAGCACGGCCAGATTCAAGCTGGCTCATCACGTCAAGTCAACTGTTCAACCGGCCTATCGGCGCCGAGAATTCGCCAGAGTGGCCTCCGGTCGGGTGACTCGAGGTATTAAATTCGGCCACTGTGGTCAGTGATCGCAACGCATGAGGCTCGTGTGCCGTTGATGAGGTGTTCGGAGCCACAACCCATCAGCACAGCAGCCCCGTTGGTTCCCGGTCGCCGCGTGCGACCGGGTCGGTGACGGTGTCGGCCACACGCGCAAGTACCGTCGACAGGCCGGGTGAACGTGCGACTTGTCGGTCTCCGGCCTTGCCGGCAGACTGCGCCGGCATCGGCACGAGGCTTCGGGTGACCAGTCCGAAACCACGCCCTGGTCGAGCCTTGTACCGATCTCATCGCGCAGTGGCGAGTCCCCTGTATGACTGCGCCGCCTCCGCAGTTGAACAGCGGCAAGCCGACGATCACCGTTGGGTGCCGCGCAGCCGAGCCGCGCCGGCAGTCCGTCCTCGTACCGCATGTGGACCGCTACCTCTTCGCCTTCAATCCCGGTCCGTACAACAGAGCCTGGGCTGTGAACTGCGGCGTGGTGAGCGGCGGTGGTCCGGACGGAAGCCCCCATGCGATTGACCTCCGAGCAGCGTGGATCCAGCTCTGCAAGCCCCCGCCGACTCCCCGGCAAAGCCCCGCGGGGGCCGTACGGCTGTGCCGTTCACAGTGCCCAACTGAGGGGTGTTGCACGTCGATTGACAGGTAGTTCGGCCCATGCCAGCCTCCCAACGAGCCACACCGGACTGTCAGAGGAGCAGCATGGTCGCTACCCCGGCGGACCATATGAGCGCGGCAGTCCCTGGCATCTTCAGCCCGTCCTACCGAGCGCGCACAGTCGCGGTGGCCGCGACGTTCGTCGTGACCGCACTCGCCGCTCTGGCGCTCAACACGGTCATGCCCATCGCGGTCCAAGACCTTGACGGCCTCGGGCTGTACGCCTTCGCCTTCGGCGGCTTCCTGACCACCAGCATCGTCGGCACCGTCCTCGCGGGCGGCCTGGCGGACCGCCGAGGACCCGCGGCCCCCCTGTACGCGGGGCTGGCCTGCTTCGCGGTCGGCGCGCTGGTCTCCGGCGCCTCGAGCTCCATGTGGCCGTTTCTGCTGGGCAGGTACCTTCAGGGGTTCGGCGGCGGCGCGGTGACCGTATCGCTGTACGTGGTCATGGGACACGGCTATCCGACAGCGCTGCGGCCCCGAATATTCTCGCTGGCCACCGCGTGCTGGATCGTTCCCTCGATGATGGGCCCGCCGATCGCGGGCGCGGTCACCGAGTGGCTGTCGTGGCACTGGGTGTTCTACGGCATCGGCATCCTCACCGTCCCGGTCTCGGTTCTGCTCGCCAAGCCACTGCGCCGGCTGAACCAAGCGGGTGCGGCCGACAAGGACGCGCTGGACGAACAACCCTCCGGAGAGGCGTCGTTCGGGGAGCAGGCCGGCCTGAGTGTCCTGCCCGCCGTCGCGGTGGCGGTCGGGGCGGGACTGCTCCAGTACGCGGGGGCGAAGGGCTCCACGCACCAGTTCGTCGCGGCCGGCGCAGGCCTGCTGCTGCTCGTCGTCTTCCTGCGGCACCTGGTCCCCGCGGGCACACTGGTCGCGCGGCGCGGCATCCCGACGCTGGTGGTGCTGCGAGGAGTATCAGCGGCGGCCTACTTCACGATCGAGACCTACATCCCGCTCATGCTGATCAATGAACGGGGCTGGTCCGCCGGCGCGGCCGGAATGTCGTTGACCGGAGCGGCACTTACCTGGTTCGCCGGCTCCTGGCTTCAGGGACATTCGCGGCTGCCGTGGCCACGCCAACGGGTGGTCCTCAGCGGTGCGCTGATCCACGGAGCCGGGGTGGCGATCACCCTGACCGGTGCTCTGCAGGAGGCCCCCGCGGTGACCGTGGCCGTCGGACTGGCCGTGGCCGGCTTCGGAATGGGACTGTTGCTGCCCGGAATCGGCGTCCTCACCCTTGAATACTCACCGGTGGACCACCAGGGCCGCAATTCAGCCGCACTGCAACTGTCCGACAACCTCTCCAGCGTCTTGCTCGTCACCGTGGCCGGGGCGCTCTTCAACGCTGCTCATGTACGGGCGGGCGCGGACGATGTGGCGTTCGTGGCCGTCTTCGGCGCCGCTCTCGTCACCGCGGCCAGTGCCGGGCTGCTCGCCCGGAGGATCACGCCACGGCACGCGAAGGGCCCGGCGTGAGCCTCTGGAACGCTGCGCCTGGACCCAGGCCGACAGGCCGACAAGGAGGAGCTGTTCAACTGCCGCGAGGCACCAGTTGAACAGCTCGCCGTCCGCGTAAACGTCCGGCAATAGCCAAGGCCCTTGGCGAGAGGCCAAATATGGCAGTTGTCCCTCCGGTCGAGGGCATGAGCATCACCACGGGGAACTCGACGGATGGCCGGCGGCTCCACTCAATGTGGTTGTGCAGGAACTCGCCTCCACCGGCCCCGATCTCGTATGAGGGCCGTCAGCTTGCCGACGGGATGCGGCGGCGTCGCAGCTCGCGCCGCACAGCTTTCGAGTCGTAGGCCTTTGCGCGCGCAGATGAGTGCCGTCCACGCATGCGCGGGCCCGGTCGAGTCCGTCGGCCGCGTCGAGTTCGCCGAGCAGGACGCGGTGCAGTTGCAGCGGCGGTTCGAACCGCGCCCACAAGCCGTTGTCCACGATCCACGGCCGAGCCGTCACACGAAGCGAACGGCCGGATCATCGCATCGGTCACGCCCGGCCGGGACAGCTCGACAAGATCCTGTCCGAGCCTCTACTCGACGTAGCGATCGAGGCGACCGATCTCGGCGTCGAACGGCCAGGTGCAGAAGGCGAGGTTCTCGACTTCCTCGTAGAACGGTACGCCGCTTTCGGCTTTGTGCACGGCGCGACCATGGTGCAAATGCACCATCGGATCGTCGTGGCGATCCATGACTCCATGGCGCTCGATGCGCCAGACGAAGTCCTCGTCTTCGCCGCCCCATCCGACGAACCGCTCGTCCATCCCGGCCAGTCGTCGAAAGAGCGATTCCCGGAGCCACACACACCCGCCTGGCGGCCGCCGGAGCCACACACCGCGCATGTCTTCCCGTTCCCCCCGATGCGCACCGTCGAGGCAGCGCAGCACACTGGCCCGCACGCTGGCGCGTTCATCGAGAAAGAGCATGTCGCTGTAGGGCCAGTGTGCCTGCGTTCCGCAATGTCCAAATCGTTCGACTGCACGCTCGATGAAGTGGTGATCGACAAGGATATCGCCATCGAGGACGCATATGAGTTCGGCCGGACGCGCACCGTGTACGACGCCGGCATTCACGACCCACGACTTATTGAACGGGCCGGGACTGGGAGCGAACAGGTAGTGATCGCACGCTCCGGCGAAGAGCTCTCGCCATCGAGGCCGCTCATCACTCTCGACGACGATCACCCGGTATCGATCGCGCGGATAGCTCTGGTCTGCGAGGGCGTTGAGCACGGCGGCCAGGTTCCGCACGCGGTCATGCGCGTCCTCCGCTGCGCGAAAGGGGATGACGACAGCGGCGTCAACCGGATGTGTCCCGTGGTGCGGGCGCCGCACGATGCCGTCGAGCAGTGCGTCCGCCGTCGGGGCGGGAGTCTCGTGGCCGAGGGGGGAACCGAAGTGCACAAGCAGCCGTGACGAACTCTCCACTTCCTGCGCGAGCGCGACCAGCCGTGCGGACTCCGGCGTGCCGGCCTCCACGAAGACGGACTCGAGCTCCTTGACGAGTTGTCGGCACGCACCGTCGTCGCGCGGGCTCGCGGCGACCGTCGACGCACGTGCGCGGATGTCGGGCCGCTCGGAGTCGAGCAGGGCGGAAACCATCGCCGCGTGGGTGTCGGCCGCCCACGTCCAGTAGTTCGGCGCGACGCCCTGCGCGCCGGGGTCGTGAACCAGCACCAGGCTGCTCACCGCCGCGTACGCGAGCATGTGCGGCTCTTGAGGTCTCGGTGCCACGTGACATCACCATCCTGTCAATCACCGTCTGGACCTGCATCGCCGCGATGCTCCCACCGATGCTGCGCTGTTGGAAAGACAGGCCTTCGATGCGCTTCGCCGTGGCGGCAGGACGGCTTGCCGGTGACGGCAGCCGGCGCTGCCCGCCGCCGACTCGGTGTGTCGGCCGCGTTCGCCTCGCAGGGTGTACTGATCGCCGCGGCGCCGGGCCTGTTCACTGTGGACGCGCGTGACAGGCCCGGCCCGCGGCGAGAGAGTTCACCACGTTCCGTTCCTCTGCCTAGCTTTCGTCGGCGGGCACTCGTTGCGTGTCCGCCGACTGACGGCTGCTCTCCTCGAGCTGCCGGGCGAAGGTCTGCCAGTCCTCGGCGTAGCTCTGCGCCAGGCTCAGCAGTGCGTCCACGCTGTGCCGGGGGATGCTGTCGGCGATCTGCTGCCATTCCTCCGACTTCGAAGGGTGCGCGGCGAGCATCCGTAACAGCGTCCGTCCCTTTTCCGAGAGCCGCAATGACGGGTCGCGGGTCAGCCGGGCGAGCACCTGCTTGCGCTCCTCGGGCACGATCCGGCTCGTCTCGGCCTGTACCGGCCCGCTGGGTACGGGGAGTCCGCGCTGCCTCTCGCGCTGCCCTCGGGGGATCACGTCCCGGCCGGACAGGACCCGCTGTCTGACGTCCCGGGCCGTGCCCAGGGAGATTCCCGCCTCGCGGGCGATGTCCCGCAGGGAGAGCTGTCGGCCACTGCGTATCAACTCGGCGGCCTTCGAGCGCCCTTCCGCGGCACTCATCGGCCGGACTCGGCCGTCGCTGCCCACCCGGGTGGGCAGCATGGGAACGTTGTCCATGGAGCGCCGGAGCGAGGCGATGGTCCGCGCCGCCAGCCCGCTGGCGTGCGCGACGCGACGATCGGACCACTGCGGATGGCTGCGCACGATGCGCTGGGCCGCGGCTATCCGGTCGCTGCGCCGCAGGGGCTGGCCATGCTCCACATTGAGCCGCACGGCCAGCACGAACGCATCGGCCTCGCTGCCTTCGAAGAAGCGCGCCTCGATGTACTCGTCACCGCGCAGTTCCGCTGCGCGCAGCCGGTGTCTGCCGTCGATCACCTGCATGGTCGGCCGGTGCACCAGGATCGGGGGCACCTCCGTCCCGGACTCCACCAGCCCTCGGACATGCTCCAAGTCCACCCCTTGTGAGCGCGGTGACACCGAGAGCCCCATGGACACGTCGGTGAGCCTGAGGGTATAGATGGGCAGCACATCCAGGTTGGGCCGCCGCATGAAAAGCTCCGCCCCGTACCCCGGGCCCTGACTCGACGGGAACACAGCGGCAAAACTTTCCTCGACAGCCCAGGTGCCGCCCCCGCGATTGGCCGACACCTGAACCAGAACGCCTGCCGGTATGGCACTGCCTTCTTCCACGCTGGATCGCCTCCCGCTGAACCATTTTCTATCTGTCGGTACAAACCGCCATCTGTCGTTACGAACCACTGAGCATCCGCCCCGTCACCACTGCCGAGGCCAGCAGCGCCCGTTGCGCTCTCGTCGCTTTGGTGAGGGAAAGGGAGGGTGGGGCGACGCGCCTCGATTCCACGTGCGGCGCGCCTGATTGTCGGCTGCAGAATAGAGATCGGACGGGTTTCACGTACACCATGCGGCGTCAGAAGAGACGCTCACAGGGTGGGCAAGGTCTACGGAAAGGATGCCCGCCATCGGGCAGGTCAGGGCGGCATTCGCCGAAGTTGCGCTCCGCTTCTCTTTTCTGCTCGTTGGTGTTGTTCGGCCACACAGGCACTCGATCCCCTGCGGGGCGCCCGGATCGAGCGGACCTGCCCCAGGCCCGCATCTGAGCTTGTCCCACCTTTCGGTGCCTCCGCGTCGGCTTCGGCCGCGGAAAAGAAGTGCCACAACGCCGCCCTCATCCGCCTCGCCCCCGGCACCGGACGGGTGGTGACGGGGCGGGGCGGTGGGGCACGCTGTGTGGTTTGTCGCATTCGCACATATATCGTCGCCGGGTGATCACTCTCGTACGGAGATACGCCGCGCTCTGCGCCCTCGGCACCCTCACCGCCGTCCTCGCCGGATGCGCCGGCGGCACCGCCGCTCCGGGGCACCCGGGCCACCCCGCCCGGCCCACGGCGAGCCCCGCCGCCCCCTCGCCGCCGCCCGCACCGCCCACGCTCGCGCCGGGCCCCGCCGGTCTCACCCCGGTGTTCACGAACGGGTCCCGTACGCAGGGCCGCACCGTCGCCCTCACCTTCGACGCCGACATGACCGCGGACCAGGGGCCGCGGGCGGCGGCGGGCGAGCGGTTCGACAACCCGGCGCTGGTCGCCACGTTGCGACGGCTCAAGGTGCCGGCGACCTTCTTCATGACGGGGCGGTGGGCCGAGGAGTACCCGGCGCAGGCCAAGGACATCGGCCGGGATCCGCTCTTCGAGGTCGCCAACCACTCGTACAGCCACCACGCCTTCACCGGCAGCTGCTACGGCCTGCCGAACCTCCCCGCGGCCCGGATGCGGGCCGACGTGGAGCGCGCCTTCGACGCGTTCCGCGCGGCGGGGGTCGAGCGTCCCGTGCCGTACTTCCGCTTCCCCGGCGGCTGTTACGACCGGCAGGCCCTGCGCGCGCTCGCGCCCGGCGGGGTCACCGCCGTGCAGTGGGACGTGGTCAGCGGCGACGCCTTCGCGACGGACTCCGCGGCGGTGGCCCAGCAGGTGCTCGACGGGGTGCGGCCCGGCTCCGTCGTCGTCATGCACTGCACGCGCAGCGCGGCGCCCGCGACGGAGCGGGCGCTGCGGACGATCGTCCCGAAGCTGCGGGAGCGCGGGTTCCGGTTCGTCCGGGTGTCGGAGCAGATCGGGTCGGCTGCGGCGAGTTCGCAGGGCGTGACGGGCTCGCAGGGCGTGACGGGTTCTCCGGGCGCGGCGGCGTCTCCGGGCGCGGCGGCGTCTCCGGGCGCGGCGGCGTCTCCCGCCGCGTCGAAGGGGGCCGCCGCGGCGCGGGGCTGAGGCGGGGTCCTTCTGAAGCGGGGTTCGTTCAGCTCCGCCGCGAACTCAGCGCGCACGCCGCCCAGACGGCCGCCCCCGCGGCGGCCAGCGCTCCCGTCAGGGCACCCAGCGGCACCGGCACCGTGCCCTCCCGCGACCCCGTGGTCAGATCGGTGAGGACCGACTGCGCCGGGGAGCCCGTGGTGACCAGCAGGAGCAGCGCGCCGAGCAGCATCACGGGCACGGCACGCCCCGCGGTGCGCAGCAGCGGCCAGTTGGCGAGCGCGCCGAGCGCGGTGCCGAGCAGGGCACTGACCAGCATGGCGAGCAGCCCGGCCGCGCCCGCGGACAGCCTGGGCACCGGAACCCGCGAGTCGGTGCTCGCCGCGTCGCTGATGGCGGTCACGACGAGCACGGCGGCGGTGCCGAGCGCGGCCGCCGCGAGGAACGCGGCGAGCAGCGAGGCGAGATGGGCCCGCCCCGGGCCTGCCGCCGCGGCGGAGCAACTGCGCGCCGCGGGCGGCTCGTTGGTGACGCAGATCCGCACCAGCCAGGCGGCGACGGGCAGCAGGGCCGCGGCGGAGTACGCGAGCGAGTCCAGGATGGGCTGCCCTCCCTGTACGCCGACGGCGAGGAAGACGGCGTACAGGATCACGGCGGGGAGCCACCGCTGGGACCGCACCAACAGGGCCCCCTGATAACACAGCAGAGCGTTCATCACCGGCCCTGCCTTTCCTGACGACCGGAGGCGGGAAGACCGGAGTCCTCCGGCTCCTCCCTCCGCACCGCCACCACATGCCAAGGCGGCCGCGCCGTCAGGAGATCTCTCAGCGTTCGGTCCGAGTGGGGTTCCGGGACCGTGAGGCGGATCGTGCCGCCGGAGGTCACGAGGGGTGCGTCCACGGCTCTCGCCGCGGCCTGCGGGGGAAGGTCCGCGCCCCGGGGGCCCCGGGCCTCGATGATCACCACGGGGGCCTGCGGGTTCGCGTCCGCCGAAGTCCCGTCCTGCGTACGGTGATTCAGGGACGTGCCCACCACTCCGTACGCCTCGTCCGCCACCCCCGCGAGGCGGCGTGGGTCGTGGTCGACGAAGACCACGGAGCCGCCCGCGGCCGTGCGCTCCGCCACCGCGCGGTCGAGTTCGCCGCGGGCGGGCGCGTCCAGGCCCGTCCATGCCTCGTCGAGGACCAGCAGGTCGGGATCGGCGAGGAGCGCCTGCGCCACGGCGACCTTCTGGCTGCTGCCCTTGGACAGCTCCGAGAGCGGCGTGCGCGCGTACCCCGCGGCGCCGAACCGCTCCAGCCACTCCGTCGCGCGCCGCCCCGCCGCGCCCCGCTCGAGACCGTGCACGCGGCCCATGTGCGTGAGGTAGCCGTACGCCGTGAACGGCAGTGCCGCCGGGAAGCGTTCGGGCACGAACGCCGTGCGCGGGCGCCCCGCGACCCGCCCCTCGGAGGGGGCGTCGATCCCTGCGACAAGCCTCAACAGCGTTGACTTTCCCGTGCCGTTGGCGCCCTCGACGCGTATCAGCGCGCCCGCACGCACACCGAGGTCGACGCCGCGCAGCACCCACGGACCGGCCATGCCGTAGCGGCGGCCCACGCCTTCGAGCCGCACCGCGAGATCACGTTCCATGCGGGCCATCCTCGCGCATGGCCTCCCGCGCCGGTCCCGATCCCCCGGCGGCGCTGATCGAACACCTGGCAGACTGGGCGTGTGAGCAGCGACGAGACCACCGTCCCCGACCGGCCGGGCGACGCCCAGGACAGCCCCTTCCGGCACGAGACCACCTCGCGCGACGAGGCCCCGCAGTTCGTGCTGCCCCTCGTCGCCCGCATCGAACGTGCCGCTCCCCCGGCCCGCACCGACGCCCTGGAGACCGCGGCCCGCGCCGTCCTCGTGATGCTGAGCGACGCCCGCTCCCTCGGGGACGGCGAGTGGGCCGAGGCCATGCGCGACTGGCAGGACGCCCGCATCCGCAAGGTCGTGCGGCGGGCCCGCGGCGCCGAGTGGCGCAGGGCCGAGGCGCTGCCCGGCATCACGGTCACCGGGAAGTCTGCGGAGGTCCGCGTCTTCCCGCCGATCCCCCTGGACGGCTGGCCCAAGGACCTGGCCCGCCTCCAGGTCTCGGGCACGGACCTGGACGACCCCGAGCCCCCGGCGGACGCCGACCGCACGCACCCCGTCCTGTGGATGAGCCCCGAGGTCGAGATGTCGGCGGGCAAGGCGATGGCCCAGGCGGGCCACGGCGCCCAACTGGCCTGGTGGGAGCTGTCGGACGAGGAGCGCACCGCCTGGCGCGACGCCGGTTTCCCCCTCTCCGTGCGCACCCCGGACACTGCCGCCTGGCACGCGCTCGCCGCGAGCGGCCTGCCCGTGATCCGCGACGCGGGCTTCACCGAGATCCGGCCGGGATCGGCCACGGTCGTGGCGGATCACCCCGCCCTGCGCGCGCGGTGAGCGGCGACGCCCGCGCGCCCCGCGCCCGACTGTCCGAAACAATGCCGTCGGTGGAGGAGGAACGCCCGGTGCGCACTGGCCCCGAGGCTCCGCGGGAACACCGGATCCGGCACGTCGTCTGGGACTGGAACGGCACGCTCCTGGACGACAACCATGTGATGCTCGCCTCCGTCAACGACGTCTGCGCCCACTTCGGCAGGCCCGCCGTCGACATGCGCACGTGGCGGGCGGCGCTCCGAAGGCCCCTCTGGCTCTGCTACGGCACGATCCTCGACCGCGACGTGAGCGCCCCCGAGGACTGGGCGGAGGTCGTGCGCCTCTACCGCGCGGCCTACCGCGGCCGCCTGGGCGAGTGCCGCCTCGCCGCCGACGCCGAGAAGACCATGACCCGCGTACGGGACGCGGGGCTGACCCAGTCGGTCCTCTCGATGGCGCTGCACGAGGACGTCACCTCACTGGCGACGCGGTTCGGCGTGCACGCGTACGTGGAGCGGATCGACGGCGTTCTCCCCGAGGCGGCGGGCGGCCACAAGGCCGGTCATCTCGCGGCGCACCTCGGGCAGTTGGGGCTCGAACCGGACGAGTGCCTGCTCGTCGGCGACGTCGACGACGACGCGGCCGCGGCGGAGCAGGTGGGCACGCACTGCGTGCTGGTCACCACCGGCATGACCTCGGCCGACGAGCTCCGCACGACGGGGCGCCCCGTGGTGGGCAGCCTCGCGGAGGCGTTCACGTTCGCCTCCGCCGCCGCCTCCTCATGACGTCACAAGGCGGAGCAGGTCCGCGACCGGCACCTCCTCGTCACGGCTCATCAGGGCGGTGGCCACGCGGTAGGGATCCGCGTACCCCAGGTTGCCGGTGAGCCGGGTCAGGTACGGCGCCACGTCCGCGCCGACGTCCGTGCGCTCCGCGAGGAGCCGTTCGGCCCGCCGCACCCACCGCCCCAAGTGCTTGACGGTGAACGACTGTTGGGCGGTCCTGCCGAGGCCCGCCACCAGGTACAGGCGCAGGCCGAGGCGGAACGCGGCCAGGCCGTGCCGTTCGACCAGCGGGCCCTGGAACGCGTCGAGCGTGTATCCCTCCCAGCCGCCGGCCCGCGCCGAGCGCGTGACGCCGTCGAGCGGGACGCGCGGCACCTCGAACCGCGCCACCTTCGCGCCGAGCGTCTCCAGTACGTGGGCCACGGTGCGGTAGTCGGAGCGCAGTTCGACGTCGTGCGCGAGGACGACCAGGTCGTACCGGGGCAGCACGGGGATCAGTTCGCGCAGGAGGTGGATCAGGTAGTTCGCCTGTCCCTCCTCGTTCACGACGAGCCGCAGGGGAAGGCCCTTGCGGGTGGCGTCGAGGTAGACGGGGGCCGCGAGCGGGCGCCCGTCCAGGCACGCGTCGTGGCGCACCAGGAGGTCGATGACCTCGTCGGCGGGGGCGAGTTCGGGCCTGCCGCGGCCGAGGGAGGGATCGGCCATGCCCAGGCGCCGGTAGTGGTTCTCCCACAGGTCCAGGAGCCGGTCGCTGACGGGGTGGACCCAGCCCTCCTCGGCCCGCCGGACCACCGGCCGGATCGCGGCGTACGGTGCGGCCGCCCCCTCCCTGTGGTGGGCGACGTAGAGGTGGCCGATGTCCTCCTCGCCGAGCGCTGCCGCGTCGATGCCGGGGTGGCGGCGCTCCAGGTACTCCCAGAAGCCCGCCACCTGACGGCTGCCCGTGTAGACGGTGTGGTGGTAGGCGCAGTCGATGTCCGCGAAGGCGTGCGTGGCCCGCATGATCAGGTCGAGGGACAGCAGGTACTTGAGGTGGGTGGGCGTCAGGGGCTTGGTGGGGCTCACGGTGACCGGGGCGAGCAGGACCCTCCGGCGCTCCGGGGACACCGCCGTGTCGTGCCCCGGGGTCGCCGTCGTGTCGTGCCGCGCGGGCCGCCGCGCGGTGTCGGCGGCTACCACGTGACCGGCAGCTTCCGCACGCCGCGGATGTACATCCCCTTGCGCCACTCCAGTTCCTCCTCCGGTACGGCGAGCGTCAGTTCCGGCAACAGGCGCAGGAGGGCGGCGAGCGCGACCTCCAGCTCCATCTGGGCCAGGGGCGCGCCCAGGCACCGGTGACGGCCGTGGCCGAGAGCGAGGTGCGGGTTGGAAGGACGGTCCACGTCCAGCGCGTCCGGGTCCGGGAACACCTCGGGGTCCCGGTTGGCGCCGTCGGTCACCGGCAGCACGACCGTGCCGGGTTCGAGCTCGGTGCCGCCGATCGTGACGGGCCGCTGCACGACGTGCGGCACGCCGCCCGCGGCGTTCAGCGACGTGTATCTGAGCATCTCCGACACGGCGGCCGGCATCAGCTCCGGATCCGTGCGCAGACGCTCCGTCAGCTCCCGCTCGCGCTGCAGGAGCAGGACGCACAGGCCGAGTTGGTTGGCGGTCGTCTCGTGGGCGGCGATCAACAGCCCGTACGCCAGGTGCACCGACTCGTTCGGGGCGAGGTCGCCGTCCCGCGTGGCCCGCGCGATCCTGCCGAACAGTCCTTCGGGGTCCGCGTGCGGCCCGGCGAGGAACTTCTCGAACTCGGCGAACATGGCGTGGTGGGCGGACTGCACCTCGGACTTGGCGTACGCCGTGATGGACATCATCCGCTCCACCAGGGGCAGCAGCCGCCGTACGTCGCTCTCCGGCAGGCCGAAGACGCGGCCGATCACGCCGACGGTGAGCGGCACCGCGAAGTCCTCCAGGAGGTCGGCGGGCCCGCCCTTGTCGCGCAGCGCGGTCGCCAGGTCGTTCGCGAGGTCCGCCACGTACGGGCGCAGCTGGGTGGCGCGCTGTGCGGTGAAGGCGTGCGCGACGATCTGGCGCCGCCGGGTGTGGTCGGGCGGGTCCACCGAGTTGAGCGCGAGCGACTCGGGCGAGCGCGCGCTGAGCCCGAACTGCGAGGCGGGGAAGCGTGCGAAGGCGGAGTCGGTGAGCACCTGGCACATGTCCTCGTGCCGGTGGACGAGGAGCGCTGAGACGCCGCTGCGCAGGGTCGCGGGCACCAGCCTCTCGCCGTGCGCCAGGGCGCTGAACTCCGGTGCGGGCTCGACGCCTTCGTGCTCGGGGAAGGGGAAGGGGCAGGCCGATGTCACGGTGCGACCTCCGACGGTGCGGTCTCGCCGAGGGCCTTGCGGATCGCCCGGACGGTCTCGACGGCCTCCGCTTCGGTGCAGTGGCCGGGGTTGCCGACGAGGGGGCGGCCCCGGGGCCCGTCCTCACCGATGCGCGGCATCAGCCACGTGTGGAAGTGCGGGGTCCCCTCCATCGACGAGAACGTGTAGACGCGCGGCGACCCGGTGGCCTCCTTGATCGCGGTGGTCAGCCGCCGGACCAGCAGCGCGTGCGAGGCGGCCTCCTCGTCGGTGAGGTCGCTGTGGTCGACGAAGTGGCGGTGCGACTCGATGAGCAGCGTGCCGCGCGGCCAGTAGCCCGTCGGTCCGTGGCAGGCCCGCCACGTCCCGTCGTCCACGAGGTGCCCGCCGGGCGGCACGGGGCGCCCGGCCCAGGAAGGCACGGGTTCGCCCGCGTATTTCTCGCAGATCAGGCAGCGCTCCGCCAGCGGGGTGCTGTGGTCGAACAGCCGGCTGACCGGGTCGGCGACGTCGGCCAGCGGCTCCAGCTGGACGTGGCGCACGTACCACGCGTCGAGGTCGGCGGCCCGTGCCCGGGAGTCCGCCAGGTGCTCGGGTTCGCGCAGGGCCCAGCGCTCCTCGGCGTCCTTCGCGCTCAGTCCGGTGCGCTCGCCGATCCACGTCCAGGACGCGCCGCGCGTACGCAGGTAGGCGACGAGTTCGTCCTGGAGCACGGGGACGTCATCGTTCAGGAGCCGCCAGATCCGCTCGCCGAGCGTGCTGTCGGCCCCGGCGGGGGCGTCGGGTTCGGCGACCGCCTTGCGGAGCTCGTCGGACAGGTCGCGCAGGCGCGTCGACAGCGCCAGGCGCGCCAGGTCCTGCTCGGTGTGGTGAGGGAGATCCATGGTCGTCCTTCTTCTCCGTCAGGGGTCGGTCGGGGTCGGTCGGTGCCGGTCAAGGGCCGGTCAGGGGGCCAGGGAGGTGTACAGGCGAAGCTCGGGCGAGTCCTCGGCGGCGTAGTGCACGCGGGCGTAGCCGGGGTCGCCGTGCGCGTGCTCCGCGGCCAGGTCGGGCCGGTGCGTCAGCCGGAGCGGCTCGGTGGGGCCGAGGCGGCCGAGGAGTGTCGCTTCGGCGACGGTGTGGTGCAGATGGACGAGGTACTGAACCAGCGTCACATCGCGGGTGGCGAGCCGGAGTTCGCGCACGGCTCCGGTGCCGCGGCCCGGCACGTCGAGGGTGTCCGGGAGGTGCGGCAGCGATCCGCTCAGCGGCTTGAGCAGGCGGCCCACGCCCGGCAGGTGGTCCTTCGGATACGTGCCGAGCCAGGCGACCGAGCCGGACGGCGCCACGGCCCTGGCCGGGGTGCGGTCCGGCAGGTTCGCCGGGTTGCCGAACAGGAAGCGGGTGCGGGTCCACGAGCGCAGCCAGGTCCTGCCCTCCGCCTCGGTCAGGTCCGCCGCGAACGCGCGGGCGCCCTGCACCACGTCGACCACGTCCAGGCCGCGCAGCAGGACGAGGGCGGTGACGGGCGTGGTGTCCGTGGTGGACTCGGCCACCAGGCGGGCGCGCTCGTCGAAGAGGGCGGCGAGGCGGTCCTGGGTGCGGGCCGCCGCCAGGGCCGGTGTCATCGCACCCCCCGGGGTTCGAGCACGGCAAGGACCTGGTCGAGCACGACCTCCGGCGGCACATCGCCGTCGACGACCGTCAGCGGCAGCTCGGCGACCTCCTTGAGGAGGGTGCCGCGCAGCGCGTCCTGGAGTCCGGCGAACCCCTCGTGGGTCGGCTCCTGCCCGAAGTGCTCGAAGCAGTTGAGCCGTTCGCCCCCGAGGCTGCGCTCCCACGCCACGTCGGAGCTCACGTCCAGGTAGAGGACGCCGTCCGGCTGCGGGAACGACCGCCACTGTGCGAAGAGTTCGCTGTCCTCCAGGCCCAACAGGGCGCACTTGGAGAGCAGTTTGTAGTAGTACGAGTCGACGATGACCCGCTCCCGGTCCGCGGCCCGCGCCAGCTCGTCCCGCAGGTGGAGCACGATCGGGTGCAGCGCCGCGAGGACCATCTGGGGCGAGTAGCGCTCGCCGCGGTGGGCGAACGCCTCCCCCACCCAGTTCTCGCGGAGCAGGCGCACCATCGGGGCGGACTCCAGATAGCGGTCGTCGTAGGAGACGACGTGCCAGCCGTGTTCGGTGTGCAGCCGGGTCAGGACCGTCGACTTTCCGGAGAAGTCCGGCCCGAGCAGTGTCCAGAATCCGGTCAAGGCACTACCCCCTTCTGTTGCTTCTTACGGTTTCGGGGCTCTGTCACAGCGCGTTGACCAGGCCGATGGCCGCGAACGAGGAGAACGACAGCAGCAGGAACAGCACGGCGAGGCCCAACGGCCAGCGGGGCGCGCCCCGGTGGAAGCGGACCGCCGCGAGGACGGGCACGGGCAGCGGGACGAGCACCAGCCAGCCGGCCGCCTGGCCGGGCGACCACGGCCGCAGCGCCGCGACCTGCAGCGCGGCCGCGGCGAACGCGCACCCCAGCGCGGTCCACCGGGTCGCCCTGACGCCCAGCGTGTGCACGTAGGTGCGCATGTGCGGGGCCGGGTCGCGCACGAGCCTGCGCGCGAACTCCAGGTGCGCGAGCAGCAGGACGAACCCGAGGGCGACGACCAGGTCCAGCGGTCCTGGCGCGTTGTCCCGCCCGTGCGCGGTGCCCAGGTAGACGTAACCGCACATGAGCAATTGGTGCGGGATGTTGACCAGGAGCCCGGCCAGGAGCCGCTCCGGCCTGGGCCACTCCCAGCGCCACTCGATGAACAGCACGACGCAGACGTACGCGCAGACCGCGCCGTAGGCGGCCGCGGGCAGGCCGCGCGGCACGTTGACGAGCACCAGCACGGCCATGCCGGCGAAGAACAGCGTCATCAGGTCGCCGACCCGCACCGCGCCGGTGACCAGGGCCCGGCCCGGGTTCTGCACCCGGTCGTAGTCGAGGTCGCGTACGTCGTCCACGGCGCGGAACAGCAGGAGGTTGACGGCGATGGTCACCGCCGTCACGGCGAGGCCGGGCGCCGACGCGATCCCCTCCGTGCGGTGGACCGCCTGGTAGACGAAGGTCAGGCCGTAGGACCAGCCGAGGCCGAGGACCGCGTAGAACCAGAGGGGGTACGTCAACGCGTACTTGACGAGCCGGGTGATCACGAGGCGTCCACGGCTCCGGGCTCGGCGTCGGACACGGCGTCGGACACGGCAGCTTCGGGCTCGGGCTCGGCGTTGGGCTCGGGCTCGTCGAGCACCGTGATGGTGCCCCGGTCGCCGTCGACCTCGATCCAGGCGCCGTCGGGGACGCTGTCCACCACCCCGCGCACCGCGACCACCGTGGGCACGCCGAAGATGCGGCCGGTGATGGCCATGTGGGAGAGCACGGTGCCCCGTTCGGCGACCAGGCCCTTGGCCACCAGCATGAGGACGAGCCAGCCCGGGTCGGTCTCCCTGGCCACCAGGATCTTGCCCCGGCACGACTCGGGGTCGATGTCGGGGTCGGTGACCACGCGGGCCCTGCCGCGGACCACGCCGCCGCTGGAGGCCAGGCCGGTCAGCGTGGACGCGGTGGCGCCGCGGTTGGTGCCCGCCGAGGCGAGCGCCACGCTCAGCGGCACGTCCGCGTCGGTGGCGAACACGTTCGGCGGGTCCGCGCGCTCGGTCGCCTTCTGCCTGGTGGCGGCGCGCACGCGGGCCAGCTCGCGCAGTTCACCGCCCGCCCTGCCGCCCTCGTAGGCGCCGAGGACCTCCTCGATCGTGAGGTCGTACACCTCGGACACGTCGTCCAACTGGCCCGCGTCGACGAGGTGTTGGGCCAACGCGTTGACCATCCTGCGGGATGCGCCGAACAGTTCGGTGCGGCAGAAGCGCGCGTTCTCCCGGATGAGCAGGTTGCGGCGCAGGGACCAGAAGAGCACGCGCAGTGCGGCGCGGCGTGCGGGGTCGGCGATGTGGGCCCGCAGTTCGTCCTCGGCCTCCTGTCGCGCCCTGCGCTCCTCCTCGATGCTGTTCTCGACCGTGCGCCCGATGGAGATCAGCGGCCGCAGCTGGTCGATGAGCAGGTGCGGGGCGTTCGCGACGACCGTGGACTCGAACTTGAGGTCGTGCAGACCGCGGTCGCCGTACCGCTTCACGTGCGCCTGCGCGAGGTCGGCGAGCTCGGTGCCGAACGCGCCGTCCGCCAGGCGGCTCCAGACCTCGGCCGAGTCCTTGCCGCCCCGGACGCTCTCGTTGGCCTCCGGGTGGGCGGCGACGGCCTCGGCGACCGTCAGGAGGGAACGCAGCGCGAGGACCGAGCGGTTGACCGGGCCGTCGCACAGCATGCCGTTGAGCGCGCCGCGGTCCGCCTGCGGGGCCCAGCGCTTCATCAGCCGCTCGGCCAGGTCGAGTTCGGCGATGACGTGGGAGTTGGTGACGAGCGTGCCACCCCAGCGCAGGGCGACGTCCGCCCACAGCTCGCGGTAGTCCTCGACGATCTCGCCCGCCGACTGCGTCCTCGGGTCCGGCAGCGCGTCGCGCCGCTCGTCCCACCAGCCGAAGAAACGGCGCATGCGTACGGGGGCCATGGCGCGCCGGGCACCGGCGGCCGGGATCTCGCGGGCCCGCATCGCGAGGCGCTTGAGCCGTCCAGGCGCCTCCACGGTGACGGACGAGCCGACCGTCACCACGGCCTTCTCCCACTGCCGCTTGATGGAGGCGAAGGCCCGCATCTGGCTGTGCAGTCGGTACCAGGACTCCAGGCGCATGTAGACGCGGCCGTCCAAGTAGCCGATCATGCGCCGCAGTTCGTAGCGGTGGCGCCGGAGGGTCTGCTCGCTGACGCCCATGCGCCGGTACAGCTCCTCGAAGCCGACCGCGTAGAGCTCGCAGGCCACGGAGTACGTCAGCGTGGAGGTGAACCCGGCGAAGCTCTCGGAGATGTTGCCGTTGCTCCAGTGCAGCTCGCGCGCGACGGAGCCGGAAGCGCCCGCGGCGGACGCAGCGGTCGCGGCCGCGATGGCCGCGGGGCGCGCCTGGACGAGGTGGATCTCGCCGTCCTCGGTGATCG
The DNA here is from genome assembly GCF_040647455.1 of Streptomyces sp. NPDC041068. NCBI lineage: Bacteria > Bacillati > Actinomycetota > Actinomycetes > Kitasatosporales > Streptomycetaceae > Streptomyces > Streptomyces sp. NPDC041068. The sequence goes on from NZ_JBEZCG010000009.1 coordinate 268,981, forward strand.
CCCCCTCGATGTCCTGGGGCAGGCCGAAGTGCTCCTCCAGGGAGACGGCCAGCTCCGCGACGCGGCGCGCGGTGGCGTCGTCGAGGACCGGGCGGTCCGCCAGGGCGTCGGGCACCTCGTCGACGGTCGTCCCGCCGACCGTGTCGGGCACGACGCGGCGCTTCTTGTGGACGAGCTGCGACTCGACCGCCCCCGTCGAGCGGTGCACGGAGAAGTGGTCGACGTCCGCCTGCTCCTGCACGACGCCTTCGCCGAGGCCGTAGGCGGCGGCGACCAGGGACTGCTCGCCCGCGTGCGGGCCGCGCGGGTCGCGACTGAACGCCACGAAGGACCGGGCGGCGGGCACCAGACGCTGGAGTCCCACGGCCATCCGCGTGACGGTGGGGTCGCCGCCGCGCGTGGCCCGGTACAGCACGCCCTCGGCGGTGAAGGCCGACGCCCAGCACTCGACGACCCGCTGCAGCAGTTCCTCGCGGCCGACCGCGAGGAAGCTGCGCCCGAGACCGGCGAAGGGATCGTCGGCGGAGTCCTCGCCGCCCTCCTCGTCGTCGGCGGCGGGCACGGCGCAGGAACGGACCGCGACGGTGCCGGTTTCCCCGGCGAGGCGGTCGAACTCGCGCAGCAGTTCCGCGGCGAGTCCTTCCGGGGCGCCGGCGCGCAGCACCGCGTCGGTGGCCAGTTTGGACCAGTGGGCGAGCTCGTCGGGGCCGCTGTCCGGGGCGAGTTCGGGGAAGTCCGCCGCGGCGGACTCCCGCATCCTGTCGAAGGCCGACACCGGCAGACAGACGAACTCCGGTACGCGGTGGCCCGCGGCGCGCAGCTGTGCCTGGCGCGCGAACTTGTGGCCCACCAGCAGCGGATCGGATGCCTCGGCCGCGGTGTCGGGGAAGGTCGCTCCCTGCGTCATATCGCACGCTCCTCGACGTGTCGCCTGCGGAATCGAATGGTCTGGTACTGACGCGGGTTCACGATCATCGTGTCGAAGCGCGCGCTGCCGACCTCCTCGTCGAGGTCGTCGCCCGACGAGCGGAACAGCCGCGCCGTGAGCGGATACCGACGGCCGTCGACGGGCTTGCGCACCCATTCCATGGACACTTCGCCAGGTGCGAGCCCCAGCGGGATGTCCACCTCGAGCGCGCACAGGATGAACTTGTCGCCGATCGGCCGCTCATAGCCCGCATGTCCGATCAGGGTCACGAACTGCCGTGCCGACTCGATGAGTTCGACCAGGGGGCGGGTGCGCAGCGGATGTCCGACGGGCGGCCGCTGCGCCCGTGCGAAGAGCCGGTCGTCGGCCCACCAGGCCGCGCCGAGCAGGGCGTTCTCGGGCCGTTCGCGGTGGGCCAGCTCGGCCGCCGCGAGACCCTCACCGCGCTGTTCGGGTGCGGCGGGGACGAAGCGCTCCGCCGACTTGTGGTGCAGCACGGCCGTTCCGCTGACCGCCGTGGACGTGCCGACGGTGGCGGCCAGTTCCCAGGCCGGCTCCTCCTCGGTCCCGGCGGCCGACGGCGAGACCGACACCGTGATGTCGTCGTCCGGTTCACAGAACTTGGCGAAGTCCAGCGACACCTTGATGCGCCCGTCGGGCCGCGGTTCCGCGCTCTGGGTGCGGATCAGGTCGAGGAGCCCCGCGATGACCAGGATGCCGGGAACGTGGTCGAGGGCGTGGTCGAAGAAGAACGGGTCCTCCTTGTCCACCACAAGGCGTGCCGTCGCCCCCGTCGAACCCCGGGACCACTCCCTCAGAATGGCTTTCTCTTTCATACGCCGCCTTTTCGGTTGTCTGCCGCTCAGGGCAGGGCCCAGCCTCGGGCCTGATGGTTTTACGGGAACGCGGCAGTATTTCGACGGCCTCCGCTGCGATGGTCTGGCGGGACTAATCGCGCGTGACAGGACCGGTGCCACGTAGGGGATGCGCCACGCGGGGATGCGCCACGCAGGGGATGCGCCACATACGGGATGAGTATTCGCGCTCAAAGCCACCGAAATGCGCGGACACTTTGGCAAGTGCGGGCGCGGCGGCGAGCGCGGAAATCGACCGCGGTCATGGTCGCGGCGGTCGTAGTAATCCCTCTGAGCGCTCGGCAGCGAGTGACTGACCACAGGGAAGGGTCAGTTGGGGAAGATCACGAACTCTTGACGGAACCTTTTCGAAGGGTTGCCATAAGGACAGCTGCCCGAAGGTGACGATCCCCCGGTGAATGACGGACTGCCGCACGTTTCCGAACCCCCACACCCCGTCGAGCGTATCGACTGGTGCCCAGACGTGAAAAATCGATGAGCCGGGTACGGATTGGCATCCCCCGTGCCCGCCGGACCTCCAGAGCCTAAGAGTTTCGGACAACTAGCGTCAACCATTGATCACTTGTTGTCATGGCTTGAGCATGGCGCACGCCGAGGCGTATGCGGAAGCAGTCATTCATTTCCCATCGGCCCGCAACTACCGGTACCGGAGCGGGGATACGGGCAGGGGATAATGCGGTGAGAGCGGAGGCCACCCACATGACATCGCACACGCACGCGGGACGACTCGACGGGCGCGTCGAGCGCGGGAACCAGACCCGACGCCTCGTGCTGCGCCGCACCGTCGACATCGCTTCGGTCGAAGGGCTCGACGCCCTCTCCCTCGGCCGCATCGCCACCGAGCTGAAGCTCAGCAAGAGCGGGGTCTTCGCGCTCTTCGGATCGAAGGAGGAGCTGCAGCTCGCGACCATCAGGGCCGCGGGCCGCATCTTCCTCGACGCGGTGGTGGAGCCCTCCCGGCAGGACCCGCCCGGCATCGGGCGGGTGTGGCGGCTGTGCGCGGGCTGGCTGACGTACTCCGAGGAGCGCGTCTTCCCCGGCGGCTGCTTCTTCCACGGAGTGATCGCCGAGTACGACGCCCGCGAGGGCGCGGTGCACGACGCGCTGGTGCGTGCCGACCGCGACTGGACGGCCCAGGTGGAGGGCTGCATCGCCGAGGCCCTGGCCGCGGGCGAGTTGCACGCGGACACGGACGTCCCGCAGCTCGCGTTCGAGCTCATCTCCTTCCTGGAGACGGCCAACGCGCACTCGGTCCTGCACGACGAGCCGCATGCCTACCGCAAGGCGGGGACAGCCGTCACGAACCGGCTGCGCGCCGCGGCGAGCGACCCCTCGCTGGTCCCGCGACTTCCCTGACCCGCTCCCCAACCGCTCTGGCCCGGCGCCCCTTTGGGCCTCCCGTACGGCCCGGGTCGGATGCGAGAAAGTATCAGCACGACCGTTCGTTTAGTTTTATGCTCGGCTCATGCCCTCATCGATCCTGCGTACGCGATGGCAGAGCGGACCGGCCGCGTTCCCTCCGGGCCCCGTCCTGATCAGCCTCACCGAGTTCACCGCCGACCACCACTCCCAGACCCTCCCGATCGCCCTCGCGGGGCTCCGTCTGCGCCGCCGTTGGCCCGCCACCCCCGGCGCCGTCGGCATGTGGCTGTGGGTCGACCCGCCGCGCAAACGCTCGGGGTCCGTCTCCGCGTGGGCGGACCGCGCCTCGCTGGGGGCCTTCGTCGGGCGCCCCGACCATCTGCGGACCGTCCGCGCGCACCAGGGGCGCGGCACGATGCGCGCCACCGTCTGGACGGCCGACCACCTGGATCCGGCGAGCGTCTGGGCGACCACCGAGGCCCTGCTCGCGGACCCGGCCCCCTGGCCGACCACCGTCGCGGACCGGCCGACTGCCGCCGAGGAAGCCGAAGAAGCCAAGGAGGCAGAGGAGGCCAAGGAAGCCAAGGAAATGGAAGCCAAGGAAGCGGGTACCTCATGACCGACCTCGTCGCCCTCGACCGCATCGCCGTCCAGGAGTCGCTCCGCGTCCTGTCCGCCGCCCGCGACGCGGCGGCCTTGGCGCGCCCGACCCCCTGCGCGGGCTGGTCCCTGCGCCGGCTCGTGGCACACATGGCCGCCCAGCACCACGGCTTCGCTGCGGCCGCGCGCGGAGTGGGCGCCGACCGGACGCACTGGATCGAGCACGACCTCGGCCGCGACCCGTTCGCACGGTACGAGGAGTCCGTGCGGCACGTCCTCGCCGCCTTCGCCGAAGTGGGCGTGACGGAACGGGGGTTCGACCTACCGCAGATCGGCGGGAGCTTCCCCGGACGCGTCGCCATCGGCTTCCACCTCGTCGACTACGTGGTGCACGCGTGGGACGTCGCGACCGCACTCGGCGTCCGCGTCGACCTCCCCGACGTCGTCGCCGATGCCGCGCTCGCCGTCGCGCGGCGCGTGCCCGCGGACCCCGAACTCCGGGGCCCCGGCGCCGCGTTCGCACCGGCCGTCGCCGCGCCGGTGGGCGCCTCGCCCCTGGACGAGACGCTGGCCCTCCTGGGGCGCACTCCCAGCCGGGACGCGTACGACGTCTCGCGCCCCTGAACATCCCACCCGTATCTTCCGTACTCCCCGGTATCACCGGCGACACGGAGCACCACGGGAGGCACCTTGCGGCGCGTCAACGGCACGGCTCTGATCATCGCGGCACTCGTCGCCACGCTGGGCGCGATCGCGTTCCCCGTGTGGTCGTACGCCGACCGCTCCGGCACCGGGCCCGCCGACCTGGCCGCCGGGTCCGTGGCCACCCAGTGGGGCCCGCTCTCGGCGGCCGACCGGGATCTGCTGGTGAAGGTGCGGCTCGCGGGACTGTGGGAGATACCGGCGGGCCAGCAGGCCGTCGAGCGCGCGCCGACCGAGGCCGTCAAGGAGGCGGGCGACCACCTCATCGTCGGCCACACCGACCTCGACCAGCGGGTCCGCACGGTCGCGGCGCAGCTCGGCGTGGAGCTGCCCAACCAGCCGACGGACCAGCAGCAGGGCTGGCTGAAGGAGTTGACCGAGGCGAGCGGCGATACGTACCAGAGGAAGTTCGCGAATCTGCTGCGCGTCTCGCACGGCAAGGTCTTCGCCGTGATCGCCCAGGTCCGCGACAGCACCCGCAACTCCCTGATCCGGCAGCTCGCCACGGACTCCAACCAGACCGTCCTCGACCACATCACGATGCTGGAGGCCACCGGACTCGTCGACTTCGACGACATCGCGAACGGCGCCGCGTCGACCGCGACGGCGAGCCCGACCGGGCCTCCCCCGCCGTCCGGGGCCAAGCCCGCCGAGCCGGTCCCCGCCGGGCCCAGCGGCCGCGTACCGACCACGTCCCGCCCCTCGCCCGCGCCGCCCGGACAGATCAACACGGACCGCCCGGAACCTCAAATGTAGCTCTGAACGTCTCTCTCCCAGGGTTCGCGCGCACCCGTCCCGGCCATGGTCATGGGGACGGGGAACGGGGGACGAAGGGGGAGCGACATGCAGCGTCTGGAAATGCGCCCGGGGACGGGGACCGGGACGGGACCGGGTGCACGCACAGAGGCACGTACGGATGCGGGTGCGCAGACGCGTACGGCTGCGCGTCTGGGCACCGGCATCGGCTGGCGGCCCGAGATCGCGGAGGCCGTGGAAGCGATGCCCGGCATCGACTGGGTCGAGGTCGTCGCGGAGAACGTCTGCCCGGGACACCTGCCCGACTCCCTGGTGCGGTTGCGCGAGCGCGGCGTGACCGTCGTGCCGCACGGCGTCTCTCTGGGCCTCGGCGGCGCGGACCGCCCCGCCGAGGGACGGCTCACCGCCCTCGCCGAGCGGGCCGTCGCCCTCGGCTCGCCCCTGGTGACCGAGCACATCGCGTTCGTGCGGGCCGGCGGCGCCCTCACCGCCACACAGCCGCTGGAGGCCGGGCACCTGCTGCCGGTGCCGCGCACCCGCGACGCGCTCGACGTGCTCTGCGAGAACGTCCGCATCGCACAGGACGCGCTGCCCGTGCCGCTCGCCGTGGAGAACATCGCGGCGCTGATCGCCTGGCCCGGCGAGGAGATGACGGAGGGTCAGTTCCTCTACGAACTGGCCGACCGCACGGGCGTACGTCTGCTCATCGACGTCGCCAACCTCCACACGAACCACGTCAACCGCGGCGAGGACCCGGCCAAGGCCCTGGACGAACTGCCGGTCGAGGCCATCGCGTACGTACACGTCGCGGGCGGCTTCGAGCGGGACGGCGTCTGGCACGACAGCCACGCACACCCGGTGCCCGAGCCCGTCCTCGCGATCCTCGCCGACCTCGCCTCGCGCATGTCCCCGCCCGGCGTCCTCCTGGAGCGGGACGAGAACTTCCCCGAACCGGCCGAGCTGGAGCGGGAGTTGGCGGCGATCCGTACGACGCTGAGCCGTACGACGCCGAAGACCTCGGGCGAGCCGCCCGCGGACGCCCCGGACGCCCGGCGCGAGGTCGCGCCCGCCTCCGACGCCGCCCGCCAGCGCACCGCGCTCGCCCAGACCGCCCTGCTCTCCTCGCTGGTCGCGGGCACCCCCGCGCCCCAGGGCTTCGACCACGCGCGCCTGAGGGTGCAGAGCCGCGCCCTGGCCGCCAAGCGGGCCGACGTCGTCGCCAAGGTCGCGCCCGAACTGCCCCGGATCCTGGGCGCGTCGTACCGCGCGGACTTCCTCACGTACGCGCAGGCCCGGCCCATGACCGGCGGCTACCGCCACGACGCGCTGGGCTTCGCCGAGCACCTGCTGCTCGCAGACCGCCCCGAGGACGCCGACGCCCGGCGGCAGTTGGGCCAGTGGTGGCAGGAGCGATCGGGTCCGGCGCCGCTGTCCCGGCGGCCCGCCGCCAGACTCCTGGACGCCACCCGCCGGGTCCTGCAGAGGCGGTGACACCATGATCGTCCTGAGCATGGTGTACACGGTCGTCGTCGCGCTGGCCGCCGCGGAGCTGATCCGGGGCGTGGCGGCCGCCCGCCGCACCCGGTCCCCGTACCAGCCGAGACCCCCGATGGACGCCGAGCACGGCGTGTTCGTCCGAGGCACCCTGGAGGCCGCCTTCCTCTCCGGCGGGCCCGCCCGCGCCGCCGACTCGCTGATCGCGGGCCTGCACGAGGACGGGCGCCTCGTCGTCGCGGGCCCCGGCGTCGTCGGCATCACCCGGCCCGCGGCAAGGAACGCCGGCGAGCAGGCGGTCATCGACGCCCACACGGCGGCGCCCAGCGGGGCACTGCACTGGCTGCGGACGGCCGTGATGCGCAGCGGGCCGGTACAGCAGACGGGCGAGGAGCTCGCGCGGCGGGGCCTCCTCGTGCGGCCCGGCCGTCAGCGCAAGTGGCGGCGCTGGGCCGGGGTGCAGTTCCTCCTGAGCCTCTTCGGGTTCATGGCGTGCGCCATGGTGATCCTGACGCACTACGCCAACTCCTATGCGGAGCCCGGCGGTCCCGACGCGGCGCTCGACGACATCCTCGTGATGGCGCCCGGCCTCGCCTTCGGCGTCACGAGCGGCCTGATCTGCCTCTCGGTCACCTCGAAGCAGCTCACCGTCGCGGGGCACTACGCCCTGCGCGAGTACGTCGCCGCCTCACCGCACATCACAGGCGCGGCGCACCTGGTGGCGACGCGCGGCCTCGCGGCGGCCCACCCCGACCTGCGGGCGCAGCTGATCGCCGCCGCCCGGATCCCGGTCCGGGCGGCGGCGCCCGCGGGCCCGCACCTCGTTCCCCACCAGGCCCCGGGCCTGTGGAACTCGGGCGGCGGGACGCCGCTCTGGTGCGGGGCGGGCAGCGGAGGCGGGGGCGGCGGATTCGCCTGCTCCGGCGGTGGCGGCGGCTCGGCGTGCTCCGGAGGCGGCGGCTCGGCGTGTTCGAGCGGCGGTGGCGGCGGCTCCTCGTGCGGCGGCGGAGGCGGCGGGGGCGGCTTCTCGTGCGGCGGCGGAGGCGGCGGGGGCGGCTTCTCGTGCGGCGGCGGAGGCGGCGGGGGCGGCTCCTCGTGCGGCGGAGGCGGTGGGGGCGGAGGCGGCGGTTCATTCTGAGCAGGCGGCCCTCCACCTTCTGAGGGCGCACGCCGCGCCCATCAACTCATTTTTCCGGTACGGCGGTTGACGTACTCCCCGCCATATCGGACCGCGCCCCCACCGAGGCGCACTAACGTGCGGTGCCGCAACAGGAGGCACCATGCGATCCCGAACCATCAACGGCACCGGCCTCATCGTCGCGGGGCTCGTCGCGACCCTGGCCGCGCTGATCTTCCCCCTCTGGTCCTACGACGACCGCTCGGGCACCACCCTCGCCAGACTCAACGCCGAGACGGTGTCGACCGACTTCGGGCCGCTGTCCGCCCTGGACCGGGACTTCATCACCAAGGTGCGCCTCGCGGGCCTGTGGGAGCTCCCGGCCGGACAGCAGGCCGAGGAGCGGGGCACCACCAAGGCCGTGCGGACCGCGGGCGAGCACCTCGTCGAGGGCCATACGTTCCTGGACGCACGCGTACGCGAGGTCGCGGCCCGGCTCGGCCTCGAACTGCCGAGCCAGCCCAACGACCAACAGCGTGACTGGCTCGCGGAGTTGAGCGGCGCGCGCGGGGAGGCGTACAACGAGAAGTTCGCGAACATCCTGCGCCGCGCCCATGGCAAGGTCTTCTCCGTCGTGGCCGAGGTGCGTGCCAACACCCGCAACACGCTGGTGCGCGAGCTGGCCGACGACGCGAACACCACCGTCCTCGACCACATCACGGTCCTGGAGGAGACCGGCCTCGTCGACTTCGACGGCCTCGCGCGGGACGCGGCGACGACCGGCCCCGCGGGCCCCGTGACCAGCTCCCCGCCCCCGCCGGGACCGACGGACTCCCCTGGCTCGGCCACACCCGTCACCCCGTCCCCCACGTTCCCGCTGCCCCCGGCCGCCTCCCGCGCGAAGCCCGCGGAGCCCGCGGAGCCCGCGGAGCCAGAACCGGAGGAGAAGAATTCAAAACCGGCCAAGAAGGAGCCGAAGACGCCCGAGAAGGCCGAGAAGGCCGAACCCGCCGAGAAGGCCGACAGGGCCGAGAAGAAGGGGTGACCCCAAGGCGACCCCAACTCCCGCCCAAAAAGCGGAACGTTACCTACCCGTCACTCCCCGTCCGCATAGTGAATATGCCGTGGCGCGAAGCCTCTCCTTCGCATAGAACACCGCCATGTTCTGGGTCCCCCTGCTCCTCCTCGCCTGGGCCGCGACCGGCCTGTCCTGCGGTCGGCTCTGCCTGGCCGCGAGCCGCGCCTCCGCACAGGAGAAGCCCGCGGTCCGCGGCCACGAGCTCACCCTCTACGAGGCCGCCTTCCTGTCCGGTGGCCCCTCCCGCGTCGCCGACGTGACGCTGGTCGCGATGGCCAGGGCGCGGCGGCTGCTGATCGCGCACACCGGCTGGGCCACCGTGGTCGACCCGGTGGGCAGGGACGACATGGAGCGCTCGGTGCTCGGCGCGATCGGCCCGGCGGGACAGTCGCGGATAGCCCCGATACGCCTTGGCGCGGCGGCCGCCGGCCCGGTGCGGGCTCTGGCCGACCGGCTCGTCGCGGCGGGCCTCGCCGTCCCGGAGGGTGCCGTCTCGGGGGTGGCCGGCGCGGTGCGGCAGGTGCGGGCCGCCACGGTGGCGGTCCTCGCGCTCGGCACCGTCGCGGTCCTCATGCCCTCGCAGGAACGCGCGACCGCGGGGCAGGTGCCGGTCGCGATCTGGTTCACGCTGCCGCTGCTGCTGTGCGTGGGCTGCCTCCTCATCGCGCGCGTCGAGGTCCACCCGTACACGCGGTGGGCATCCCCCGCGGGCCAGCGGCTCCTCGGCTCGCTCTCGGCCCGCGGCGACCACCTCACCGCCGTGGCCGTGCGCGGGGTCCGCGCCACGGGCGACCCCGAGCTGCGGGCCGCCTTCTCCCACCGCGGCCCCGGCGAAACGGCGCAACGGGGTCATTGAGCCGACACCGGCAGGCCGGTGCTTTACTTCGCCAAGTGCCGCACGAATCATCCCCTTTGTTCGATCACCACCCGGAAACGCACGGCCGGACATAAGGGGTAGACAAGCGCGATGAGAGCAGCAGCCGCCCGCTACGGAACCGCCGGATCCTTGGTCCTGACCGCCCTCGTCGCCGCCCCCGCGGGAAGTGCGAGCGGCGCCCCGCCCACCCCGGAGACACGCGGCACGGTCCTCGCCGCCCAGCGCGCCGAGGCCGCGGGGATCCGCTGGGGCGACTGCGCCAAGGCCGAGGACCTCCCCCCGTCCGTCCGGTGCGGCACGGTATCCGTGCCGCTCGACTACGCCCGGCCCGACGGCAAGCAGATCAAACTGACCGTCAGCCGCACCGAGGCGACGGGCAGGGCCGAGGGCAAGCCGGTCGCACACCAGGGCTCGGTGGTCTTCAACCCCGGCGGACCCGGCGCGTCCGGCATGTACTTCCCGATGGTGGGCGTCCTGCCCGAGTGGAAGCGCATCGCGGCGGCCTACGACCTGGTCGGCTACGCCCCGCGCGGCGTCGGCCGCTCGGCGCCGCTGTCCTGCCAGGACCCCAAGCAGTTCACCAAGGCGCCCACGCAGGCGCCGAGCCACCCCGACGCCTCGTACAAGCAGGAGCGCATCGCGCAGGCGAAGTCGTACGCGCGCGGGTGCGCGGCCCGCAACCCGGGCCTTCGGCACTACACGACGCTGAACAACGCGCGCGACCTGGACGTGCTGCGGGCGGCCCTCGGCGAGAAGCAGCTGACGTTCATGGGCGCCTCCTACGGCACCTACTTCGGGGCCGTCTACGCCACGCTCTTCCCCTCGCACGTGCGCCGCATGGTCTTCGACTCGGCGGTCAACCCCGACCCCTCACAGATCTGGTACGACAACAACCTCGACCAGTCGGTGGCGTTCGAGCGGCGCTGGGCGGACTTCCGCGCGTGGGTGGCCAAGCACGACAAGGCGTACCACCTGGGCACGACGCCCGAAGAGGTGCTCCGCAGCTACCAGAAGGTGCGCGCCGAGCTGGCCCACAAGCCCGCGGGCGGCACGGTCGGCCCCGGCCAGCTGCAGGCCGCGTACCTCAAGGCCGGGTACTACGACGACTACTGGCCGATGCGTGCGACGGCGCTCGCCGAGTATCTGAAGGGCAACCCGAAGCCGCTGATCGAGCAGGCCGCGCCCGAGCCGCAGGCGGCCGCCGAGGAGGAGAACGGCAACGCCGTCTACACGGCCGTCGAGTGCAACGACGCTCCGTGGCCGACGGACTTCAAGACGTGGGACCGCGACAACTCGCGCCTCGCGCGCGTGGCGCCCTTCGAGACCTGGGACAACGCCTGGATGAACCTGCCGTGCGCCTACTGGCCCGCGCCCCGGCAGCGGCCGCTCGACGTGGGCACGGCGAAGGGCGCGCTGCCGCCGACGCTGATCCTGGCCGCCGAGCGTGACGCCGCGACGCCGTACGAGGGCGCGCAGGAGCTCAACCGCAGGCTGCCGGGCTCGGTCCTCGTGACCGAACAGGGCGCGGGCACGCACGGCATCGGCGGCGGCGCCAACCAGTGCATCAACGGGCACCTGGACGCGTATCTCCTGGAGGGCCGCCTCCCGGTACGACGCGCGGCATGCGCGCCGCACCGGGAGCCGGAGCCGCTGGCGGGCAAGCGGGCGGCGGAGCTTCCCAAGGAGCTCTGACGCCGCCGGCCCCTGGGCGTTCCCTTGGGAACGCCTAGGCCAGGCCCTCCACGAGCTCCGCCACCGACTTACGGCGGCCGGTGTAGAACGGCACCTCTTCGCGTACGTGCATACGGGCCTCGGAGGCGCGCAGGTGACGCATGAGGTCGACGATGCGGTACAGCTCGTCGGCCTCGAAGGCGAGCAGCCACTCGTAGTCGCCGAGCGAGAACGAGGCGACCGTGTTGGCCCGCACGTCCGGGAAGCCACGCGCCATCTTGCCGTGGTCGGCGAGCATGCGACGGCGGTCCTCGTCGGGCAGCAGGTACCAGTCGTAGGAGCGCACGAAGGGGTAGACGCTGACGTAGTTGCGCGGCGTCTCGTCGGCCAGGAAGGCCGGGATGTGCGACTTGTTGAACTCGGCGGGGCGGTGCAGCGCCATGTTCGACCAGACCGGCTCCAGGGCGCGGCCCAGCTTGGTGCGGCGGAAGAGGTTGTAAGCCTCCTGCAGCTCGTCGGCGGTCTCGGCGTGCCACCAGATCATGACGTCGGCGTCGGCGCGCAGGCCCGAGACGTCGTAGGTGCCGCGGATGGTGATGTCCTTGGCGGCGAGCTGGTCGAACAGGGCCTGGACCTCGTCGGCGTAGCCTGCGCGGACCGTACCGTCATCGGGCAGCACGTCGCGCAGCTTGAAGACGGACCACAGCGTGTAGCGGATGACCTCGTTGAGGTCCTTGGCCTTCTTGCCGGCGTTGGGGGTCTTGGCGGGGGCGTCGTCACTCATGCGGCTATTCTCCTCCGCCGCCGTGCAGGCTCTGCACCGGGTTGCGGGTGAGCTCCTGCACACCGGTGAGGTCACCGGCCAGCTGGTCGACGGCGGCGTTGGCGCTCGCGACGCACGCGGGGATGCCGACGCCGTCGTACGCCGCTCCGCAGACCGCGAGGCCGGGCAGCTCGGCGACGTGGGCGCGGATGCGGGCCACGCGCGCGTGGTGGCCGACGGGGTACTGCGGGAGGCCGTTGTCCCAACGGGTGACGCGGGCAGCGACGGGCGTGGCGGTCAGGCCCGTGGCCTCGCGCAGGTCGCGTCGTGAGACGTCGACGATGTCGGCGTCGTCACGCTCCAGGACCTTCGTCTCGCCGTACCGCCCGACTGAGGTGCGCAGGACGAGCAGGTCAGGGTCCTGCCGGTCGATCCAGCCCCACTTGCGGCTGGCGAACGTGGACGCCTTGATGGTGTGCCCGTCGACGGGCGGCACGAGGAATCCGCTGCCTTCGGGGAGGTCGATCTCGTCGCGGCGGTACGCGAGGGTCGTCAGCGCCATCGAGGCGTACTCGACGGTGCGCAGTTCGGCGGCCGCGGCGGGCGACACGGTGTCCAGGAGGCGCGCGGCGGCGGGCGCGGGCAGGGCGACGACGACGGCATCGGCTTCGTAGAGGCCGCTTTCCGTGACCACGCGCCAGCCGTCGGCCGTCCGCAGCAACTCGGTGACCGGCGTGTTCGTGAGGATCTCGGCGCCACGCGCGCGTACCGACTCCGCGACGGCGAGCGGCAGCCGGCCGATGCCGCCGTCGATACCCATGAACACGGGCCCGCTCTGCTGATGGGCCGCGGCGCGGGCCTGGATGGCGCGGACGCCCTCGGTGAGGGAGTCGTGCGTGCGGGCGGCCTCGAAGAGCTGCGGGACGGCCGAGCGCATCGAGATGCGGTACGCGTCCCCGGCGTAGACCCCGCCGAGCAGCGGCTCCACGAGGCGGTCGACGACCTCGCGGCCGAGCCGGGCCGCCACGTACTCACCGAAGGCGACGTCGTCGCCCACCTCGGTCGGCGGCAGCTCGCGGTCCCGCTCGATGCGGTGCAGGCCCTCTTCGGAGAGGACGCCCGCGAGGGCGGACGCGTCGCCGGGCACGCCCATGACGTGGCCCTTGGGCATGGGGCGCAGGGCGCCGCGGGTCCAGATCGCGGCGGTGGCGGTGGCGGGCGGCTGCAGCCGGTCGGCGAGGCCCACCTCGCGGGCGAGCGCGACGGCCTCGGGGCGACGGGCGAGCATCGACTCGGCGCCGAGGTCGACGCCGACCCCGGCGATCTCGCCGGCGTGCAGCTTGCCGCCGAGCCGGTCGGAGGCCTCCAGGACGGTCACCCGCGTCCGCGGGTCGGTGGAGAGCAGCCGGTGCGCGGCGGCAAGGCCCGCGATCCCGCCTCCGATGACGACGGCGTGGCCGCTCCCCGTGGGTGTGTCCGTTTCGCGCATGGCCCCACTCTCTCAGACCGGCGAGTCCCGACCGTGACCGCATCGGGACCGGTCGGCAACCATCGTTTCGCCCTTCCCCGGCGTCGTAGGAGCACCAGTCACCACGTCCCTCGGGGGGTACGTCGATGCACACGTCCAGCAGGTCCACTCACCGCCCGCCACGGCACCGCGCGCTCCGGGCCCTGTTCGGGCTCCTGCTCGCGGTCGCCCTGGCCGTCACGGGGTGCTCGGCGGGAGCGGGCGACAGCGACAGCGGTGGCGACGGCAAGGCGGCGGGCGCCGAGGCCAGGGACAAGGGGGCGGCCGGCGCGGATTCGGGCCGCTCCGGGAGCTCCGAGGCCGATCAGTCCGGCGCGAAGAAGCCTCCGAAGCTCACCGGCACGCACGTCATCCGCACCGCGAAACTCACGGTGCGCGTCAAGGACGTGCCCGACGCCCTGGCGGACGCCCGCGCGGCGGCCGAGGACGCGGGCGGCATCGTCGGGAACGAGAACACCACCCGCGACTCCGAGGGCCGCGAACGCACGCGTGTCGTGCTGCGCGTCCCGCAGGACAAGTACGAGGAGGTCCTCAAGTCCCTCGAAGGCACCGGCACGTTGATCGACCGCGAGGCCAGGGCGCAGGACGTCACCGACCAGGTCGTCGACGTCGACAGCCGCATCAAGTCGCAGCGGGCCAGCGTGGCACGCGTACGGGAGCTGATGGACAGGGCGACCAAGCTGAGCGATGTGGTCACCCTGGAAGGGGAGTTGAGCACCCGTCAGTCCGCCCTGGAGGCGCTGCTCGCCCAGCAGGCCTCGCTGAAGGACCGTACGAGCATGGCGACGATCACGCTGTCGCTGAGCGAGAGCGCGGTGAAGGCGGACGAGAAGGACGACGACCCGTCGTTCGTGGACGCGCTCGCGGGCGGCTGGGACGCGTTCGTCACGATGCTGCGCTGGATCGCCGTCGCCCTCGCGGCGGTGCTGCCGTTCGCGGCGGTGGCCGCGCTGTTGCTCGCGCTGTGGCTGCGGGTCGTGCGGCCTCGGCTGCCGCGTCGGGCCGCGGTGGTGCCCGCGGGGGCACCCACCGCGCCCCCGACGTCGCCACCGGCCGTCGCCGGTGGGCAGGGCGACGAGGACTGACCACAGCTGCGGGCCGTATGCGGCCGGTCGCGCCCGCGCGGCGGAGCCGCACGTGTCACAGCCTCGCGCCCCTTGTGGGGCGCAGCTCCGAGCCGCCGTAGCGTGTGCCCATGAGCAGCACACAGGAGCGACTGGTGGTCATCGGGGGCGACGCGGCCGGCATGTCGGCCGCGTCGCAGGCACGCAGGCTCAAGGGCCCGGACGAACTGGAGATCATCGCGTTCGAGCGCGGTCACTTCACCTCGTACTCGGCGTGCGGCATCCCCTACTGGGTGGGCGGCGACGTCGAGGAGCGGGACGATCTCATCGCCCGGACACCGGAGCAGCACCGGGAGCGGTCGATCGACCTGCGGATGCGCACGGAGGTGGTCCGCCTCGACGTCCCGGGCCACCGCGTGCTCGCCCGCGACCTCGAAACGGGCGAGGAGTACTGGACGGCGTACGACAAGCTCGTGATCGCGACCGGGGCCCGCCCGGTCCGTCCGCCGCTGCCCGGCATCGACGCGCCGGGGGTGCACGGGGTGCAGACCCTGGACGACGGCCAGGCGCTGCTCGACACCCTGGCGCGTACGGAGGGCCGCAGGGCCGTGGTGATCGGCGCGGGCTACATCGGCGTCGAGATGGCGGAGGCCCTGATCACCCGCGGCTACCGCGTCACGGTCGTCAACCGCGGCAAGGAGCCGATGTCCACGCTCGACCCCGACATGGGGCGCCTGGTGCGCGAGGCGATGACCGGCATGGGCATCGAGATGGTGAACGACGCCGAGGTCACCAAGATCCTCACGGGCGAGGACGGGCGGGTCAGGGCGGTGGCCACGGAAGCCGCCGAGTACCCGGCGGACGTGGTGGTCCTCGGCATCGGCGTACGCCCGGAGACCACGCTGGCACGCGAGGCGGAGCTGCCGCTGGGCGAGCACGGCGGCCTGCTCACCGACCTCGCGATGCGGGTGCGCGGAACCGCGGCGGGTGGGGTCATCTGGGCCGGCGGTGACTGCGTGGAGGTTCTCGACCTGGTGTCGGGGCGCGAGCGGCACATCGCGCTCGGCACGCACGCGAACAAGCACGGTCAGGTCATCGGCTCGAACGCGGGCGGGGGTTACGCGACGTTCCCCGGCGTGGTCGGCACGGCCGTCAGCAAGGTGTGCGACCTGGAGATCGCCCGCACGGGCCTGCGGGAGAAGGACGCGCGGGCGGCGGGGCTGCAGTACGTGACGGTGACCATCGAGTCGACGAGCCGGGCCGGTTACTACCCCGGGGCGGCCCTGATGACGGTGAAGATGCTCGCGGAACGGCGCACGGGCCGGCTGCTCGGCGTCCAGATCGTCGGCCGCGAGGGCGCGGGCAAGCGGGTCGACATCGCGGCGGTGGCGCTGACGGCGGGCATGACGGTGGAGCAGATGACGGCGCTCGACCTCGGCTACGCCCCGCCGTTCTCCCCCGTCTGGGACCCCGTCCTGGTGGCGGCCCGCAAGGCGGTGGCGGCGGTGCGGGCGGGCTGACGGCCCGCCCGCGGACGGGAATGTTCCCGAACACGCCCTGATCCGCACCCCCTCCACAGCGGCAGAACGCGCTTGCCGTGCAGGTCAGAACGCGCTTGCTACGAAAGGGCGTTGATGCCGCGCCGGCTTCCGCTTGGCCGGATCGGGACGGTTCGCGCCGCCCCCGATCCGCGCCCCGCGGGAGCGCGCCCACGGGCGGCACGTGTATCCGGCACGCTTCAACGGCGCGCGCTCCGGCGACCCGTCTGAGCGGCCACGGTCTCGCGGAATCAATGACTCCGCAGCGCATCGCCTTCCCCGGCCCCCTCGCGCCGCCACCCCTGACGCAGTCCCAACTTTTTTGCGCCAGGTTTCACAGAACCAGCACAGACCCCACAAGTGGACCGCACCATGTGACGCGTCAGAGCGGCACGGACACCCACTGCGACTGGTGGCCGTGCCGTTGGGGGGCGGGGCGCAGGGTGGAGACACCCGTTCGGCCTGTCCGTGGAGGGGACCACACACCGTATGAATCACACCGCACGAGCGGCGGCTCCCGGCGCCGACGCTCGGCTTTCCACCCGCGCCCGCCCCGAAGCGGGCCCGGGGGCACCGGAGTTCACCACGCGCCGCTCGCCACTCCTCAAGGGAGCGTGAACCGTGCGCATTCTCATCCTGGGCTCCACCGGGTACCTGGGCGGGCACATCGCGGAGCTGCTGCGCGCCGTGCCGGGCGTGCGGCTGCTCCGCGGCGGCCGCGCCCCCGTGGACGACCTCCGGATCGACCTCGCCACCGCAACGCCGGGCGTGCTCGCCGAGCAGCTGACCCGGGCCGCGCCGGATGCCGTGGTGAACTGCGCGGGCACGGTCGGCGGCGGCCCGCTGCCCCTCGCCGAGGTCAACTCCCGCGGCCCCGCGGTCCTCTGCGAGGCCTTGTACGCGGCGGCGCCGACCGCTCGCCTGGTGCACCTGGGCTCGGCGGCCGAGTACGGCCCGACCGGCATCGGCGAACGCACCCCGGAGGACGCCCCGGCCCGCCCGGTCACCCCGTACGGCGCCACCAAGCTGGCCGGCACCCTCGCCGTCCTCGAGTCGGAGCTCGACGCGGTCGTGCTGCGGGTCACCGACCCGGTGGGGCCGAGGGCTCCGGCCGCCGGTCTTCCCGGCCGCCTCACCGCGGAACTGTGCCGCGCGGTGTGCCGCCGCCCGCACGGCACGGTGCGGGTCGGCGATCTGTCCCCGCACCGGGACTTCGTCGACGTACGCGATGTCGCGCATGCCGTGGCGCAGTCCCTCGCCCTGCCGGGTCGGCTGCCGCGCCTGATCAACATCGGCAGCGGTCGCGCCGTGCCGGTCCGCGACCTGGTGCACGGCCTGATCGGCGAGGCGGGCTTCACCGGACGCCTGGAGAAGACGCCCGGCGCGGTCGGCCGCTCCACGGCGGTGCCCTGGCAGTGCGCCGATGTCACCGCGGCGAAGTGGGAGCTGGGCTGGCAGCCGAGGTTCACCCTGCGCGAGTCACTGACCGCGCTCTGGGCCTCGGACGGCACCCCGCACCTGGCGCGGACCGCGGGGAACGGGCGATGACGCGTCAACGGCCGGAAAGGCGGACGCCGGCTCGACACCCATCGCCCCGATGTGCTCCGCCCGCTCCTCGCGACACGCGTCGGCATCGACCACCCCGGCCTCTTCGCCGACCTCTCCTCGGCCTCTCCTCGATGTGCGGGAAGCGGAACCTGGAGGCGTGGCGCAGGCGCTGCCGAGATCGCCCCTAACAGAAAAGGGTCCCTGCCCGATCGGGCAGGGACCCTTTTCAGACATTTTTCAGACGGCCGTACGCGTGTGGACGTACTCCACGAGCCGGGTCAGCGCCTCGGGGTCCGTGCTCGGCAGAACGCCGTGCCCGAGGTTGAAGATGTGCCCCTCCAGGCCGTTCGCGGCGGCGAGCACCTCGTCCGTCTTGGCCTCGACGGCCTCGCGCGAGGAGAAGAGGACGGCCGGGTCGAGGTTGCCCTGCAGCGCCTTGCCGGGCCCGACGCGGCGCACGGCCTCGTCCAGCGGCACCCGCCAGTCGACGCCCACGACATCGGCGCCCGCCTCGCCCATGAGACCGAGCAGCTCGCCCGTGCCGACGCCGAAGTGGATGCGGGGCACGTTGTACCGGGCGACCGCGTCGAAGACCTTCGCGGACGCGGGCATGACCGCGCGCCGGTAGTCGGCGGGCGACAGGGCGCCCACCCACGAGTCGAAGAGCTGCACGGCGCTCGCGCCCGCCTCGATCTGCACCTTCAGGAAGGCGGCGGTGATCTCCGCGAGCCGGTCGAGCAGGTCGGCCCACAGCTGCGGGTCGCCGTACATCAGCGCCTTGGTGTGCTCGTGGTTGCGGCTCGGCCCGCCCTCCACGAGGTAGCTCGCGAGGGTGAAAGGCGCACCCGCGAACCCGATGAGCGGCGTCGACCCGAGCTCACCGGTGAGCATCCCGATCGCCTCGGTGACGTAGTGCACGTCCTCGGGGGTCAGGTCCCGCAGCTGCGCGAGGTCGGCGCGCGAGCGGATGGGGTTCTCGACGACGGGCCCGACGCCCGGCTTGATGTCGAGGTCGATCCCGATCGCCTTCAGCGGTACGACGATGTCGCTGAAGTAGATCGCGGCGTCGACGTTGTGACGGCGCACCGGCTGCAGCGTGATCTCGGTGACGAGGTCGGGCCGCATGCAGGACTCCAGCATCGCGGTGCCCTCGCGGACCTTGCGGTACTCGGGCAGTGAGCGCCCCGCCTGGCGCATGAACCACACCGGCGTGTGCGGCACGGCCTCGCGCCTGCACGCCTTCATGAACGGGGAGTCGTACGTCGCTGCGTTCTGCCGGCCCATGGGGCCCCGGCTGTCATTGGCACTCACGCGGAAAGTCTCGCACGTTGACCGGGGGACCCCCTGACGGGTGTCTCTCCCTGCGCGAAGGCGCCGTTCCCCTTAACCTTCCCCGCATGGCTGCGGCTCAGGGACAACGGTCGGACGGCGCTGGCGAGATGGAGAGTTCGGAGGGGAAGGTGACGGATTCGGCTCCGTTGCCCTTCCGCGCGGCGGTCGACGCGCTGCGGGGGGCACGGCTGCGGCCGGAGATCGAGATCGATCCGACGCGTCCACCGCAGCGGCTCGCACCGTACGCGTACGCGCTGGAGGCGGCGGTCGTGGACGGCGACGAGGACCTCGCGGACGGGCGGCTCGTCCTGCTCCACGATCCGGCGGGACACGACGCCTGGCAGGGCACCTTCCGGCTCGTCACGCTCGTGCGCGCCGAGCTGGAGCCGGAGATGGCGGCCGACCCGCTGCTGCCGGAGGTGTGCTGGTCCTGGCTGACCGGGGCGCTGCGGGCGCGCGGGCTCTCCGCGGGCGAGGCGAGCGGCACGGTGACGCGCGCGGGCTCGCACTACTTCGGAGGGCTCTCGGAGCGACCGCCCGCTTCGCAGATCGAGATCCGGGCCTCGTGGACACCCCGGGAGGGCGCCGGTGGGGTACCGGACGCGGGGGCGCATCTCGCGGCGTGGTGCGATCTGCTCTGTCAGATCGCCGGACTGCCGCCCGCGGGGCCCGGGGACGGGTCCGTGGTGTCGCTGCCGCAGCGGCGGGGACCGCTCTCCCCCTGAGCCGCCGGCTCGGGCCTGTGTGGGGTCACCCGGAAGGGGGCGTGTTCGGTTCGATCTTCGGATGATCGAGCGCTTGTCCGAATTGCCCCGATTGCGGCTCACTAAATCGTGATCATTCCCTAAAGGCGGGCGGGTTTGGTGCCGAAGAGGTTTGTGACCTTGAAAAGCACGGTTCGTCCCGGCTTCATCCCCGAGCCGGCCCCGTCCCGCCACCCCAGGAGGCCTGGTGTCCGTTCTCCTCGAGCAGCCCGCAAGCCTGGTCGCCTACCGCCCGAACAAGCCGACCGCCATGGTCGTCGTGGCCGACCCCCGCGTCCGTTCCACCGTCACCCGCCACCTGTGGGCGCTCGGTGTACGCGACGTCATCGAGGCCTCGTCCATCGCGGAGGCTCGTCCCCGCATCGGCAACCCGCGTGACATCTGCGTCGCAGACGTCCACCTCCCCGACGGCTCCGGCCTGACGCTCCTCTCCGAGACCCGTGCCGCGGGCTGGCCCAACGGCCTCGCCCTCTCCGCCGCCGACGACATCGGCGCCGTACGCAACGCCCTCGCGGGCGGCGTCAAGGGCTATGTCGTCACCGGTACACGTACGAACGTCGGACTCCCCACCCGCCCCGGCGCCGCCCCCATCGGCTCGGCCGCCGCCAGAATGCACCGTCGCCCTCCGGGCGCCCCGAGCCACCCCGGCGGATACCGCGAGCTGTCGGGCCGTGAGGTCGAGGTGCTCCGCCTGGTCGCGGAGGGCCAGTCCAACAAGGCCATCGGCGTCTCGATGGGCCTGTCCGCCCTGACCGTCAAGAGTCACCTCGCCCGGATCGCGCGCAAGCTCGGCACCGGGGACCGGGCAGGGATGGTGGCGGTCGCGCTGCGTACCGGAATCATCCACTGACTGATTTACAACCCTCTCGCGCCCGTCGACGGAACGTTCCGTCGACGGGCGCTGTCCATACACAGATACCCTTGACAGGTGACCGACGCCCAAGAGACCGCAGAAGACAGCTCACTGCGAACCACCGGAGGCGGCCCTCCGGACGACGTCGAAACGGCGCCGATCCCTTTGCTCGAGCCGCGTGACGGCGTGCCGCCGGTGATCGCCGACGAGGAATCCCTCGCCGCGACGATCGCCGCCTTCGCCGCGGGCACCGGCCCCGTCGCCGTCGACGCCGAACGCGCGTCCGGCTACCGGTACGGCCAGCGGGCCTATCTCGTACAGCTCCGCCGCGAAGGCGCGGGCACCGCTCTCGTCGACCCCGTCGCCTGCCCCGACCTGTCCGGGCTCGGCGAGGCCATCGGCGACACCGAGTGGGTGCTGCACGCCGCCACCCAGGATCTGCCGTGCCTGCGGGAAATAGGCATGGTTCCGTCGCGGATCTTCGACACGGAGCTTGCGGGGCGGCTCGCCGGGTTCCCGCGGGTGGGGCTCGGCGCGATGGTCGAGAGCGTGCTCGGCTTCGTGCTGGAGAAGGGGCACTCCGCGGTCGACTGGTCCACGAGACCCCTGCCGGAGCCGTGGCTTCGGTATGCGGCGCTGGACGTGGAGTTGCTCGTCGACCTGCGCGACGCCCTGGAGAAGGAGCTCGACCGGCAGGGGAAGCTGGAGTGGGCCCGCGAGGAGTTCGACGCCATCGCCTCCGCACCGCCCGCGCCTCCCCGCAAGGATCCCTGGCGGCGCACGTCCGGCATGCACAAGGTGCGGCGTCGTCGTCAGATGGCGGTCGTACGGGAGCTGTGGACCGCGCGCGACCGGATCGCGCAGCGGCGTGACGTGTCGCCGGGCAAGGTACTCAGTGACGGCGCGATCGTCGAGGCGGCGCTCGCGTTGCCGCCGAACGTTCATGCGCTCGCGGGGCTTACGGGGTTCGGGCACCGGATGGGGCGGCGTCAGCTGGAGCAGTGGCAGGCCGCGGTCGACCGTGCCAAGGCTCTGCCCGACTCCGAGCTTCCGCAGCCGGGGCAGGCGGTGAGCGGGCCTCCGCCGCCGCGGTCCTGGGCGGACCGGGATCCTGCCGCCGCCGCGCGGCTCTCCGCCGCGCGGGCAGCGGTATCGGCTCTCGCCGAGCAGCTGCACATGCCGCAGGAGAACCTGATCACTCCGGACACGGTCCGGCGCGTCTGCTGGGAGCCTCCGGCTCGGGTGGACGTGGAGTCGGTCGCCGCCGCGCTGGCCGGGCATGGCGCCCGGCAGTGGCAGATCTCCCAGGTGACGCCGGTTCTGGTGACGGCGCTGGGCTGACGGCGGGCCGCCGCACGCCTTGACCGCCGCTTCGCGGCGAAAGCCCTTCCCACCCACTCACCCGTTCACCCCGCAACACAAGGCGAGGAACGAACGGGTGGGTGGGTGGTTCGCGTTGCGGTGCGGGAACGAGTTCAAGAGTGGGAGGGCCATCGCAGAGCGGGTCGGCTCGAGCCTGTCGGCGGCTGGCCTTGCAGTGCGGATGCCGGGTATACGGGCGGGTGGGTGGGAGACCGTGGTGCG
Organism: Streptomyces sp. NPDC041068; assembly: GCF_040647455.1. Taxonomy (NCBI): domain Bacteria; kingdom Bacillati; phylum Actinomycetota; class Actinomycetes; order Kitasatosporales; family Streptomycetaceae; genus Streptomyces; species Streptomyces sp. NPDC041068. The sequence continues at coordinate 291,415 of NZ_JBEZCG010000009.1, forward strand.
GAGCGGCGGGGCGGCGCGAAGGGTGCGGAGGGAGCGGCAAACCGGGGCTGCTCCTGCGGCCACCCGTGGATGCCGGGTAAACGAGCGGGTGGGTGGGAGAGCGCCGTCCGGTTCGGGAATGTGACGCTCACCTCCCCGGGGCGGGCCTTGGCCGGGTAGTTACCGACAAGTAGCATGAACCCAGGAAGCGCGCCGTAGGCGCACCCGCACCCTGGAGGAGAGCCATCGTGCCTCGTACCGTCAGGGACGTCGTCTTCGTGGACGGCGTCCGCACCCCGTTCGGCAAGGCGGGCCCGAAGGGCATCTACCACGAGACCCGTGCTGATGACCTCGTCGTCAAGGCCATCCGGGAGCTGCTGCGCCGCAACCCGGACCTCGACCCCGCCAAGATCGACGAGGTCGCCATCGCCGCGACCACGCAGATCGGCGACCAGGGTCTGACGATCGGCCGCACCGCCGGCATCCTCGCCGGTCTGCCGCAGTCCGTGCCCGGCTACTCCATCGACCGCATGTGTGCCGGTGCCCTGACCGCCGTGACCTCCGTCGCGGGCAGCGTCGCCTTCGGTGCGTACGACATCGCCATTGCCGGTGGTGTCGAGCACATGGGCCGCCACCCCATGGGTGAGGGCGTCGACCCCAACCCGCGGTTCGTGAGCGAGAAGCTCGTCGACGAGTCCGCCCTCTTCATGGGCATGACCGCCGAGAACCTGCACGACCGGTACCCGAGCATCACCAAGCAGCGCGCCGACGAGTACGCCGTGCGCTCGCAGGAGAAGGCCGCCAAGGCGTACGCCGACGGCAAGATCCAGGCCGACCTCGTGCCGATCTCCGTACGTCGGACGAACGAAGAGGCCGGTGAGACCGGCTGGGGTCTCGCCACCGCCGACGAGCCGATGCGGCCGGGCACGACGCTGGAGAACCTCGCGGGCCTCAAGACGCCGTTCCGTACGCACGGGCGCGTCACCGCGGGCAACGCCGCCGGTCTCAACGACGGTGCCACCGCCTCCCTCATCGCCTCCGAGGAGTTCGCCCGCGAGAACGGCCTGCCGGTCAAGATGCGGCTGGTCTCCTACTCCTTCGCGGGTGTCGAGCCCGAGGTCATGGGCTACGGCCCGATCCCGGCGACGGAGAAGGCCCTCGCCCAGGCGGGGCTCTCCATCTCCGACATCGGTCTCTTCGAGATCAACGAGGCCTTCGCCGTCCAGGTCCTCGCCTTCCTGGAGCACTACGGCATCGCCGACGACGACGCCCGCGTCAACCAGTACGGCGGCGCCATCGCGTTCGGCCACCCGCTCGCCTCCTCCGGCGTACGCCTGATGACGCAGCTGGCGCGGCAGTTCGAGGAGCAGCCCGAGGTCCGCTACGGCCTCACGACCATGTGCGTCGGCTTCGGCATGGGCGCGACGGTCATCTGGGAGAACCCCCACCACAAGGACGCCGGAGGCGAGAAGTGAGCACCACCACCGCTGAGCTCCTCAAGGGGGCCGCCGAGCTGTTCCCCGACGAGGTCGTCACGCAGGCGCACGTACGCCACCTCGACCTCCCCCAGGGTGCCGGGCGCTTCGCGCTCATCACGCTGGACAACGGCTTCGACCACACCAAGCCGACCACCTTCGGCCCGGCCTCGCTGGCGAACCTCAACGCCGCCATCGACCAGGTCGAGAAGGAGGCGGCCGAGGGCTCAATCGTCGGCGTCGGCATCACCGGCAAGCCGTTCATCTTCGCCGTCGGCGCCGACCTCAAGGGCGTGGAGCTGCTCAAGCACCACGAGGACGCGCTCGCCATCGGCAAGGGCGGACACGAGGTCTTCAAGCGGCTCTCGGGCCTCGCCGTGCCGACCTTCGCGTACTACAACGGTGCCGCGATGGGCGGTGGCGTCGAGGTCGGTCTGCACTGCTCCTACCGCACCGTCTCCAAGGCGCTGCCCGCCTTCTCGCTGCCCGAGGTCTTCCTCGGCCTGGTCCCGGGCTGGGGCGGCTGCGCGCTGCTCCCGAACCTGATCGGCGCCGACAAGGCCGTCTCGGTCATCATCGAGAACTCGCTCAACCAGAACCGCCAGCTCAAGGGCAAGCAGGTCTTCGAGCTCGGCATCGCCGACGCCATCTTCGAGGGCGCGGACTTCCTGGAGCAGTCGCTGATCTGGACGGCGTCCGTCCTGAGCGGCTCGACCGAGGTCGTCCGTCCCGAGATCGACCGCGGCGAGGGCTGGGACGCCGCCGTCGCGCGCGGCCGTGCCATCGCCGACTCCAAGGTGCACGGCGCCGCTCCGGCCGCCTACCGCGCCCTGGAGATCATCGCGGCCGCCAAGGACGGCGACCTGCAGCAGGGCTTCGACGCCGAGGACGTCGCGCTCGCCGACCTCATCATGGGCGGTGAACTGCGCGCGGGCATCTACTCGTTCAACCTCGTGCAGAAGCGCGGCAAGCGCCCCGCCGGCGCCCCGGACAAGAACCTGGCGCGCCCGGTCACCAAGGTCGGCGTCGTCGGCGCCGGTCTGATGGCCTCGCAGCTCGCGCTGCTCTTCCTGCGCCGCCTGGAGGTGCCGGTCGTGCTGACCGACATCGACCAGGAGCGCGTCGACAAGGGCGTCTCGTACGTCCACGAGGAGATCGACAAGCTCCTCCTCAAGGGACGTGTCAACCAGGACAAGGCGAACCGCCTCAAGGCGCTCGTCTCCGGTGTCCTGGACAAGGCCGAGGGCTTCTCCGACGCCGACTTCATCATCGAGGCCGTCTTCGAGGAGATCGGCGTCAAGCAGCAGGTGTTCGCCGAGGTCGAGGCCGTGGCTCCGGCGCACGCGATCCTCGCCACCAACACCTCCTCGCTGTCGGTGACCGAGATGGCGTCGAAGCTGAAGCACCCCGAGCGGGTCGTCGGCTTCCACTTCTTCAACCCGGTCGCGATCCTGCCGCTCCTTGAGATCGTGCGCGGCGAGCAGACCGACGACGCCTCGCTGGCCACGGCCTTCGGTGTCGCCAAGAAGCTGAAGAAGACCGCGGTACTCGTGAAGGACGCCCCGGCGTTCGTCGTGAACCGCATCCTGACCCGCTTCATGGGCGAGATCCAGAACGTCATCGACGAGGGCACCCCGGTCGCCGTCGCCGAGAAGGCCGTCGAGCCGCTCGGTCTGCCGATGTCGCCGCTGGTCCTGCTCGAGCTGGTCGGTCCGGCCATCGGTCTGCACGTCTCCGAGACCCTCAACCGGTCCTTCCCGGACCGTTTCACGGTCTCCCCGAACCTCGCCGCCGTCGTCAAGGCCGGCAAGCGCGGCTTCTACGTGTACGACTCCGGCAAGCCGGAGCTGGACCCCGAGGTCGCAGCCCTCCTCAAGCAGGGCGACTCCGTCCTGACCGAGGAGCAGGTGCGCGACCGCGTCCTGGACGCCGTGGCGCAGGAGATCGGGCTCATGCTCGACGAGGGCGTCGTCGCCGAGGCCCAGGACATCGACCTGTGCCTGATCACCGGCGCGGGCTGGCCCTTCCACCTGGGCGGCATCACGCCGTACCTGGACCGTGAGGGCGTCAGCGAGCGGGTGAACGGCAAGCGGTTCCTGGCGCAGGGCGTCGCGAGCGTTCCGGCGTAACCTTTCGTCTCAACGAAGGTGGGCCGTACGGGAGTTGTCCCGTACGGCCCGCCTTCGTTCGGTCACGCCCTTTCCCATGCCCCCAGCGCCAGCCCCGGCTCCGCCTTCTGACGGGCCAGGCGCAGTGTGCCGTCCGGGGCGATGGCCGCGATGACCACCCGGCCCCGCGCGTCGAGCGCCAACGCCGGTGCGCCCAGGCACGGTTCGCCCGTCTCGGCCCACCACAGCCCCGCCGCCTCGTCCTCCGTGGGGAACGCGGCGAGCGCCGGGCGGCCCGTGGTCGTGCGGTGGGCGAGGACCGTGCAGTCGTACCCGTCGACCGTCGTCCGCAGAGCCGCCGTGGGGCCCGGACCGGGAGAGCCGCCGAGGGGGATCACCGGGCCGTCGCCGTTGTCGCCGCCGCCTTCGCCGGGCCGGTGGGCCAGGACGCCGGTGCCGAGGACGTCGGCCGCGTAGTACGTGAGGCGGTCGGGGGCGGTCTCCAACGCCGTGCCGGAGCCGGGGGCCGGGGCGAGCGGGACGTCGTCGGCGCGCTCCAGCGCACCGCCCTGTTCCTCCTGGGCCCAGCGCAGCGTGGCCTTGGCGGTCGGCGCGAGGACCTCCACGCGGCCCGCCGCCGTGGCGAGCGCGACCGTGCCGTCCAGGGTGTCGCGGACCTTGAAGTCCTTCCACCCCTCCCACTTGCCGCCCTTGCCCTCGCGGCGCATCCGTACGCTGCCCACCGCGTCCCGCACGAAGACGTGGACGGTGCCCGCGGCATCCACCGCGGCGCAGGGCGCTCCCAGATGCGGGGCGCGCTCGACGAGCTTGGTGTGCGGATTGCCGAGCGAGCGCCAGTCCATGAGGGGCCGACCCGACTGGTACTGGATCGAGTGCACGATGTCGACGACGGCCTTTCCGGCGTCGGCTCCCTCGCCCCGGCGCTCCCTGCGCCCTACGAAGTGCACGTATCCGTCGGCCCCTTGGGCCAGCGTGAGGTAGGTCAGGTCGGGCGCCTCGAAGAAGTCGGGGCCCGACCACTGCGGGCCGCCCGGCCTGCTCTCCGTCCAGCGCAGCAGCCCGCCCTCCGCGCGGGCGTACGCGCTGAGGCGTCCGTCACGGCCGCGCAGCAGCCAACGGGCGGTCTCCGGGGCACCGGTGCTGGTGGACCTCGACGGCATGACTCGGCGCCACCCTTTCCACTTCCACGATCAGGATCACCTGCGCGCGGGCACAGGGTTTTGCCGATTAGTTTACGTTTGCCGCATGACAACTCTCGTCGTCGTCGACGCCGCGAACGTGGTCGGCTCCGTCCCCGACGGCTGGTGGCGCGACCGCCGCGGGGCCGCCGAGCGGCTGCGGGACTCCCTTGTCGCGTACGCCTCGGAAGGCCTGCCGGGACACCCGGGCCCGCTGGACATCGTGCTCGTGGTGGAGGGCGCCGCGCGAGGCGTAGCGTCCGTGCCCGGTGTACGGGTCGACTCGGCGCCCGGCAGCGGCGACGACCGCATCGTGGAACTGGCCGCCGAGGCCGCGGGCCGACCGTGCCTGGTGGTCACGGCCGACCGCGAACTGCGGCGCAGGGTGGGCGAGTCGGGGGCGGAGTACGCGGGTCCCCGGACCGTGCGGCCCTGAAGAACCGCTGGCACCGGCGGTACCGCTAGAACCGCTGGTACCGCTAGAACCGCTAGAGCCGCTTCGCGCTCCTCAGCGTCGACGCGTAGTACCCGTTCCCGTCGAGGCGCGACGTGCCGCCCTTGTCGCCGATCGTCGGACCGTTGACCTCCTCGCGGCTGGAGATGAAGATCTTGTGGCCGTCGGCGTCGTGGCCGAGGAAGATGCCGACGTGGTCGAGGCGCTGCTTGGTGCGGGCGTCGAGCTTGAAGAAGACCAGGTCGCCCGGCTGCACCACGTCGATGGACTTGGGACGGTCCTCCGCACCGACACCCTTGAGCTCGATGACGTCCGTGCCGACCTTGCCGCGCGCCATGCCGTTGGCGGTGCGGGGCAGGCCGTCGCCGACCTTGTCCGTGGCCATCAGGGGGTAGCGGGCGCGGTAGCCGAAGACCGTGCGGATGAAGCCCGAGCAGTCCATGGAGCGGGCGCGCGCCTTCTCCGGCTGCATGGTGGTGCCGTTGCGGAAGGTGTACGGGATGCCGAGGTAGTCGAAGAAGTCGGACTCCTCCAGGCGCAGGTCGTTGCCCGCGCTGCCGTTCGGGTTCAGCGGGCCGAAGTTGGCGTCGCCCGCGTACGCGATGCCCTCGTCGTCCTTCTTGACCGGGGCGCCCTCGACGTACTGGAACGCCGTCGCGAAGATGTCGTCCTCCTCGCTGCCGGAGAACTCCTTGTACCAGTCCTTGAACCACTTCTCCTTCTCCGCGCCCTCGCGCCACGTCTCCGGCATCAGCCGCACCCAGTCGTTCGTGACGACACGGGACTTGGTGTTGGCGGGCTCGGTGAAGGTGCGGCTCGGTCCGGTCAGCGTCGCGGTGCGCGCGCCGTCCGTGAAGGTGGCGAGGACCTTTCCGCCGTCGGTGCGCAGGACGGAGCGGTCGGGGTTCTTCAGGCGCTCCCACGTCTGCTTGCCGCTGCCCTGCTGCCCCGTGCTGCTGTGCAGCCCCGGGGTGTCGGTGACGGCCTGCACCTTCGGCGCCTTGGCCTCCTCGTCCTTGCGGAGCTCCACGGTCAGGTAGGCGCTGCCCGCGAGCAGGGCGAGCACGGTCGCCGCGTGCAGGACGGGACGCTTCTTCTTGGGCGGCATGAATGACTCCTGGAATCAGGCGGACGGCATGAAGCCGAGGAGGATCCCGGCGGTGAGGACGACGTAGGCCATGAGCGTCACCGAGCCGGTGGCCAGCAGGGTGGGGCCCTTGGGCTGGCGCACCAGCTGATAGGCGATCAGGCCGGGCACGATGAAGCCGAGGGTCTGGTTGCTGTACATCAGCGGGAACTCGAGCGAGAGCACGATCATGACGGTGGCCTGGAGCGTCACGCCGAGCAGCACGACCGCGGCGAAGAGCCGCTTGCCGTAGAGGATCACGAACCGCTGCATCAGCAGGGTGCCTACGTACGTCAGGACGGTGACGCCGACCACCATGGCCGCGCGCTGGAGGTCCTCGACGAGGGTCAGCGCCAGCCAGCCCGGGGTGATCATGCCGCCGGGCGAGAGGTTGGTCGTCAGATAGCAGACCAGGGAGAAGAGCAGCCCGAGCGCGATGCCGACCGCGGCGATCTCGGGGGTGAGGACGGAGGGAATCAACGGGGCTCTCCTGGGCTGTGCCACTGCTGGTAGTCGTCTGCGGCGGGCGGTGCGGGCGGCACCCGCGGCTCGAACAGGCCGCGGGTCCTGGGGGGTTGGGGCTGCGGGTCCTGGGGGGCGTACGGCTCATGGGCCGCCCGGGGCACGTACGGCTCCTGTGCCTGATGGGGCGTGTACGGCTCCTGTGCCTGATGGGGCACGTACGCCTCTTGGGGCGCGTACGTCTCGTGCCGCTGCTCCGGCACGTACACCTGCGGCAGCGGCTCCGTGTACCGCGTCTCGTACGCCTCCGGATAGTGCTGGTAGGGGTCGATGCGGGGCACGTACAGCTGCATCGTCTCCAGCGGGTCGCCGGTGTTCCCCGCGGGCGACGCGGCCCGCGCGGGCTCCTCGCTCTCGTCGGCGGGGAGTTCGGCGAGGTGTTCCAGGAGCAGTTCGCCCTGGCCGTGGATGTTGCCGATCGCGACGAGGGAGGAGTCGGGGCCGAGCTGCGCGAGCATCCGGCCCATGAACTCCTCGGGGTCGCGCCGGTCGCCGCCGAGGTCGACGGCGCGCGAGCGCCAGTCGGCGGGGATCGCGTCGATCGCGGACTTGGCGGGGTGGCCGATGACGAAGACCTTCTCCGGCTTCAGGTCCGGGATGATCTCGCCCATCTGGCCGTTGCGCTCGACGCGGTCGGGACGGCAGTTGATGACGACGTTGAGCGGGCGGTGGATGGCGCCGAGGTCGAGCAGCTGGTTGATGTTCATCAGCGTCGACTCGGGGTCGTTGGCCGCGAAGACGTTGGCGAAGCGGAGCTTCTTGCCGTCCTCGGTGGCGTACCGCTCCACGGAGAGGACACCGGGGTCCGGCGGAGCGTCGTACATGCCCTGGAGGGCCGTCTTGCGCTCCACGCCGAGGAGGTCGGCGACCTTCAGCGCGATGGCCACGTTCTCCTTGAAGGTGAACCAGCTGAAGCCGCGCAGCTCCTCGTCCGTCACCGTCTCCGGGTCGGCGTAGATCAGCTCGCAGTTCCGCGCGTCGGCCTCCTCCTTGAGGATGTCGAAGCGGTCCTTCTCCGCCGTGACGCAGATGCCGCCCTCCGGCATGGAGCGCGAAAGGGAGCGCGCCACGTCGTCGAGGGTCGGGCCCATCTCGGCGAGGTGGTCCTCACGGACGTTGCAGAGCACGCCGATCGTGGAGCGGATCAGCTTGGACTGGTTGATCTCCTGGAGCGCCGGCATGACCGCCATGCACTCGATGACGAGGGCGTCCGGATCGTACGCGGCCGCGCGTCGCACGATGCCGATCTGCTCGACGACGTTGGCGATGCCGAACTTGCGGTACACGGGCTCCTCGGTGGCATCCGGGTGGATGAACCGGGCCGCGGTGCCGGTGGTCTTGGCGACCGTGGTGAGTCCGCCGCCGCGCAGCGCGCCCGCGCACAGGCGGGTGATCGAGGACTTGCCGCGGATGCCGTTGACCAGGACCCGGGTGGGGATGTGCTCCAGGTTGGTGAAGTGCCGCCGCTGTTCGACGACTCCGGCGGCCAGCAGGATCGCGCAGCACACCACGAGCACGGTGTAGAGGAAGAGCACGGGTTCAGATCCTTCCGGCGAGGCCGGCCGTGACGCCGTCCCGTTTGCGCTGCGTGCCCGTCGGCAGCTGCTGCCTGATGAGTTCGAGGCTGCGGGTGACGGCGCCGACCTCGTCGTGGTGGCGCGGGTAGAGGACGGTGCGGCGGTCCCCGTCGGCGAGCGCCTCCGCCTGGTCGGCGAGGTGGCGCAGCGGGCGTACGACGACGATGTGCAGCCAGCCGAGGCAGGCCGCGGCGGCCGTGATGCCGAGCAGTCCCGCGAGGACCGTGCGGTTCTGGTAGCTGTACTCGGGGATCGCGAGGGAGGACGCGGGCTGCCAGCTGAGCACGGTCCACCCGAGGGAGCGGGCCGCGCCGCCGCCGACGAAGGGTGCCGCGGCCGCGATCTGGATGTCGTCGCCGTCGCGGTAGAGGACACCGCTGGGGCGCGGGCTGAGGCCGACCTTCTGTCCGGTGCCCTCGGCGAGCGCGTTCAGGCGGCCGCTGGGCAGCTCCTCGAACTCGCGGTACCCGGTGTTGGCGCCGATCACCCGGCGCTTGTCGTCGACGACGCGGACCTCGCCGAGGCCGGGGCGCTTGAGCAGCGAGTTGAGGAAGTCGATGCGGAACTCGCCCACCACCGCGGCTCCCTCGCGGCCCGGCACCTCGGCCGTGCCGAGGATCACCGGCTCCTTGCCGCCCTCGTCGATGACGCGGATCGGCTGGTCGGACGGGCCCTTGCCGGAGGGGCTCCGGGGGTCGCCGCCGGCCTTGGCGACGGTCTTTCCTGCGGCGTCGAGGACGTAGAGCGACTGGTAGCGGGTGTGCTGGTTCAGGGTGCTCTGGAGGACCTTGGCCATGTCCGACGGCTCGGTGCGGTCGCCCATGAGCGAGGCGACCGAGGTGAGGTCGGCGTGGCCTTCGTTGAGGGCGCGGCGGACCCGGTCGGTGAGGGTGTCGGTGCGCTCGCGCTGGTCGTTGACCATCTGCTGCGGTACGACGACGGTGTCGCCGGCGCGGTTGAGGAGCAGCAGGAGCGGTGCGGACCAGGCCAGCAGCAGGGCCGCGCAGAGCGCGATCAGGGTGCGGCTGCCGAACCTGCGGCGGCGTGCGGGGCGCTGCTCCTGCTGCTCGGCGGTCTCTCCGAGGAGCTGGCGGCGCAGGCGTTCGAGGGCGGCGCCGATGCGGGCCGCCTCTCCGTGCTTGGGCACGGTGACCGGCCTGTCGAGGTCGCCGCGGGTGAGGCGGCGGCCCTCCAGGAAGAGCTGGATCAGCGGGCGCTGCACGGTCCTCAGGAGCAGGAAGACCGTGGCGCCGCCGATCAGCAGGAGGGCGCCCGCGGCGATCAGGCCGAACGCGGAGTCGCTGGTGGCCGTGGGGTCCTCGGCGACCGGGACCATCGCGACGACGGTGAGGCCGAGCCGGGTCGCCACGGTGGACTCGCCCGCCTCGGGCCCCGCGAGGTTCGCGTATCCCCCGATGGCGCGCTCGCCGAGATAGCGCTCGCCGGTGAGGTGGCCGCTGACGCCGAGGAAGCCGCCGGAGCCCGGCTCCTTGGACATCAGCGGATGCGTGCGTGCCTTCTTCGCGGCGGTCTCGGCGAACGACTTGAGCTGCTTGTTGGACTGCTTGACCTCGTCGCGCTGCAGGTCGGTGAGGACCTGCTCGGGCTCGGGGATGCCGTCGGTGCTCAGGACGTGGCCGTCCTGGTCGACGACGGCGATGGAGCGGAACTTGCCGAGGCTGATGCCGGGGAAGCGCAGGCTGCTGGAGGCGACGAGCAGTTGCTGCGGCTGTCCCTTCCAGGTGAGCAGGGCGAAGGAGAGCAGGCGGGTCTCGCCGTTCTCCAGGCGCACCATGCGCGGCGCGAGGCCGTCCTCCTTCGCGAGCTCGCCGCGGTCGATGGCGGTCAGCGGGAGGTTCTCGCCGCGGGCGGCGAGCAGCTTGCCGGAGGCGATCTCGACGATCGCCGTGCCCATCCACTTCTGGTAGACGCTGCCGGTCTTGTCGAGGACGGCGTCGGCGGGCACGGGGTCGCCCGCGCTGAAGAGTTCGGCGGTGCGGGTCAGGTCGGTGACGGACTCGTCGATGGAGGCGCGCAGCGCGATGGCGCCGTCCTCGGCGAAGTGCTGCTGGGACAGCTTGACCGCCTTGGGGACGGCCTCCTGGCCGGCCCTTCCGAGGGTCAGGGCGGTGATGCCCGCGAGGGCGAGGAGCAGGACCGACAGCACGGCGATGGGGGGACGAATGCCACCCAGCAGGGACATGTCGGTCCTTCGGCGGACCTTGTGCCGCCGCTTCGAACGCGAAGCGGCCAAGGGGTGCTCCTCTCCTGGAGTGACGTGGGGGGTGGAACGCGCACAGTGATGCGTTCCGGAAGGCTTTGACCCGGGACACCCGAGGAGGGATGTACGAAGTAAGCGAAATGTGAGCTAGCTCGCGTCGGTCACGTGTTTGACACGTGTATCCGGGGCTTCGGTGATCGGAGGATTCGGTGGCCGGAGGATTCGGCGGCGGAGGGTTCGGCGGCCGGCAAGGAGCGGGCTCAGCCGGCGGGCAGTTCCTCCAGCGGCGCGAGCCCGTCCTTGCTCGCCCCGCGGTTCAGGAGCGTGCCCTGGGTGCGCTCGAAGGCGAGGCGGTAGCGCGAGCGCTGCTGCTCGCTGAGGTCGTCGCCGTCCCGGAGCGCGGCGGCCACGTCGAGGAGCCGGTGGTCCTTCACCGCGTTCTTCGGCAGGGCGCCGGTCTCGTCCGGGTCCGGCGGGATGTCCACGAAGGTGGGCACGTACTTGGCGTCGACGTCCCACTTCCCGCCGCGCTCGACGAACTCGAACCAGCCGATGACGCCCTCCTCGGTCAGCCCGCTGGGCACGTCGTGCCGGGCGATCTGGTTGCCGAGTCCGTACGCGATCCAGGTGCCGTCGACCTTCTCCATCGGCTGGACGACGTGCGCGTGGTGGCCGATGACCAGGTTGATCCCGGTCTCGTGCGCGATCTTGCGGGCGAGGGCGAGCTGCGGGGAGCTGGCGTTGGGCTGGTTCTCGCGGCCCCAGTGGATGCTGAGGATCACCACGTCGGCGCCCGCGTCACGCGCCTTCTTCTCGGCCGCGGCGATCGCGTCGAAGTCGTTCTGGTTGACGATCCAGGGCTTGTTCTTCGGCACCTCGCGGCCGTTGAACCCGAAGGCGAAGGCTATCTGCGCGACCTTGACGCCCTTCACATCGGTGATGAGCGGTTTGTTCGCCTCTGCGGCGTTCCGTGCCGAACCGGTGTGCCGCAGGCCCGCCTTGTCGAGGGTGTTCAGGGTGCGGGTGACACCGGCGGGGCCGTGGTCGAGGGTGTGGTTGGACGCGGTCGAGCACTGGTCGTAGCCGACGTCCTTGACCGCCGTGGCGATCTGCGGCGGCACGAGAAAGTCGGGATAGCTCTGGAAGGGGCCGCCGGGCTTGCCCACGACCGGCTCGAAGTGACAGATGCCGAGGTCGGCCTTGCTGACGACCGGCTTGACGCCCGCCATCATCGGCCGGAAGTCGAGCCCCTCCTCCCCCTTGCCGGTGACCTTGGCGTCCTTGCGCGCCTGTTCGGTCAGCTGCGGGTGGATGAGGATGTCACCCGCGGCGGCGACGGTGAACGAGCGGCCGGACTCGGCGGCCTTGTCGTCGCCGAAGGGGGCGCAGGCGGTACCGGCGAGCAGCAGGAGCGAGGATGCGGCACAGGTCACGAAATGCCTGCGGAAGGGACGTGTCATCACAGGGATATCTTTATACAACCATGACGAACTCCTGCACCCGACCGATCGCGACCGCAAAGAAGCTCGGGGTTCTCGCCCTCGTCACCGCCGCCGTCCTGAGCCTCGCGCAGTGCGGGAGCCCTTCGGGGAGTGACGGAGAACACGGGGGCGAGGAGGGCCGTCCCTCCGCCTCGGCCCCGGGGGGCCGGGACGACGGCGACGACCTGACGGAGCTCATCACCGGATACACCGCGGGCTTCCACGAGGACAGCGGATACCGCCGCCCCTCGCGCACCGACCGCCGCACGGTCGCCGAAGGCGTCGCGCTCCTCCTCGACCACCGGCGCCCCGAAGCCGAACGTCGCCTGTCCGACGTGGACTTCGCGGTGCGCACGGTCACCGACAAGGCCACCGGGCGGCGGTACGCGGAGATCGCCGACCGCTCCGAGGGCGGCGCGGCGCCGCGCGGCTGGGGCCGGGTCTACATCGACCTCGAAGGACCGGCGCGCTGGTCCGTGCAGGTGCCGCACCCCGTGGCCGACCAGAACACCGAACGGCTCGGCGCGGAACTCCTTCGCCGCTCCCCCGGCGGCATCCTGGTGATCGCGGGTGCGCATCGCAAAGCGGGGCGCGGCGGCGGGGCGGACGTCGCGCACCGCAGGGACACGGTGTTCCACGCGATCTGCGCCGAGCTGGCCAGGCGGGGCCTGCCCGGCGTCCAACTCCACGGCATGGCGGACGACTCGGCTCCTGGGTACGACGTGGTGGCCTCCACGGGCAGCGGCGACAAGGCAGTGCGGGAGGCTCGCGCCTTGGCGGACTCACTCAAGGACCGCGGGTACAAGGTCTGCCGGGCCTGGGTCAAGGACTGCCCCTTGGCCGGCCGCAAGAACATCCAGGGCCGAGCGGCCGAGGACCGGAATGTGCCGTTCCTGCACGTGGAGTTCGGCCCGGCGATTCGCGAGAAGCGGGAGGAAGGGCGGCGGGCGGTTGAGGCATTGTCGACGGTGACGCGGGGGTGGTGACGGAGGTGGGAATCTGCGGGTAGGTGGGGGCTTGTCGCGCAGTTCCCCGCGCCCCTTGACGGGGCGACCGGTCGCGTCGTCGGGTGCGAGTGATTCGTGGTTGCTCGCGCAGTTCCCCGCGCCCCTGACGGGGCGACCAGTGCGTCGTCGAGTGCAAGTAGTTCGTCGTTACTCGCGCAGTTCCCCGCGCCCCTGACGGGGCGACCAGTGCGTCGTCGAGTGCAAGTAGTTCGTCGTTACTCGCGCAGTTCCCCGCGCCCCTGACG
>NZ_JBEZCG010000009.1:304907-407312 GCF_040647455.1 Streptomyces sp. NPDC041068
GGGGCCGATCCACCGTTCGTCAGCATCCGTGGCCCGATAGGGGCGCGGGGAACTGCGCGACCAGCCCCCACCGAGCCGCAGACGAACAACCATCCCTACTCCTCCACCCGCACATACACCACCGCCCCCTCCACCCACATCACCGGCTCATACCCCACCGCCAGAACCCGCCGGAGCGAAGGAACCCGTTCCGGCGCGAACGGTTTGCCCCGGGAGTCGTCCACCACCATCACCGGCGGGCGGGCGCGCAACTCCTCACGAAAGACAGGCCAAGCGCCTGCGACCCCGTACTTCTCCCCCACCTGCGGCCCGTTCCGCCCCCCGCTGTAATTCGTGAGCAGCCCTGCCGTCAGATAGCGGCTGGCGGGCGCCCGGTCCGCCAGCCAGTACGCCTCCGGATGCATCCCCCAGAACAACACCCGGTCCTGCGGAGCGGTATGCGCCCTGACCGTCTCCGCGAGGCGCGCCGCATGCGCCAGTTCCGGCCTCGGCACCAGCAGCCCCCACGCCAGGAACACCGCACACACGCCCCCCGAGGCGACGATCGCCCGCACCGTCCGCTCGCGCGGCAGGATCTGCAGCGCCGCCGCGCCCAACAGGGCCAGTGGCGGCATGAGTTGAAGGTAGTAGTGCCCGAAGAAGTGGAAGCCGAGCAGTACCGCGGCCACCGAGGACGCGAGCCACAGCCACAGCTCCCCCACCCCGGTCCGCGCGACCCGCAGGACCCGCACCACCGGCGGGATGATCCCCGCGCAGGCCACGGCGAGGATCGCCGCGTTCACCAACCCCCGCCCCAGGACGTGGAGTTCGGAGCCGGTGAAGGAGGCGTACGCACCCGATCCCGTCACCGTCCAGAACAGGAACCCCGAGGGCGTCGTCAGCAGGGCCGCGGCGAGCACGGGGCCGCACAGCCCGGCCGCCAGGCGCGGCGCGTCCCGCCGGGGCGCCCCGGCGCGCCACAGCAGCCAGACGACAGGCAGCAGCACCGCTCCCCCGGTCTGCTTGGCGAGGAAGGCACAGGCCACGGCGGCGCCCGCGGCACCCCATCTACGGCGGTCCGCGCACCACATGGCGGCTGCCGTGCACGGCAGCATGAAGATCTCGAAGGTGGCCGCCTGGGCGTCCTCCGGGTTGAGGCCGATCGAGATCAACAGGTGGAGGACGCCTGCCGTACGGCCCGCTTCGTCGCCCCAGCGGCGCCGGGCCAGCGAGACCAACAGCACCGCGGTCAGGAGCTGGGCGGCGACCGCGAGGATCTTGAGCGGCAGCAGCGAGGCGTCGCCGCAGAGCGCGAAGGCGCCCGCGTACAACCAGGGGACGAGCGGCGGCTTGCGGTCGACGACCGTCTCGTAGAGCTCGCCGCCGTGCGCCAACATCCTTGCCTGGACGGCGAGATACCCCTCGTCGGGGTTCCACAGCGGCCACCGGAAGGACGGCAGCCGGGTCACGCACGCGAGGGCGGCGAGCAGCGGGAGCAGCCGGGTCCAGTACGGGTCCCGTGTGCCCCCGTCGGGGACGTACTCCTTGCGCGGGCCCGGCACCCGGAGATTGCGTACGGAGCGTAGTGATGCGGAGGGCGCGGCGAGCATACGGTGCACGCTATCCGGCCCCGCACTTCCCATCGGATCGGGACATACAGGGCCGGGAAAGAAGGCGTGCCGAATAGCAGATGACTACAAAGCGTCACCAGCCTTCGGGTCCCGCTGGAGCAGCCGGCTGTGCGAGCGCCCGTACACGAAGTAGATGACGATGCCGAGCACCATCCAGACACCGAACCGCAGCCAGGTCTCCGCCGGCAGGTTCAGCATCAGCCACAGCGAGGCGAGGACCGACAGGATCGGGACGAACGGCACCAGCGGCGTACGGAAGGCGCGCGGCAGGTCGGGGCGCTGCTTGCGGAGCAGGATGACGCCGAGGGCGACCACGACGAAGGCGAACAGCGTGCCGATGTTGACCAGTTCGGCCAGTTCGTCGATGGAGGTGAAGCCCGCGACGACCGCCACGATCCCGCCGAGCAGGATCGTCGAGCGATACGGCGTGCCGAACTTGGGGTGGACCTTGGAGAAGGTCAGCGGGAGGAGTCCGTCGCGGCTCATCGCGAAGAAGACGCGGGTCTGGCCGAGCAGCAGGATCATGCAGACCGAGGTGAGGCCGACGGCCGCGCCGAAGCTGATCAGACCCGCCCAGAAGGGGTGCCCGACGGCCTTGAAGGCATCCGCGAGCGGCGCGTCCGTGGAGAGCTCGGTGTACTTCTGCATGCCCGTGACGACGACGGAGACGGCGACGTACAGGATCGTGCAGATGAAGAGCGAGCCGAGGATGCCGCGGGGCACGTCGCGCTGCGGGTTGTGGGTCTCCTCGGCGGCGGTCGCGACGATGTCGAAGCCGATGAACGCGAAGAAGACGACGGCCGCGGCGGTGAAGATGCCCATCACGCCGAAGTTGGAGGGCGTGAACCCGAAGATCAGCTGGACCAGCGGCGCGGTGATGCCGCCGCCCCCCTCGACGTGCTCGGTGGGCGGGATGAACGGGTCGTAATTGGCGCCGGTGATGAAGAACGCGCCGACGATGATGACCAGGAGCACCACGGTGACCTTGACGGCCACGATCACGCTGGTGACCCGCGAGGACAGCTTCATCCCCGCGACGAGGATGCCGGTCAGGACGAGCACGAGCAGACAGGCCAGCAGGTCGAAGCCGAACTGGCCGTCGTGCGTCCCGCTCAGCGCCTGCGGCAGATGCATCCCCGCGGTGTCCAGGAGCGAGCGCAGATACCCGGACCAGCCGACGGCGACCACGGCGCAGCCGAGCGCCAGCTCCAGGATCAGGTCCCAGCCGATGATCCAGGCCGGGAACTCACCGAGTGAGGCGTACGAGAAGGTGTACGCGGACCCGGCCACCGGCACCGTCGAGGCGAACTCGGCGTAACAGAGCGCCGCGAGGCCGCAGACGAGGCCCGCGACGACGAAGGCCAGCGCGACCGAGGGCCCCGCGGTCTCCTTGGCGATCTTCCCGGTCAGGACGAAGATGCCCGTTCCGATGATGACGCCGACGCCGAAGACCGTGAGGTCGAGTGCGGACAGCGACTTCTTGAGCGCGTGCTCCGGCTCCTCGGTGTCCTTGATGGACTGCTCGACGCTCTTCGTCCTGAAGAGGGTGCTGCTCACGGGCGTACCTCCCACGTTGTCGTCCCCGACATGATCGAGAGGCCGAGTACCGCCTAAGCCCCGGCACGGGCCCATTCACGCGAATGGGCCGGTCCCACCACCCGTACAGGGTGTGGAGACCGGCCCTTCGGCGGTGCGGGTTGACGTCAGTCGCGGGCGGGCTCCACGGAGTCCACCGCGGCCGCGGTGGAGCGCTCGAACCTGCCGTCCAGCTTGGCGACCAGACCCGTCACCTGGCGAGCGATGTCCGGGGCGGTCAGGCCGATCTCGGCCATGATCTCCTTGCGGGACGCGTGGTCGAGGAAGCGCGGCGGGATGCCGAAGTCGCGCAGCGGCACGTCGACGCCCGCGTCGCGCAGGGCCTGGGCGATCGCCGAACCGACGCCGCCCGAGCGGGAGTTGTCCTCGACGGTGACGACGACGCGGTGCTGCTCGGCGAGCGGCGCCATGGCCTCGTCGACCGGCTTGACCCAGCGGGGGTCGACGACGGTCGTGGAGATGCCCTGCTTGTCGAGCAGGTCGGCGATCTCCAGGCACATGGGCGCGAGCGCGCCGACGGAGACGAGCAGGACGTCGGGCCTGCCCACGCCCGGCTTGCGGAGCACGTCCATGCCGCCGACCTTGCCGACGGCCTTGACCGCCGGGCCGACCGCGCCCTTGGAGTAGCGCACGACGGTGGGGGCGTCATCGACCTCGACGGCCTCGCGCAGCTGGGCGCGGACCTGGTCGGCGTCGCGCGGCGCGGCGATCCGCAGGGTCGGCACGCACTGCAGGATCGACATGTCCCACATGCCGTTGTGCGAGGCCCCGTCGGTGCCGGTGACGCCCGCGCGGTCCAGGACGAAGGTCACGCCGCACTTGTGCAGGGCGACGTCCATCAGGACCTGGTCGAAGGCGCGGTTGAGGAAGGTCGCGTACACCGCGAAGACGGGGTGCAGACCGCCGGTGGCCAGGCCCGCCGCCGAGACGGCCGCGTGCTGCTCGGCGATGCCCACGTCGTAGACCCGCTCGGGGAACTCCTTGGAGAACCGCTGCAGGCCGACCGGCTGCAGCATGGCGGCGGTGATCGCGACGATGTCCTCACGCTCGTGGCCGAGCTTGACCATCTCCTCGCCGAACACGGACGTCCAGTCCATGCCGCCCGCCGCGATGGGCAGGCCGGTGTCGGGGTGGATCGGGCCGATGCCGTGGAAGTGGTCGGCCTCGTCCTCCTCGGCGGGCTTGTAGCCGCGGCCCTTCTCGGTGAGGCAGTGCACGATGACCGGGCCGCCGAAGCGCTTGGCTCGCTGCAGGGCGGACTCCAGGGCCTCGATGTCATGGCCGTCGATGGGGCCGACGTACTTCAGGCCGAGGTCCTCGAACATGCCCTGCGGGGCGATGAAGTCCTTCAGGCCCTTCTTGGCGCCGTGCAGGGTTTCGTAGAGCGGCTTGCCGACGACCGGCGTGCGCTCCAGGATGTCCTTCCCGCGGGCCAGGAAACGCTCGTACCCGTCGGTGGTGCGCAGCGTCGCCAGGTGATTGGCGAGACCACCGATCGTGGGGGCGTAGGAGCGCTCGTTGTCGTTGACGACGATGACCAGCGGGCGGTCCTTGGCGGCCGCGATGTTGTTCAGCGCCTCCCAGGCCATGCCGCCGGTCAGGGCGCCGTCACCGATGACGGCGACGACGTGGTCGTCCTTGCCGCGCACCTGGTTGGCCTTGG
The DNA here is from genome assembly GCF_040647455.1 of Streptomyces sp. NPDC041068. Lineage (NCBI taxonomy): Bacteria > Bacillati > Actinomycetota > Actinomycetes > Kitasatosporales > Streptomycetaceae > Streptomyces > Streptomyces sp. NPDC041068. Next base: position 309,777 of record NZ_JBEZCG010000009.1, read on the forward strand.
CCAGGCCGTCGGCCCAGCCGAGGACCGTGGAGGCGTGGCTGTTCTCGATCACGTCGTGGTCGGACTCGGCGCGCGAGGGGTAGCCGGAGATGCCGCCCTTGCCCCGCAGCTTGCCGAAGTCCTGGCGGCCGGTGAGCAGCTTGTGCACGTAGCTCTGGTGGCCGGTGTCGAAGAGGACCTTGTCCTGGGGCGACTCGAAGACGCGGTGCAGGGCGATGGTGAGCTCGACCACGCCGAGGTTGGGGCCGAGGTGGCCGCCGGTCTTGGAGACTGCGTCGACGAGGAAGCCGCGGATCTCTCCGGCCAGCTGGTTCAGCTCCTCGGCGCTGAGCCGGTCCAGATCGCGCGGTCCCGTGATGCGGGTCAGCAGCGGCACCCGTGCCTCCTTGCAGTAGAGCTGACATGTGCTGTTCGAGCATTGCCGGGTCTGTCGAGTCTAATGTTCCGCCGCCGGGACCCGCGTCCGGGAGGCGTTTTCCCGGTCACACGAACAGATGCACCGCAAGGGGCACAATTGTTCCCCTTGCGGTGCATCGGCCGCGCCCCTTCAGGGGCGCGGGGAACTGCGCGACCAGCCCAAACGGACCGGCAGCCGACAGACCGCTAAGCCCGCCCTGCCGACTTCTGGGTACGCCGAGAAACCGAGTCGATGACCACCGCGGCCAGCAGCACCGCCCCCGTGATCATGTACTGGATCTCACTCGCCATCCCCAGCAGATTCAGTCCCTGCTGAATCGACTGGATCACGAGCATCCCGAGCAGCGCGGACCACACCTTGCCCCGCCCGCCGAAGAGACTCGTGCCACCGATGACCGCCGCCGCGATCACCATCATCAGCGTGTTGCCGCCGCCCAGGCTCTTCGTCGCGCCACCCGACTGGCTCGCGATGAAGAGCCCGCCGAAGGCCGCCAGCATGCCGGAGATCGCGAAGACGGTGATCCGGACCCGGTCCACGCTGATGCCGGCCCGCCGCGCGGCCTCCGCGTTGCCGCCGACCGCGAAGACCTGGCGGCCGAAGGTGGTGCGCCGCGCCACGAAATCCGCGACGACCAGAACGGCGAGGAACAGCACCAGGGCCAGCGGCAGGCCACGGGCGCCGACCGGCTCGTTCAGCTCGTACGCCGCGCCGCCCGCGAGGACGGCGACGACGACCGTGCGCAGCACGATCTCGCTGACGGGGCGCGAGGGCAGCCCTGCGGCCTTGCGGCGCCTGCTGTCGAGCAGCAGGGATCCCGCGTACGCGATGATCGCGACGGCCGCGAGACCGTACGCCGCGGCCTTCTCGGCGAAGAAGTGACCGGTCAGGTCCTCGACGACGCTGCCCTCGGGAGTGTTGATGCTCCCTTCGCCGCCCATCAGCCAGATCTGCACACCGCTCCAGCCGAGGAAGCCCGCGAGGGTGACCACGAAGGCGGGCACGCCGATCTTGGCGAAGAAGAAGCCGTGGACGGCGCCGATGACCAGGCCCGTCGCGATGGCGATGAACACCGCGAGCCAGTCGTTGAGACCGTGTGTGACGCTCAGCACGGCCCAGACCGCCGCGCCCATGCCGGCCACCGAGCCGACCGAGAGGTCGATCTCGCCGAGCAGCAGCACGAAGACGATGCCGACGGCCATGATGCCGAGGCCGGAGGTGAAGACCGCGATGTTCGCGAGGCTGCTCGCGTCCAGGAAGTGGTCGTTCTTCGCCTGGAAGATGATCGCGATGACGATCAGGCCGATGACGACGGGCAGCGAGCCGAGCTCACCGCCGCGCATCTTGCGCTTGAACTCGGTCCAGTAGCCGGCCAGGCCCTCCTCGCGGATGAGCAGGCGCGGATCGACGGCCGGGACGGGCGCCGCCGACTCCTCGACGGGCGGGGTGTCCGTTGCGGGCTTCGGGGTCTTGGCGAGGTCGCTCACTTGGCGTCCTCCTTCGTCACCGTGGCCGTGCGCGCCTTGCGGCGGGTGACGGCGTTGTCCGTGGCGCCGGTGATGGCGGCGATGATCTCTTCGTTGGTGGTGTCGGCGACGGAGAAGACGCCGTTGTTGCGGCCGAGCCGCAGCACCGCGACCTTGTCCGCGACGGCCTTCACGTCGGCCATGTTGTGGCTGATGAGGATCACGCCGTGGCCGCGCTCGCGCAGGCGCTCCACCAGGTCGAGGACCTGTGCGGTCTGCTCGACGCCGAGGGCGGCGGTGGGCTCGTCGAGGATGACGACCTTGGGGTCCCCGACCAGCGCGCGGGCGATGGCGACGACCTGGCGCTGACCGCCGGAGAGCGCCGCGACCGGAATGCGGACGCTGGGGATGCGGATGGAGAGGGTGTCCAGGAGCTCCCTGGCCCGCTTCTCCATCTTGATCTCGTCGAGGACGGAGGCGCTCTTCAGCTCGCTGCCGAGGAACAGGTTGGCGACGACGTCGAGGTTGTCGCAGAGCGCGAGGTCCTGGTAGACGGTGGCGACGCCGAGGTTCTGGGCGTCGTGCGGGCGTCCGATGCGGACCCCCTTGCCCTCCCACTCGATGGTGCCGTCGTCGATCGGGTGAACGCCCGAGATCGTCTTGACGAGGGTGGACTTGCCGGCGCCGTTGTCGCCGACCAGGGCGACCACCTCACCGGTGTGGATTTCGAGGTCTACGTCCGTGAGCGCCTGGACGGCGCCGAACCGCTTGGAGACCCCGCGCAACGCCAGCACGGGCGTAGCGGACACGTGAATCATCTCCTTCGCCGCCTGACCGGCGGGGATGGTGGTGCGTCAAGGGCAAGTCCGGTGCCCGCCCCTCCGATTGCGGGGCGGTTTGTGAGGCGGGCACCGGACCGGTACTGGAGGCCGTCGCACGTACGCCCGGGGAGCGCTCTCACGCTCCGCGGAACTCACTTCGTACGAACGGCTTTACCGCAAGCGGGAGTTACTTGATACCCGCGGCGTCGCACGCCTTCTTGTACTGGGCCGTGCAGATCTCGCTGACCTTGTAGACCTTGTCCTTGACGATCGTGTCGGCGACCTCGTCCTTGGTGATCGCCTGCGCGTCGTACAGCTTGGCGGGGATGTCCTTGAAGTCGCCGCTGAGCGAGTTCACCTTCTGGTCGGTGACGTCGTCGATGTTCTTGCCCTGGAGCAGGCGCACGGCGATCTCGGCGGTGGTCTGGGCCTCCGGCTTGATCTCCTTGTAGATCGTGTAGTCCTGGTCGCCGCTCAACAGGCGCTGCACACCCGCGAGTTCGGCGTCCTGACCACCGACGGGGACCTTGATACCGCGCTGCTTGAGCGCGGTGATCACGCCGCCCGCCATGCCGTCGTTGGCGGCGTAGACGCCCTGGATGCCGTCCTTGCCGAGCTTGTCGATCGCGGAGGACATCTTGCGGTTCGCCTCGTCGGGCGACCAGTCCGGGATGTCCTGCTCGTACGCGATGTCCTTGACCTTCTTGTCGAGCACCGAGTGGGCGCCCTTCTTGAAGAAGGGGGCGTTCGGGTCGGTCGGCGAGCCGTTGATCATGACGACGTTGGCGTCCTTGGCCTTGGCGCCGAGCGCCTTGACCATGGCGCCGCCCTGCAGGCGGCCGATCTTCTCGTTGTCGTAGCTCACGTAGGCGGAGAGGGGGCCCTCGGCGAGGCGGTCGTAGGCCACGACCTTCACACCCTTGGCGTCCGCCTGCTTGACCCAGGACTTGGTGGACTTGTAGTCGACCGCGTCGAGAATGATCACCTTGACGCCCTGCGTGATGAGGGCCTCGAACTGCTTCTTCTGGGTCTCGATGTCCTGACCGGCGTTGTTGTACTTGACCTCGCACTCCGAGCAGAGTTCCTTGATCTTCGCCTCCATGATGGGGCGGTCGAAGGTCTCGTACCGGGTGGTCTTGTTCTCGGGGAGCAGCAGACCGATGGTCTTGTTGTCGCCGCCGCCCTTTTCTTCGTCGCCGTCTCCGGCCTTGCCACATGCGGTCATGGCGAGTGCCATCGAAACCGCGGCCGTGCCTATGACGACGCGACGCGTCATTGCGTTCATGGTGGGGTGCCTCCCTGACGAGGCCGCGTCGTTGCGGCCGAGGTGGCTCGAAGTCAACTCGGCCGCCACACCAGCGTCAAGGAGTAAATCCTTAACGAGATGACAACGGTGCCATGCGTTATCTAAGTGAAGGCAGGTGCGCTCGCGGGCAGCGTTCCATCCAAAAGGGTTGAATCGCCCATCTCGCTCAGGGCGAGGGCCAGCGCGCCGAGCACCTCGGCCCGTCCCCCAAGTGCCCCGGGGAGTACGGACAGTTGACGCGCCGCACTCGGGATCGCGTACCGCCCGACGGACTCCCTGATGGGCCCGAGTACCAGCTCGCCGGCCTCCGCGAGATCACCGCCGAGCACGACACGGGAGGGGTTGAGCAGGTTGCAGAGATTCGCGACGCCACTGCCGATGTGCCGCCCGACGTCCGCGATCACCCGGCGGCACCCGGGGTCGCCGTCGCGCGCGAGGCCCACCACGCGCTCCATGGTCAGGTCCGTGCCGTGGCTGGACTGGAGCAGCGGCAGGACATAGCGGGCCGCGGTGAAGGTCTCCAGGCAGCCGCGGTTGCCGCAGCGGCAGACGGGACCCGACTCGTCGAGCGTGATGTGCCCGATCTCGCCCGCGGTGCCCCCGGGCCCCCGGTAGATCCGCCCGCTGATGACGAGGCCGGCGCCCACACCGCTGGCGACCTTGATGTAGGCGAGGTCCTTGACGCCCCGGCCGCTCCCCCAGACCAGCTCACCAAGCGCGCCGAGGTTGGCGTCGTTGTCGACGTGCACGGGAACGCCGAGGCGGGCCCCCAGCTCCTCGGCCGGCTTGGTGCCGGTCCAGCCCGGCAGGATCGACGTCGAGCCGAGGGTCCCGGACTCCACGTCGATGGGCCCCGGCACACCGAGCCCGACGCCCGCGATCTTCGTGGGGTCGACGCCCGTGGCCGCGATCAGCCTGCTGACCAGCTGCTCGGCCCGGTCGAAGCCCTGCGCGGCGGACGCGTCGACGTCCAGCGGCTCGGCCTCCTCGGCGAGTACCTGGTGGGCGAGGTTCCCCACGGCCACGCGCAGGTGCGTGTGGCCGAAGTCGACACCGATGACGATGCCCGCGTCCCCGCTGAGCGAGACGCTGCGGGCCCGCCTGCCGCCCGCCGACGTGGGCGTGACCTCGACGGTCCCGCCGTCCTTCAGCTCCCGGACGATGTTGGAGACCGTCGCGGCCGACAGGCCCGTCGCTCTCGCGATCTCCGCCTGCGTGAGCGACCCGGCGAGCCGCACGGCGCGCACGACCCGCTCCAGATTGGCCCGGTGCAGAGAGGACTGCGACCCCGGAGTCTCCATTGACTCATCCACCCTTTGCCGTATGACGTACGGCACTTAGCCGCCCGTACAAGTTGTGAACTCCAAACTCTGCCGAAGGAGATGTCGCAGTCAAGTCCTTGACGAGGATCAAGCAGGGGCGGAGACCGTACCTCGCGCCGATCGACGACCGGGCGGCACGCGGGGCCACCTGAGCCCTCCGTGCCGCCCGGATTCCTGGCGCCGGTGTCCCGCGGGCGCCACAAGCGCGTCCCGCGGCACGGTCTACTTCACCGAACCCGCCGTCAGCCCCGACACCACATGCCTCTCGATGACGGCGAACAGCACGATGACCGGGACGATGGCGACCACCGATGCCGCGAACAGGTAGTTCCACTGCACCGTGTAGTTGCCGATGAAGTTGTTGATGCCGACCGTCAGCGGCTGCTTGTCCGGCTCCGTGGTGAGGGTGAGGCCCATCACGAACTCGTTCCAGGCCGTGATGAAGGTGAAGATCATGGCCGTCACCACGCCCGGCAGCGCCAGCGGGAGTGTCACCTTGATCATGGCGCCGAAGCGGCTCGTGCCGTCCACCATCGCGGCCTCCTCCAGCTCCGGTGGGATCGAGCTGATGTAGGCCGTCAGGATCCAGACCGCGAAGGCGAGGTTGAACGCCGCGTTGGTGAGGATCAGCGTCCAGACCGAGTTGAGCATGTCCAGCTGGTGGAACTCCCGGTACAGGCCGACGAGCAGCGCCGTGGGCTGGAACATCTGCGTGACGAGGACGAGCAGGAGGAACAGCTTGCGGCCGCGGTAGCGCATGCGCGCCGTGTAGTAGGCGGCCGGGAGCGAGACCAGCAGGACCAGCAGCGTGGCGCCGCCTGCCACGAGCAGCGTCACCTGGAGGTTCTGGCCGAGCTCCGACTCCTTCCATACGTCGATGAAGTTCGCCCACTCCAGGTTCTGGGGCAGGTACGTGCGGTCCCGCAGCTCCTCCTTGGGGCGGAGCGCGGTGACGATCATCTCCAGGTACGGCGCGAGGAAGATCGCCGCAAGGAGCCAGGCGCAGGCCGTGATGACCAGCGTGCGCGGCCGGAAGGTGCGCTTCGGCCGGGAGCCGCCGCCCTTCTGCGGCGCCGGGCGGGTCGCCGTCGCGGTGGCCATCAGTCCTCCTCGTTCCACCGGCTGACCTTCAGGAAGATCAGCACGAGCACCACGACCATCAGGAAGTTGACGACCGACATGGCCGCGGACTCACCGATGTCGGTCTCCTTCAGCTTGTACATGAACACCATCGACGTGGAGGTGTCGTAGCCCGGACCGCCCTGGGTCATGGCCCAGATGATCGGGAAGGAGTTGAAGACGTTGATGAGGTTGATGACCACACCCACGAGGAACGCGGGCCGCAGCATCGGCAGCGTGATGTGGCGGTACGTCTGCCAGGAGCCCGCACCGTCGATCCGCGACGCCTCGTAGACGTCCTGGGGGATGGTCTGGAGCCCGGCGAGCAGCGTGTACGTGGTGAAGGGCAGGGAGACGAAGACGGCGACGGCCATCATCCACGGCCACGCGGTCTCCGGCTTGCCCAGCCAGTCCTTGGAGCTGTCGATCAGACCGAGGTCGAGCATCAACGTGTTGAGCACGCCCGCGGTCTGGTTGAGCATCCACTTGAAGCCGATGGAGGTCATCAGGACGGACGCCGCCCAGGGGGCGATCAGCGCCCAGCGGGCGATGCGGCGGCCGGGGAACTTCTGGTTGAACAGCTGGGCCAGGGCCAGCGAGAGCAGCATCGTCACCGTGACGACGACGACCGTCCACACCACCGTCCAGAACAGGACGGACCCGAAGTCGCTCTCCTCGAAGAGCTTCTTGAACTTGTCGGTCCCGGCGCTGCCGCGCACCTTGCCGGCGATGGAGATGTTGAGGAACGAGGTGCGGATCAGCTCGATGACGGGCCAGACGACCACGGCGAGGATCAGCAGGATGACGGGCGCTATCCAGGGCAGCGGGCCGAGCCGGGCGATGCCGGTGCGGCGGCTCACCGGCCCGGGTGCGCGCCCGCCCCGTCCCCGGCCGGACTCGGCCGTGGACGGAGGGGCCTTCAGTGACACAAGGTCTCCTTGCGAACTGGGTGAACTGAGCGAACTTGATTACGGGGGCGGCTACTTGGACTCGGCGGCTGCCGACTCCGCCTTCTTCTGCAGGTCACCGAGAACCGTCTTCGGGTCGTCGGAGACGGCCTTGCCGCCGGTCTTCTTCATCTCGGCGGAGACGACGTCCCAGGAGGTGTCGCCCAGCGGGTAGAACTTGGCGTTCGGCAGCACCTGGAAGAACGGCTCCAGGTCCTTGTGCTTGCCGCTGTCCGTCATCTGCTTCAGGGCGTCCTTGGTGACCGGCATGAGGTTGTACATCTCGTCGAACGCCAGCATCTTCTTGGAGTACGTGAAGTCCAGGAACTTCTTCACGCCCTCCTTCTCCGCTCCGCCGTCCTTGAACGCCATCATCCAGTCGGCCACGCCGAGGGTGCTCTGCAGCGGGCCCTCCTTGCCCGGGATGGGCACGACGCCGTAGTCGACCTTGCCGTCCTTGGCCATCTGGATCAGGCTCGGGTGGCCGTTGAGCATGCCGACCTTGCCGGCCGCGAAGTCCGCGAAGGCCGTCTTGCGGTCGGTGGAGGCCGGGTTGGCGTAGGTGAGGCCGGGCTTGACCAGGTTGGTCTTGAGCCACTCGAAGGTCTCGACGTTCTTGGCGCTGTCGAGGGTGTACTTGCCGTCGGCGTCGGTGTAGCCGCCGCCGTTGCCGAGCTCCCACATCATCGACTCGCCCTGGGTCTCCTCGGGGCCGAGGGGCAGGGCGTAGGGGGTGTCGGCGGCCTTCTTGTCCTTGATCTTCTTTGCGGCGTCGGCGAGTTCGTCCCACGTCTTCGGCGGGCTCTTGATCCCGGCCTTCTTGAAGACGTCCTTGTTGTAGAACATCACGCGGCTGGAGGAGACCCAGGGGATGCCGTACTGGTCGCCGTCGACCTCGCCGGCCTCGGCGAAGGACGGGATGAGGTTGTCGCGGGTCTCGCGCGAGAGGACCTCGTCCGCCTTGTAGAGCAGGTCGTCGGCGACCTTGTCCGCATAGCCGCCGGTCTGCAGCAGGTCGGGCTCGTTGCCCGCCTGGATCATGTTCTTGACCTGCTTGTCGATGTCGTTCCAGTTGATGACCTGGACGTCGACCGTGTAGCCCTCGTTGGCCTTCTCGAATTCCTTCTTGACCTCGGCCCAGTACACCTTGGAGGCGTTGGAGGCCTTGTCGCCGTAGTCGGCCGCGACGAGCTTGATGGTCTTGCTGTCACCGCTGTCGCTGTCCCCGCTGCAGGCGGCAAGTCCCAGCGCCATGCAGAGCGTTGCCGCACCGGTGGCGACTATTCGATTCCTCATTGCTGTTCAACCCTTCGACATCGGTGTCGACGTGAGCGCGTACAGTCGCCCCCCGCAGCGCCGTGGCGCCGACACTACTCACGCCCCGTTTTGCCTCAACAGGCGTAGACCACTTTCGTGGCCAAGCTGAAATCACCTTCTCCACCAGGTCACTTGATGGCCCCCGCGGTCAGGCCGGCCTGCACCTGCCGCTGGAAGACCGCGTACACGACGAGCACCGGCAGCATGGCGATCGTCAGGCCCGCGAAGAGCGCGCCCCAGTCGCCGCGGTAGCCCTGCGAGACCGCGAGCGAGGCGAGGCCCTGGGGCAGCACGTAGCTCTTCTCGTCCTCGTTGTTGAGCAGCAGCGGGAGCAGGTACTGGTTCCACTGGCCGAGGAAGTTGAAGATGCCGATGCTGACCAGGCCCGGCTTGGCCATCGGCAGCATGATCTGGAAGAAGGTGCGGGTGTGCGAGGCCCCGTCGACCATCGCCGCCTCCTGCACGCCGGTCGGCAGCGTACGGAAGAAGGAGGTCAGGAAGAAGGTGGTGAAGGGCAGCGAGTACGCGATGTACGCGATCATCAGCCCCGGCCGGGTGTCGAGGAGACCGAAGTTCTCCATGACCGCGAAGAGCGGGACGAGCGCCAGGATGACGGGGAACATCATGCCGCCCGCGAACAGCATGAAGATGACGCGGTTGCCCGGGAAGGTGAAGCGGGCGATGACATAGGCCGCCATCGAGCCGAGCAGCATGGTGCCGGTCAGCGAACCCGCCAGGATGATCAGCGAGTTGAGGGTGTACTGGCCGATGTTCGCCTTGTTCCACGCGTTGGTGAAGTTCTCCCAGTGGAAGGAGGCGGGCCAGCCCATCGGGTCGCTGAGGATCTCCACCGAGGGACGGAACGCGGTGAGCGCGACCCAGATCAGGGGTCCCGCCGCGAGGATCACCCACAGGACGAGGAAGGCGTGCGAGAAGACGTTGAGGGTGGTGCCCGTCTCCTTCTGGCGGCCGGGCGCGTCGGCGGTCTCGGGGCGGGGCGCGGCGGTGGCGGTCGTGGTCATGATGCAGTGGCTCCCGCGGTCTCAGTATTCGATCCGGTCGCGATTCCCGACCCGCATGATGATCAGGGAGAACACCATGCTGAGGACGAGAAGGACGACGCCGATGGACGTGGCGTAGCCGTACTGGCCGTCACGGAACCGTTCGTAAAGGAAGACCGGGGTGACCTTCAGTACGTGCGGCGGCACCATGACGAGGCAGATCGCGAAGGTGTCGAGCGCCTGGATGCCCATGTAGATCCAGCCGGTGCGCACCGTGTCCCAGATCAGCGGGAGCGTGACGCTGAAGAAGGTGCGGGCGCGGCCCGCCCCGTCCAGGAGCGCCGCCTCGTAGATGTCCTTGGGGATCGAGCCCATCGCCGCGGAGAACAGCACGACGTAGAAGCCGACGAAGCTCCAGCTGATCACGGTGAGCAGGGAGATCAGACCGAGGGTGTGGTCGCCGCCGAGCCAGGCGGGTCCTTCGATGCCGATCTTGTCCAGACCGCCGTTGATCAGGCCGCTGTTGGTGTTGAAGACGCGCCCCCACACCACCGCGATGATGGCGACGGACAGGACCTGCGGGAAGAAGTAGACGACCTTGTAGAAGGACGAACCCGCGACGCCCGCGATGGCCTGTCCCCTGCGGTGCCGGCCGCCCGAGGTGATCATGTAGGCGAAGAAGATGCCGAGGACGAGGGTGACGAGCGGGGCGACGACGAGCAGGAGGGCGCTGACCTTCAGGGAGTCCCAGAACCTCTCGTCGTTCCACATCTTCTGGTAGTTGTCGAACCCGATGAAGTTCGCGACCGGACCGCCGGACCAGTCGGTGAACGAGTAGTAAATCGCCTGCAGGAAGGGCGAGACGACGAACAGCGCGTAAAACGCGAGCGGCACGATCAGGAAGCCCACGATGAAGCGGTACTTGTCGAGCGTGCGGTAACGCCGGTCGTAGCGGACCTTCTGGGGGGTGAAGCGGGGCGGCAACAGCACCGCGAGGACGAACAACAGCCGGTTCGGCGCGTCCTGTCCGGTCCCGTTGCCCGCCCGCTTCATCGAACTCTTCGACGGCGGGCGGCCGTTGCCCACCTGGGTGTCGGTCTTCACGCTGCTCAGCCCTGCCCGCTCAGGCCTTCTTGACCTTGGTGATGTCGGGGTCGTTCTTGATGCGGTCGGCGGCCTTCTGCATGGCGTCCATCGCCTGCTTGGTGCCGATCTGACCCATCATGAACTTGTGGATCATGTTGTTGAAGTCCTCGCGGAACAGCTCGTTGTACCAGTCGACGAACTGCGGGATGACGACGTTCTCACCGGCCGCCTCGATCGCCGCCTGGGCGCTCGCGGTGCCCGAGGGCAGCTTCACTCCGTCGATGGCGCCCTTGACGACGGGCATCGAGCCGACCTCCTCGAAGAGGTTGCGCGCGGCTTCCTTGCTGTACATCATCCGCATCCACTCCAGGCCGCCCTGACGGTTCTTGGCCTTGGCGGGGACGATGAAGGGCTCACCGGCCGGGGCGTAGAGGGTGCCGAACGGCAGCTTGTCGTCCTTGTCGAGTGACGGGGTCGCGCCGACCGTCATCGCGAAGTCCTTGGGCGTGGTGTCCTTGGCCTCGTTCTCCACCCACGAACCGTTGGGCACGAAGAGGCACTTGCCCTCCTTCGTCCACGCGGTCTGCATCTCGGTGTGCGCCTCGGTGCCGTCGAAGCCGGTCAGCACGTACTTCTTGGCGACCAGCTCCTCCCAGGCCTCGAAGACGTCCTTGACCGCGTCGTGCTTCCAGGCGTCCGGCTCCAGGTAGTCCATCGCCGTGGTGACGTCGCGGCCGCCGCGCTGGGCGAACATCGCGTACATACTGAAGAACATGTACCGCGGGTGGCCGCCCGGGTAGCTCCAGCCGTGGATGCCCTTGGCCTTGGCCTTCTTGCAGACCGCGAGCATCTCGTCCCAGGTCTTCGGGTACTCGGACTCCAGCCCCTCCTCCAGGAGCTTCTTGGAGTACCAGTTGCCGTACACCGTCAGCGTGATGTTGAGCTGGTAGCACTCCTCGCCGCCGAAGCGGCCCATCTGCTCGACGACGGGTACGAGGGTCTCGCGCACCGTCACGTTCGGGTCGTCCCACGAGGGGGCGTCGAGCACCTCGCCTAGGTCGGCGACCTGCTTGTTGTGCACCAGCTTGCCGATGTTCATCAGGTCGGCGCCGGAGTTGTTGACGACGTCCGCCGTGGGGTTGCCGCGCACGATCTTCGGCTGTACCTGGGTGGCGATCTTCGTGGTGGCCTTCTGGCCCGGGTCGGACTCGGGGTACTTCTCGGCATACATGTCGGTGACGAACTGGGCGTACTTGTCGCCGTATCCGCCGTTGAAGATGTAGACCGAAAGGTCGGCGTCCTGCTTCACACCGAGCGGGTTCTTCTTGGACTTCTTGCCCTTTTCGGCCTTGTTGTCCTCGCCGCCCCCGCTGGCGCAGGAGGTGAGCGCCCCGACGGCGGGCACCGCGAGCAGACCGGCGGCTGCCGCCCTCTTCATGACATCACGACGGTTGACGCTGGTGGATCCCATGCTCAAGTCCTCGCCTTCTCCAGGACTCAGGCGGTGAACCGGACCCTCCCCGGCACCGCGGTGGTGTGAAGCTGGGGTCGTGCGGTGAAGCTGGGTCGTGCGATGGATCGGTGAAGCGGCGAAACGAGTGGTACGTCGGATTTGGTTGGCGGAAAGGGGAGTTGGCGCACCCGGGCTCCCCCACGCCGCCGTCCCGGGCCCGCGACCGGCCGAACGGCCGTGCAGACGCCGACAGGTATAGTCCACTCGCCATCAGGTGGGCAAGATCGAATACAGGTTTGGTCTGCAGGCTTGTCCGAGTTGAGACCTGCGACGTTCTCCCTCGAAACCTCTCGCACATCCCCGTCCGAACGCGTGGACTTTCGCGCCGGTTTCCATGGACTTTCCCGCACGGCCCCGCACGAGAGATCAGCGACGACAACGCCCCGCGTTCGCGAAAGCAACGCCCGTGCCGCCTCCCTCTACACCATCGGATGCCCCTCCAACAGCCTTGACACCACTCACCACTTGACGCCCTACTAGACCTTGCGCAGCGACCGTGACAACGTTGTCCAACTCGCAAGGAGGGGCTCGGGGATGCCGCACTCGGCACGCAGACCTCGTTTCAGACACCACCGTCCGCCCGGTCAAGGACCCCGCTCGGCCGCCGCCGTCGGGGCACTGGCGCTCGCGCTCGTCGCGGCGGCACAGGGGGCCGCCGTCGCCGGGCCGGAGCGGCCTCCCCGCCAACACAAGGAGTTCGTCTCCTCCTTCGAGGAAGGCGAGGCCCGGCCGGACTGGCTGAGCACCGTCGAGACGGGCCCCGACGGCAGGAAGAAGGCCGCGGGCGTGAACGGCGAGTTCAGCTCCGGCCTGCCCGGCAGCGTGAACGACCACGTCACCGACGTCCGCGCGAGCGGCGAGAACGCGGGCTCCGGAGAGGTCGCGGAGAACCTCGTCGACGCCGAGGCGACCAGCAAGTGGCTGACGTTCGCCAAGACCGGCTGGGTGGAGTTCGACCTCGACGAACCCGCGAAGGTCGTGACGTACGCGCTGACCTCCGCCAATGACCACGCCGAGCGCGATCCGAAGGACTGGACCCTGAAGGGCTCCGCCGACGGCAAGGACTGGAAGGTCCTCGACGAGCGCAAGGGCGAGACCTTCGACGGCCGCCACAAGACGAAGAAGTACGACTTCACCGAGCCCGGGGACGCGGCGGCGTACGCGCACTACCGCCTCGACGTCACGGCGAACAACGGCGCCGACGACGCCCTCCAGCTCGCCGACGCGCAACTGTCGGTGGGCGGCACCGAGGCCCCCGCCCCCGAGGACATGCTGAGCCTCGTGGACCGCGGCCCCAGCGGCTCGCCCACCGCCAAGTCCCGCGCCGGTTTCACCGGGACGCACGCGCTGCGCTATGCGGGCACCCACAAGGTGGACGGACGCGGCTACTCGTACAACAAGGTCTTCGACGTGAACGTCCCGGTGCGGCGCGACACCGAGCTCGGGTACCGCGTCTTCCCCTCGATGGCCGAGGGCGACCGCGACTACGCCGCGACGAACGTCTCCGTGGACCTCGCGTTCACCGACGGCACCTACCTCAGCGACCTCAAGGCCACGGACCAGCACGGCTTCCCGCTGAGCCCGCAGGGCCAGGGCGCGTCCAAGGTGCTCTACGTCAACCAGTGGAACAACGTCGCGTCGCGCGTCGGCGAGGTGGCCGCGGGCAAGACGGTCGACCGGATCCTGCTGGCGTACGACTCCCCCAAGGGCCCGGCGAAGTTCCGCGGCTGGCTGGACGACGTGTCGCTGAAGGAGAAGGCACCGGCGAAGCCGAAGGCGCACCTCTCCGACTACGCCGACACCACGCGCGGCACCAACTCCAGCGGCGGCTTCTCGCGCGGCAACACCTTCCCGGCCACGGCCGTCCCGCACGGCTTCAACTTCTGGACGCCGGTGACCAACGCGGGCTCCCTGAGCTGGCTCTACGACTACGCGCGCGGCAACAACGACGACAACCTGCCGACGATCCAGGCGTTCAGCGCGAGCCACGAGCCGAGCCCGTGGATGGGCGACCGGCAGACGTTCCAGATGATGCCGTCGGTCGACAAGGACACCCCGAACGCCTCGCGGACCAAGCGGGCGCTGGCGTTCCGGCACGAGAAGGAGACGGCGCGCCCGCACTACTACGGCGTGACGTTCGAGAACGGCCTCAAGGCCGAGATGACGCCGACCGACCACGCCGCGATGATGCGGTTCACCTATCCCGGTGACGACGCGAGCGTGATCTTCGACAACGTCTCCGAGAAGGGCGGCCTGACCCTCGACAAGGACAAGGGGGTCGTGAGCGGCTTCTCGGACGTCAAGTCCGGTCTGTCGACGGGCGCGACGCGCCTGTTCGTGTACGGCGTCCTCGACTCGCCCGTGACTGCGGGCGGCAAGCTGGACGGCGGCGGTGGCGGCGACGTCACCGGGTACCTCCGCCTCGATCCCGGCAAGGACCGCACGGTCACGCTCCGCATAGCGACGTCCCTGATCAGCCTGGACCAGGCGAAGGCCAACCTCGGCCAGGAGATCCCGGCGGGCACCTCCTTCGACCGGGTCGAGGACCGCGCCCAGAAGCAGTGGGACGACATCCTCGGCAGGGTGGAGGTCGAGGGCGCGAGCGAGGGGCAGCGCACGAGCCTCTACTCCTCCCTCTACCGCCTCTACCTCTACCCCAACTCCGGCTTCGAGAAGGTCGTCCCGGAGGGCGGCGGCAAGGCGACGTACACGTACGCGTCCCCGTTCTCACCGCAGACCGGTCCCGACACCCCGACCCACACCGGCGCGAAGATCGTCGAGGGCAAGCCGTACGTCAACAACGGCTTCTGGGACACGTACCGGACGACGTGGCCGGCCTACTCCCTGCTCACCCCGAAGAAGGCGGGCGAGCTGGTCGACGGGTTCGTGCAGCAGTACAAGGACGGCGGCTGGACCTCGCGCTGGTCCTCGCCGGGCTACGCGGACCTGATGACGGGCACCTCATCGGACGTGGCGTTCGCCGACGCCTACGTCAAGGGCGTGAAGTTCGACGCGGAGGCCGCGTACGACGCCGCGCTGAAGAACGCGACGGTGGTGCCGCCGAGTTCGGGCGTCGGCCGCAAGGGCATGGAGAAGTCGCCCTTCCTCGGCTACACGCCGAGCGAGACGCACGAGGGCCTCTCCTGGGCGCTGGAGGGCTACCTCAACGACTACGGCATCTCCCGCATGGGCGCGGCCCTCTACAAGAAGACGGGCAAGAAGCACTACAAGGAGGAGTCCGCGTACTTCCTCAACCGCGCCCAGGACTACGTGAACCTCTTCGACGACAAGGCGGCGGGAGCGGGCACGGACCCCGGCTTCTTCCAGGGCAAGGACGCCAAGGGTGTCTGGCGCGTACCGTCCGAGAAGTTCGACCCGCGCGTGTGGGGCTACGACTACACGGAGACCAACGCCTGGGGTTACGCCTTCACGGCCCCGCAGGACTCGCGCGGTCTCGCCAACCTCTACGGCGGCCGCAAGGGCCTCGGCGACAAGCTCGACACGTACTTCGCGATCCCCGAGACGGGTTCCGCCGAGTTCGCGGGATCGTACGGCGGCGTCATCCATGAGATGACGGAGGCGCGCGACGTACGCATGGGCATGTACGGCCACTCGAACCAGGTCGCCCACCACGCGGCGTACATGTACGACGCGGCCGGGCAGCCGTGGAAGACGCAGGAGAAGGTCCGCGAGGTCCTCTCGCGGCTCTACACCGGCAGCGAGATCGGCCAGGGCTACCACGGTGACGAGGACAACGGCGAGCAGTCGGCCTGGTACCTCTTCTCCTCGCTCGGCTTCTACCCGCTGGTGATGGGCAGCGGCGAGTACGCGATCGGCTCGCCCCAGTTCACCAAGATGACCGTCCACTTGGACAACGGGCGGGACCTGGTCGTCAAGGCGCCGAAGAACAGCGCGGAGAACGTGTACGTCCAGGGCCTAGAGGTCAACGGCAGGAAGTGGACGTCAACAGCCCTCCCCCACAAGGAGATAGCGCGCGGCGGAGTCCTGGAGTTCGACATGGGCCCGAAGCCGTCCGCGTGGGGCTCCGGCAGGAACGCCCAGCCGGCGTCGATCGCACAGGACGACAAGGTGCCGTCCCCGAGGAAGGACGCCCTCGACGGCGAGGGCGCGCTCTTCGACAACTCCTCGGACACGAAGGTGACTTCGGACTCGGCGGTGGAACTGCCGGTGGGCAAGGAGACGAAGGCGGTGCAGTACACGCTGACGTCATCGACCGACAAGGCGAAGGCGCCGCGCGGCTGGGTCCTGCAGGGCTCGAAGGACGGCAAGAAGTGGAAGGACCTGGACAAGCGTTCCGGTGAGTCCTTCGCGTGGGACCAGCAGACCCGGGCGTTCTCGATCGACGAACCGGGTACGTACGGGCACTACCGGCTCGTGCCGGACGGCTCCGCGACGCTCGCGGAGGTGGAACTCCTGAGCTGACGCCGCTTCCCCCTTCCGAGTGGCGAACCCGCCCCCCAGGCATATCCGTCGCAGCCGTGGTGCAGCACCACCGTGGTGCACCACCGAGTGAGCGCGACTATGTGCCTGGGGGGCCTGTGGAACTGTGGCTGCTGAACAGCATGTCCACCGCCGCGATCGCTGCCCTGATCGTCGGCGGCGTCGTCGTCCTGGCACTGGCGGGCAGCGTACTGACGCACCGGCGGCACCCCGGGCTGGCGGACGGTGAGCACAACGACATGGTCGGAGTCGTCATCGGCATGTACGGCGCCATCTACGGCATCATTCTCGCGTTCGTCGTCGTGACGCTGTGGACCCAGATGCAGGACGCCGACGCGGTGGTGCAGGACGAGGCGTCGGCCCTGGCCCAGCTCACCTGGGACAGCCAGGCATTCCCGCCCGCCCGACGCGACCGCGTCCACGCGGCCGTCGGCGCCTACATCCACAAGGTCGTCGACGTGCAGTGGCCCCTCATGCGGACCGGGAATCCGCAGTACAGCGTCGCCCAGCGCCAGATGGAGGACCTGTTCTCCTCGCTCCAGACGTACGAGCCGCGCACCGAGAAGGAGAAGGCCTTCTACGGCGAGGCGATCGACGACCTCAATGAGGTGGTCGCCCATCGCCGGGCCCGCATGACCATCGCCCGCCAGGAACTGCCCGGCCTGCTGAAGGCCCTGGTGTACGGCGGCGCGCTGGTGTTCATCCCCCTGACCTTCCTCTACGGCATCAAGAGCCGCCGCGTCCACCTCCTCTTCGTCGGCTCGGTCGCCGCCCTCATCGGCTTCAGCCTGCTGCTCGTCGTCGTCCTCGACCACCCGTTCGCAGGCAAGATCAGCGTGGACACGACGGCGTTCAAGGTGGGCCCTCTGTCCCGGTTCTGGTGACGTCGGTCCGGAAGGCCCGCGCCCACGACTCGCCCCCGCCCCCTAGGTCCGGGTCAAGGTGCCGTCGATGTGATGCGTCATGAGCCGTTCCGCGGACTCGGGGGTACGCAGGCCGAGGGCCACGTCCGTGGCCAGGCTCTCCGCCAGGCTCCAGCAGATGTCCGCCTCGGTGAGGGCGTCGAACTCCTCGCCCTCTGTGCCGCGTTCGCGGCGGGCCTCGGTGAGCAGCGATGCCGTGAACTCGCGCAGCGAGTCGTCCTGGGGGGCGAAGACTTCGGCCAGGCGGGGGTCCGAGACCGCGCGGCCCAGGCCCGCCACGGAGAGCAGGACCAGCCTGCTGGTCTCCTCGTCGCGGGCGAGCAGGGCGTGGAGGCAGGTGCGCAGGATCGCCTCCGGGGCGGTGGACGCGGCGGAAGCGGCGGAGTCTGCGGGGGCTGCGGATTCGATGCTTGCCCGCACCTTCGCGTCGACGGACCGCTGGGCGCGGGTGAAGGCGTCGCGGATCAGCTCCCGCATCGACGCGTAGTAGTGCTGCACCTGCCCCATCGAGACCCCGGCCTCGGCCGCGACCTTGCGCAGCGTCACGCCTTCCAGGCCCTCGCGGACGGTCAACTCCCAGACCGCCTCGACCAGTCGGCCTCTGCGTTCCTCGTGATCGACGACCTTCGGCATGCTCTTCTCCCCCGTCTCGCCCGCCTCGCACACTCGGCCACCTTTGCCATGCGAGTGCATTGCATAGTAGCCGCCGAACTCATTACCATGCGGTCGCATTGCAAAAACGGCGGCACGTGCCGCCCTCCCCCCACTCCGAAAGGCTGTGCCCATGAGGTCCGACAAGGTCGCGCAAGTGAGGCGGGCTGCGGCCCGGGGACTGCTCGCGCTCGGCGTCACGGCGGCGCTGGCGTCCTGCGGGCCGGGCGGGCCCACGGCGACCGCGGACTCCGCCGCGCCGGACGCCACCACGTCCGCCGCCACGTCCGCCCCCGTCGTCCGCACCACCGACGGAGCGGTACGCGGGACGGCCACGCGCGACGGGTTACGCCGCTTCCAGGGCATCCCCTTCGCCGCCCCGCCCGTAGGCTCCCTGCGCTGGCGGCCTCCGCAGCCCGCCCACGCCTGGACCGGCGTACGCGACGCCACGCGGCCCGGACCCGTCTGCGTCCAGCCCGACGCCCCGGAGATGCCGAGCGGCCTTCCGCAGAGCGAGGACTGTCTGACGCTGAACGTCACCGCCCCGCGCCGCCCGCCCGAGCCCGGCAAGCCCCGCCCCGTCCTCGTCTGGATGCCCGGCGGCGGATTCGTCACCGGCGCGGGCTCCGTCGACGACCCGTCGCGCCTCGTGAAGCGAGGCGACATGGTCGTCGTGACGCTCAACTACCGGCTCGGCGTCTTCGGCTTCTTCGCCCACCCCCGCCTCGGCGCCCAGGGCAACTTCGGCCTCCAGGACCAACTCGCCGCCCTGCGCTGGGTCCACGCCAACATCGCCCGCTTCGGCGGCGACCCCGGCCGCATCACCCTCGGCGGCGTCTCCGCCGGTGCCATGAGCACCTGCACGCTGATGACTTCGCCGCGCGCCCGCGGCCTGTTCCGGCAGGCGATCGTGCAGAGCGGATCGTGTCTGACCGACTTCCCCGCCGGCGGCTTCGGCCCCGGCTCCGGCCCCGTCAACGGCTGGCAGCCCCTGACGACCGTCCAGCGCACCGGCCGCGACCTCGCCGACCGCCTCGGCTGCCGCGACGTCACCTGCCTGCGCCGCCTGCCCGCACGCGAACTCGTCAAGCACCAGGCACAGTTCAGCATCGTCGCGTACGGGACGAACCTGGTGCCGCGGCATCCCGCCGAGGTGTTCGCCGCCGGGAAGCAGACCCCCGTACCCCTCCTCCAGGGCACGACCCGCGACGAGCACGTCGAGTTCGCCCTCGGTGTCTACCCGGACGGCCTGACCTCGGCCCAGTACCGCGGTCTCCTGCGCGACGCCTTCGGGGCAGACACCGCTCGGCGGGTCGAACGCCGTTATCCCGTACGGGACTTCCCCTCCCCCATGGCCGCCGCCGCGCGGATGTTCAGCGACCGCTCCTGGACGTGCCCGGCCTGGCGGGCCGCACGACTGCATGCCCGTACGGCACCCACGTACAGCTATCTCTTCGACGACGAGGCCGCGATCCCGCTCAGCGGTCACCCGCTGCCCGCACATGTCCGCCCCTCGGTCGCGCACGGCGCCGACGTCCCCTACCTCTTCGACTCCGTCAACGCCCCGCCGCTCACGGCCGCTCAGCGGCGGCTCGCGACCCGAATGGTCGGCTACTGGGCGCGGTTCGTGCGGTCCGGCGACCCGAACGGGCCGCACGCGACGCCCTGGCCGCGCATGTCCTTGACCTCGGGCGGCAGGTCGTACGCACTCGACCTGGCGCCCGGCCCGCGCCGCACCGACCTGGACGTCAGCCGGCAGTGCGGCTTCTGGCTGAACCGCGCCTGAGCCGTCCGCCTCAGGGGCGGCCCACCGCGTAGAGGAAGCAGCCGTACTCCACCGCCCGGACGTGCACCAGCGCCACGTCCGGCTCGGCGAAGGCCTCGCGCAGCGCCCGCTCCACGGCGGCCGCCGCCTCGGCCGGATGCTGCGGCAGATCCACGAGCGTGCCGCCGGTGATGTGCCCGAGCGCGTTGTAGCGGCGCAGGACGCGCCGCGCCCCGGTCTCGGCGAACGCATACCCGGCGGCGGGGTCCGGCCCCGCGCACACGTCGGCGTGGACGAAGACCGGCCCCACCTCGTCGTAGGCGCCGGGGGCCGCCCCCGTCCGCGCCGCCCACCGCCGCAGCGGCGCGTACGACACGAGAGCGATCCGCTCACCGGCGCGACTACGACGCAGACAGCAGCGCAAGGGCGCCCCGCCCTCGTCGTCCGCGTACGGCCGGGGGGCCGCACCGGCGTCGTCGCGCTCGCGGAGTCCCTCCAGGGCGTCGGGAGCGATGGCGGTCGGCTGATACGTCGGGTGCGTCGCTGTCGTCGCTGTCGTCGTCATGCGACCAGGCTGCACCGCGAGGAGCCCTCGGGCTGGCGGAAACGCGACGCCGAGTTCAGAGGGGTCACCGGCCGAACTCACACCAGACGATCTTCCCCGGATCGCGCTCCGAGATCCCCCACTTGTCGGCCAGGGCCGCCACGAGCAGCAGGCCGCGCCCCGACTCCGCGTCACCGTTCTCGCTGACGCCGAACCGGGGCAAGGGCCAGCCGCCGCCGCTGTCGTGGACCTCGACTCGGAGTACGTCGCTTTCGCGGCGGAGCTGGAGCCTGAATCCCCGTCCGGACGGGACGCCGTGCAGCAGGGCGTTCGTCGCCAACTCGCTGACGCAGAGCACGATGTCGTCCGCGCGGTTCCCGCCGATCCCCCAGTCGGCGAGCGCGGCGCCCGCGAAGGCGCGGGCGGCGGGGACGGACTGGCGTTCGCGCCGGTAGAAGCGTTCGCGTTCGCGTGGAGTTTCGTGGTTCACGTGACGAGAGTCACACTCTGTGTTCATCATGAAGCAGTGCGTGAACCCGTACAGCTGGGCTGTACGGGTTCTGCGCGTGAACGCACGGCCTCTGGTGGGGAGTTGCACCGCATGAGCAGCCCAAAACGACGGTCACGCAGGAACGCCTCGGCGATGCGGATGGTGGGGGCGCTGCTTGCCGTCCACCGGGAGGCGGCCGGGTACACGCAGAGGTCGTTGGCCGAGCGGTTCGTCATCAGCGAGGAGGCCATCGCTTCCATCGAGCAGGGGCGGCGGCCTCTGAAGATGGATCTGGCGGTGCAGTTGGATGAACTCCTGGGCACGAACCGGACGTTGGAGACGGCGGTCGACAATATGCCGGAGGTGGATCTGGTTCCGCGGTGGGCGGAAGAGTATTTGGACTGTGAGCGGGAGGCTATTGCGATCTCCGTGTACGACAGCCTGGCTGTACCCGGCCAGTTGCAAAGCGAGGCATACGCGCGGGCAGTGTTCCGCAGCCGCGTGCCGGTGTTCGACGAGGACGAGATCGAGCAGTTCGTCGCGACGCGGATCGAACGCCAGGAGATCTTGCACCGCAAGATCCCTCCGACCACGAGCTTTGTCATCTGGGAGGCGGCGCTGCACGACCGCCTCGGAGGTCGGGAAGTGTACGTCGAGCAGCTGCATCGACTGCGCGAGCATGCCGAACTCCCAGGCCTCGCCTTGCAGATCCTGCCGCTCGGGCGCACCACCCACGCGGGGCTGGATGGCCCCTTTGTTCTGCTGGAAACCTCTGAGCACCAGCGACTCGCTTACACCGAAACCCAGCGCGGCAGCCAACTGATCGCTGATCCAGACGAGGTAGCGATCCTGACTCAGAAGTATGCGATGCTGCGGACACAGGCCCTGAACTCGGAAGACACCAGGGACCTGTTGGACCGACTGCTAGGAGAGCAATGAGCGGCAGCACCGCGCTTGAGTGGTTCAAGTCCAGCTACAGCGGCAGCGAAGGCGGCCAGTGCCTCGAAGTCGCCTACGCCTGGCGCAAGTCCAGCTACAGCAGCGACGAAGGTGGCGCCTGTCTCGAAGTCGCCGCCCAACCCAACTCCGTACACGTCCGCGACTCCAAGAACCCCGACGGCCCCCACTTCACCGTCGCCCCGGAGACCTGGACCGCCTTCCTGAACCTCCCCCAGGACCACGCCTGACGTAGCGAACGACGTGCGTTACTACCTCTACGTGTCCGGCGCCAAGCTGGACATGCTGTACGAGCAGATCCCGCCCAAGCTGCTCAAACGCCTCGCCGTCGAGGCCAAGGTCGACCTGAAGGTGCTCAGCGTCTCCGTGCAGTCGCCGCGCGCGGAGGCCAGTGCGTACGACCGGCTCGACATCGTCGAGGCCTATCTGGAGCGGGAGTTCGACGTCAGCTGGATGACCGAGCCGAGGCCCTGGTTCCGGGGTGACCTGGGACTGCGGATCGCGGGGTACGGCTCGCCCGCCGGGCCGACGTTCATGACGGGGCGCGAGGGCGACACCGTGGTCGCGCTCATCGGGTCGGGGCACCACCTGATCGGGCAGCGGACGGCGCCGGACACGATCCAGGCGGCGTTCTCCAACCTGCCGTCACTGTTCAGGCTCGTACAGGATCACGCCGAGGCGAACGGGCTCGCCCCCAACGAGGACGAGGCGCTGGACCAAGTCCTCAGGTTCTCGCGGTCGTTGACGGTGCCGCCCGTCTTCAGTGAGTTCCTCGCGCGGCGCCTGCTGAGCGGCACCGTCACCGGGCAGGACGGACGGGAGCTGCAGGTCGTCGTCGGCACTCCGCTGTACGTGGCGATGGCGGACGAGGACCAAGGGCAGGGGCGGGGGGCCTGAGTGGAGCGGGATGCCGCGAGTCCCGGCCTGGCCCGGATGAGGGTGGCCGGGGACGTGGAGGGCCTGTGCAAGGTCATGCGGTCCGGTGACTTCCGTACGGCCCGGATGGCCGCCGAACTGCTGGGCGACATCGGTGGTCCGGTGGCGGCCGACGCGCTCCTCGACTGTCTGGAACGGCCGGACACGTACCCCCAGCACCTCGACCTGTGGGTCATCGCCCCCTTGGCGAAGCTGCGTGAACGCCGCGCGGTCCCCTTGCTGCTGCGGCGACTGCGCCGCACGCCGTCGAAGAACTACGGACGGCAGGAGACCCTGCTCCAGGCCCTCGGCGCCCTCGGCGGGCCCGAGGTCGTCCGGGAACTGGTCGGCAGACTGGCCGAGCCGCGCCCTTCGAAACCGGTGCTCGACGCGGTGGCCGCGCTGCGACCTGCTGAGGCCGTGCCCGCGTTGATGGCCGCGCTCTGGGCGCTGCTTCCCTGGGACGAGGCGCACGCGGTCCAGGTGCTCGGCGCGATGCGCGATCCGCGTACGGGACCGGCCCTGCTGTTCCTCGTGAGCTCGGAGGCCACCTCTCCCGAACTGCGCAGGGCGGCCGTCCGGGCGCTCACCGAACTCCCCGAGGCGTCCTGGCCGCCGCCGGCCGGCTGGATCCCCGAGATCATGCTGCGGCGGGCGCTGCGCGACCCGGACGCGGAGACGGCGGCGCCCACGGCCCGGCTGCTCGCCAGGACCAAGCGGGGGCGGGACGTGTTGCGGGGCGACCTGATGGACTCCGTACCGGATCGCAGGGCCCCGTACCGCGCCCCGGCCCGCGTCGCCGTGACGGTCTGCGCCCTCGTCCAGGAGCGGCCGGAACTCTTCGGCGCGGCACAGGACTACCGGGACGTGCCGACCCTGATCAAACTGATCGGCGCGGCTTCCGTGCCGACCGTGCGCAGGGCGGCGGCCTCGGCGCTCGGGGCCGTCGGCGGCGCGGCGGCGACGGGGGCGCTGCTGGCGGCCCTCGGGGACGCGAGGATCGGCGAGGCGGCAGCGCGGGCGGTGGCGCGCCTACCGGAGCCGCCGCCTGTACGGGAACTGCTCGCGCGACTGCCCGGGAACGGCGACACCCCGCAACGCCGCTTTTCCGCACGGGCGTTGGGGCACTTGACGTGCGAGGAGGCCGCACCCTCGCTCCTCGCGGCCCTGGACGAAGAGGACGCCCCGAAGCTGCGTACCGCCGCCGTCGACGCGCTCGCCGCGCTGCGCCACCGCCCGGCGGCCGACCGCCTCGCGGCACTGGTGGCGGACGAGGAGGAGCCCGGCACGCTCCGGGCCCGCGCCCTGCACGCACTGGGGGCCATCGGGGCTCCGGATTCGCTGCCGGTGGTGCTGGCCGCCGTGCGGGACGCGTCGGAGACGGTACGGCTCCAGGCGGCACAGGCGCTGGGCGGTTTCCCCGCGCCGCACACGGCCGAGGCGCTGGGGGAACTCGCCGCCAAGGACACCGACCGCGACGTCGCACGGGCCGCCGTGCGCGCCCTGGGCCGGATCGGCGCCCCGGCCGCACCTGTGCTCGCCTCCCTGGCGCAACCGCTGCGACCGGACATCACCGACGGGCTGATCGCCGCGCTGGCCCGGTGCCCCGGACCCGAAGCGGTCGCCGGCCTCGCCCAGTTGACGCGGCCGGACCTCCCGGAGGACGTCCACGTGGCGGTGGCCGAAGCGCTCGGCAGTCGGCGCGGCGCCGCGGAGGCCGCCGCGCCGTTGGCGGCGCTCCTGTCCGACGGCCACTACTTCCACTGCCGCGACGCGGCCCTGGCGGCCCTCGCCGAGCTCGACACCGAGGAGGCCGACGCGTACCTCCTGACGCACCGCGTGCCCCGCCACCTCGGCGGTGAGAGCTGGCGCGCGGCACTCACCGTCGTGGCGGAACGCCGGGGCACCTCCGCGCAGGGGCACGGCTGACCCGGCGTCGGGCGGACATCAGGCCGTGTGCAGCCTCAGCCCGTACCGCTGCAGGATCTCGTTCACCGGCTGGTACCACGTCTCGCCACCGCTGCCGCAGTTGCCCCAGCCGCCGGACGTCACGCCCTGGGCCTGGTCCCCGCTGATGAACGAGCCGCCCGAGTCGCCGCCCTCGGCGCAGACGCTGGTCTTGGTCAGCTGGTGGACGACGGCGCCGCCGGAGTAGTTGACGGTCTCGTTCTTGGCGAGAAGCTTGCCGCAGTGCCACTTCGTGGTCGAGCCGGAGCGACAGATCGACGAGCCGACCGGCGCCTCCGCCGAGCCCCGCACCAGCTGGTCGGGGACGGTGCCCCAGCCGAGCACGACCGGCACGGTCCACCAGCCGCTCCCGACCGACACCCACGCGTAGTCGTTGTCGGGGAACGAGGAGCCCTGGAACGTGCCGATGTGGGAGCCGTCCCAGCCGCGCACCGCCGCGCCCGCGCCGCCGCAGTGCCCGGCCGTGACGAAGCCGCCGTGCACCGAGAAGCCGATGGAGCAGCGGACGTTGCCGGTGTAGTACGGGTCGCCGCCCACCGTCCCGGCGGCGAAGGTGCTCGGCGCCTCGGCGACCGTGCCGACCTGGAGGGGCGCGGTGGCGCGGGCGCGCCGCAGGAAAGACGCGACATCGTTGTCGCCGCGGTGGCCTTCGACGACGTCCACGACGACGCGGTTCGCCTTCGGGTCGACCCGCCAACTGGCTACGCCCGCGGGTGCCTTCAGCTTGTCCACGCGCTTCTTCGCCGCGTCGAGCCGCGCCGCCGAGTGCTCGACGAACCGGACGTCGGCACCGGTCCCGCGTACGTCGGCGGCGGCCCGCCGCTCGGTGACGGCGACGGTGAGCCGACCGCTCCTGGCGTCGAACCAGGCCCCGCCGTACGCGGCACCGGCCGCCTTCCGTGCCGCACGCTCGGTCCTGACGGCCCGCCGCTCGTCCGCGAGGCGCTCGCGCGCGGCGGCGGGCGTCAGGCCGAGATCGCGCCCCATCGCTTCGAGGAGGGCCGGGGACGCGGGCTGCCGGGAGTTGGCGGGCTCGGGGCTCGCGGCAGCGGTGGGAACGAGGCCGGTGGCGGCGCAGGCGGCGGTCAGGAGCACGGCGGACAGGCGGAGGCGCGTGCTGGTCTCGCGCCTGGTCTCACGTCTGGTCTCACGTCTGGTCTCGCGCCTGGTCTCGCGCCTGCTCATACATCTGGTCTTGCGTCTCACGGGAGGACCTCTCGTCGTTCCAACAGGGCTGTGATGGACCGGAGTTGAGATCTGAGAGCGCTCTCATCTCATGGTGCGGCAGAGCGTAGAGAGAGCGCACGGCCAAGTCCAGGCCTACGGCGCCGGGGGCTCCGGAAGAAATCCAGGTGCGCGCCCACCACCCGCCGGGCTAGGGTCCCTCCCATGTCCGGGACCAAGTAACTCCAGGTGCCCCACCCGCCCCGCGGGTCCGTGGCACGGAAGCGACCTGTCTTCCTCAGCCCCCCGCCGCACACCGGCCAGGGGCCGACCTGGAGTGCCCCCTTCATGAACACCCATACGCGGGACCGCCGCGCCCTCAGCCTCGCGCTGCTCTCCCTCCTGCAGTTCCTCATCGCCATCGACGTCACCGTCGTGAACGTGGCGGTGCCGTCCATCGACGACCACTTCGGCACCGGGGCGGACTCCCTGTCCTGGGTCGTCACCGGATACACCCTCGCCGGCGGCGGCCTGCTGCTGCTCGGCGGACGCCTCACCGACCTGCTCGGCAGGCGCCGGATGTTCCTGCTCGGCGCGCTCCTGTTCGGCGCCGCTTCGCTCGCGGCGGGGCTCGCACCGAACCTGGAAACGCTGATCGCCGCGCGCTTCGCGCAGGGCGTGGGCGAGGCGCTCGCCTCCCCCGCGGCCATGTCCCTGATCGCGCTCCTCTACTCCGCCCCCGCGGAGCGGGCCAAGGCGCTCGGCATCTGGGGCGCGATCTCCGCGAGCGGCCTCGTCGTGGGCGTCCTGCTCTCCGGCGCGATCGTCCAACTCCTCGACTGGCGCTGGATCTTCGGCGTGAACGTGCCGGTCGTGGCGGCCGTCGTCGCCCTGACCCCCAGGCTGGTGCGCGCCGACGGACCGCGCGGCGCCGGGCGCAGGCTCGACCTGCCCGGCGCGGCGCTCCTCACCTGCGGACCGCTCGCCCTCGTCCACGGCGTGGTGAGCGGGTCCCCCGCCTCGGCACTCGCCGGAGCTCTCCTCCTCGCGGCCTTCGTCCTCGTCGAAGCGCGGGCCAAGAGCCCGCTCGTCCCGCTCGCCTTCTTCGCGCACCGCACCCGCGCCGTCGCCAACGCGGCCACGGTGCCGCTCAGCGCGGGCCTCTCCACGACGTTCTTCCTGCTCACCCTCTACCTGCAGGACGCCATGGAACTCACCCCGCTGCAGGCCGGGGCGGCTTACCTCCCCTTCTGCGCGGCGCTGCTGATCGCGATCACTCTGGCGTCCCGGCTCATCGGCGCGATCGGGCTGAAGCACACGGCGCTGACCGGGCTGCTGTGCACCGCCGCCGGGCTCGGCTGGCTGGCCCGCCTTCCGGACCACGGCGACCTGTGGGTGGACGTGCTGCCGGGGATGACCGCGGTGGCGGCCGGCATGGGCATCGGCCTGCTGGCCCTGCAGAACGCGGCCCTCTCCGACGTCACGGAGGCCGACGCGGGCACCGCCTCCGGCGTCCAGCGCTCCGTCGACCAGCTCGGCGGCTCGCTGGGCCTCGCCGTCCTGGTCGGCGCCGCCCTCGGCGGCGCGGGCACCCAAGTGGCCGATTTCCGGGCGGCGTTCGCGTGGGCGACGCTCGGGGTGCTCGCCGCCGCGGCGGGTGTGACCCTGGCCCTCGGCAAGAAGTAGCTCGACAGTTCGATGTCGCCGTGCTTAAGATCCACGGCGACATCGCGTGTCGGTCACCGGCTGGGTGAGGCATGGAGGTGTCAGGAGATGCCTGTTGGAGGCATTCCTTGTCAGTCGAGTTGAATCACACGATCGTCCACGCCCGTGACAACCGGGAGTCCGCCGAGTTCTTCGCGGACCTGCTGGGCCTTGAAATCGCCGGGGAATGGGGCCCGTTCGTCGCGGTCGCCCTGAGCAACGCGGTCACCCTGGACTTCGCCACCGTCCCCGCCGAATCGATCACCCCGCAGCACTACGCCTTCCTCGTCTCCGAGGAGGAGTTCGACGCGGCGTACGCGAAGATCAGAGAGCGCGGCATCACGCACTGGGCCGACCCGCACCAGAAGCAGCCCGGCGATATCAACCGCAACGACGGTGGGAAGGGCGTCTACTTCCTCGACCCGTCGGAGCACGCCATGGAGCTCATCACAGTGCCGTACGGCGGCTGGCCCCAGGCATAGCCGCGACCGCGGGAGGGCGTAGCCGCAATCCCCAGATTTCGGGATACCGGGGTGCGGGGTGCCCCTGGGACCTTCGTCGCAGGAAGTGCGGGACGGTTCCAGAGCGCAGCCCGCACCCGGACGGGAGAACCGAAATGAAGCGATGGACGGCCATGCGTGTGTGGCGACCGGCACTCGCCCTCACGGTCGGCGTGGGCACCTTCCTGGGCGCGGCCGGGCCGGCCCCGGCGGCCCAGGACCAGCGGGCCCCGCAGGCGGAGGCGGCCGCCTCCGGCTATCTGAACCTGCACCAGTGCGCGTACTACGCGAGCAGCCTCGACGACCACTTCAACACGTTCGTGACGCCGAGCGGCGACGGGCGCTACTCCACCGGCACGAAGCGCTCCGCCACCGCCGACACCACGGCGGCCTGCGGCGCGGGGAACGGCAATCACGTACCCGTTCCGGTCCTGCACGGCGTCAAGGCGCTGGACCTCACCGCGGGCCGCTACCTCAACCTCCAGCAGTGCGACTACTACCGGAGCGCGAGCACCGACCGCTTCACCACCCTGGTGACGCCGAGCGGCGACGGGCGCTACTCCACCGGCACGAAGGTCTCCAACACCAAGGAGAACACCCCCACTTGCGGCCCGGGCAACGGCAACCACGTGCCCAACCCCGGCCTCTCGGGGTCTCTGCCCCTGGACCTGACCGCGGGCCGCCACCTCAACCTGCACCAGTGCGTGTACTACTCGGAGCGGCTCAAGAGCCATATGACGAGCGTGGTGCCGAGCCCCGACGCCCGGTACAAGCCCGGCACGAACATCTCCGACACCGCCGACACCCGGCCCGTCTGCGGCTCCGGCAACGGCGACTACGTCCTCGTCCCGCTCCTGTCGGCCGTCAAGAGCATCCCGCTGAGCTGATCACTCGCGGTGACGCGCGCGGTAGGCGCGTTGCCGACAGGCGCGTGAGCAGTACGTCCGGGGTCGGCCGCGCGACGACCGCACGACCGGCCCCCGGCAGCCGGGGCAGAGCACCGTCCTTTCGTCACACGGAGGGCGGGCCGCCGGGTTTTCGTCACGCGTCGTGCGGGCGGCGGTGACGATGTCGGAGCCCGGGAAACGCCCGCGCGGGGTGTGCACGGACAGCTCGGCGTCCAGGTGGGGGCAGTCTCCCGCGATGTCGTCGTCCGTGCAGCCGAGCGCGTGGCGTAGGTATCCCCGGGCCGCCTCCAACTGCGCCATCTGCCGCTCCACTTGCGCAAGCCGGGCCTCGATGACCTCCTGCCAGGCGTCGCGCGTGGCCTTCCCCGAGGTGACGACGGCGGCTTGGTCCAGCGGCATCCGCCCGACCACGCAGCACAGATAGGCGAGGCCGATGCGGCGCAGGTCGGTGTCGTCGTAGAGACGCTTGCCGCCCGCACGTGCGGGCGGGTTGAGCACGCCCTGCCGCTCCCACCACCGCACCGTGGACGGCGCGAGGCCGTACAGAGCCGCCGCTTCACCGATGAGGACCGCACTTCGCCGCGCCATGAAACCAGCCATGAACCCAGTTGACATCAAGGCGACTTGAGACGGCAAGGTCTCACTTAGGTAAACCTAAGTAGCCGCGTTCTCGCGGCAGTCGGCAGAAGGGTTCGGTCATGGCAGCAGACGAATACGCGGAGACCGTCGTCATCGGCGCCGGACAGCAGGGGTGCGGAGTGGCGGGGGCCCTCCAGGAGCGGGGGCGGGAGGCGCTCGTCCTGGAGCGGGGAGAGATCGGCCAGGCCTGGGCCCACGAACGCTGGGACAGCCTGCTCATCGGCAGCGGGAACCAGTCGGTCCGCTTCCCCGGCCGGGACTACGACGGCGACGACCCCTACGGTTGCCCTTCGGGCCCCGAACTGGCCGACCGCCTGCGCCGTTACGCGACGGAACGGAAGCTCCGGGTACGGCAGCACACGCCCGTACGGAAGGTCGAGTGCCCGCCGGACGCCTCCGACCACGACGACGTGCGGTTCAGGACGCACCTGGCCTCCGGCGGCGTCATCGGATCCCGCAACCTCGTCGCGGCGGTGGGTGGTTACGCGGCTCCGCGCACGCCCGCCCTCGCCTCCGACATCGACCCGGCCGTGCACCAGATCCACTCCCGTGACTACCGCAACCCCCGGTCCCTGCCGGACGGAGCCGTCCTGGTGGTCGGCGCGGGCATCAGCGGCCAGCAGATCGCGGACGAACTGGTGGAGTCGGGACGCCGCACGTTCCTGTCCGTCGGCCGCCATCGCGCGTGGCCGCGTCGTTACCGCGGCCGCGGCATCCAGGAGTGGATCCGCCTGCTCCCCTCCCTGTACGAGGAGTTCGGCGCGGCGGGCGGCGACGGCGGACCGGTCCTGCCCGGCCTGCCGGTCACCGCCGTGAACGACAAGAGCGGCGACCTCAACGTCGGCACGCTGGCCGCGAAGGGCGTGACCCCGGTCGGCTCCGTGAGCGCGGCGGACGGCGGCAGGCTCCTGCTCAAGGACAACGTCCTCGCCCTGGCGGAGGAGTCCGCGCGGTCGTTCCGGCGGGCCCTCGACGTGATCGACACCGTGATCCGGGAACGCGGCTTCGCGGTGCCGGAGGAGGACCCGGCACCCGAGATGCCCCTGGACGACGTGACCGCCTTCGGCGAAACCCTCGACCTGGCGCACCACGCCATCGCCACCATCATCTGGTGCACAGGATTCGGCCCCGACTACGGCATCCTGCCGCGCCACGTCCTCGACGAGAACGGCGCCCCCGTCCAGCGCGAGGGCCTCCTCGGCGCGCTCCCCGGCCTGTACTACGCCGGGCTCCCGGACGGGAACTCGCTCGCCCCCGTGGGCATCGAGGCGAACGTGGCGAACGGCAGGTTCATCGCCCGCCTGATCCACGTCGACCACGTGATGCGCGCCGGTTCACCGGCGCCCCTCGTCACCGTGTGACCGCACAGGCGAAAGGGCCGTACCCCCCGGTCGACGCCGGGGGATACGGCCCTCAACTACCAGCCCTGACCGCTTACTTGCGGATCAGGCTGCGCAGCACGTACTGCATGATGCCGCCGTTGCGGTAGTAGTCCGCCTCACCGGGGGTGTCGATGCGGACGACCGCGTCGAACTCGACACCGGTGTCGGTGGTGACCTTCACCGTGCGGGGGGTCGTGCCGTTGTTGAGCTCGGTCACGCCGGTGATGGAGAAGGTCTCCTCGCCGGTCAGGCCGAGGGAGTCGGCGTTCTGGCCCTCCGGGAACTGGAGCGGAAGGACGCCCATGCCGATGAGGTTCGAGCGGTGGATGCGCTCGTACGACTCGGTGATGACGGCCTTGACGCCGAGGAGCGCGGTGCCCTTGGCGGCCCAGTCGCGGGACGAGCCGGAGCCGTACTCCTTGCCGCCCAGGATGACCAGCGGGGTGCCCTGCTCGATGTAGTTGCGCGAGGCGTCGTAGATGAACGAGACCGGACCGTCGGCCTGCGTGAAGTCGCGGGTGTAGCCGCCCTCGGTGCCCGGCGCGAGCTGGTTGCGCAGGCGGATGTTGGCGAACGTGCCGCGGATCATGACCTCGTGGTTACCACGGCGCGAGCCGTAGGAGTTGAAGTCACGGCGCTGCACGCCGTGCTCCGTGAGGTACTTGCCGGCCGGGGTGTCGGCCTTGATCGCACCGGCGGGCGAGATGTGGTCCGTCGTCACCGAGTCGCCCAGCTTGGCCAGGACGCGGGCGCCCGCGATGTCCGAGACCGGGCTGGTCTCCATCGTCATGCCCTCGAAGTACGGGGGCTTGCGGACGTACGTCGACTCGGTGTCCCACTCGAAGGTGTTGCCGGTCGGGATCGAGAGCGCCTGCCACTGGGCGTCGCCCGCGAAGACGTCCTGGTAGGACTTGTTGAACATGTCCTCGCCGATGGCGTTCGCCACGACGTCGTTGACCTCGGCCTCGGAGGGCCAGATGTCCTTCAGGAAGACCGGGTTGCCGTCCTGGTCGGTGCCGAGCGCCTCGGTCGTGATGTCGACCTTCATCGAACCGGCGAGGGCGTACGCGACGACCAGCGGCGGGGACGCCAGGTAGTTCATCTTGACGTCGGGGTTGATGCGACCCTCGAAGTTCCGGTTGCCGGAGAGGACCGAGGTGACCGCGAGATCGTGGTCGTTGACGGCCTTCGAGACCTCCTCGGGCAGCGGGCCCGAGTTGCCGATGCAGGTGGTGCAGCCGTAGCCGACGAGGTTGAAGCCGACCTTGTCGAGGTACGGGGTCAGACCCGCCTTGTCGAAGTAGTCGGTGACGACCTTCGAGCCCGGGGCGAGGGTGGTCTTGACCCACGGCTTGCGGGTCAGGCCCTTCTCGACGGCCTTCTTCGCGACGAGCGCGGCGGCGACCATCACGTACGGGTTCGAGGTGTTGGTGCAGGAGGTGATGGCCGCGACCGTCACCGCACCGTGGTCGATCTCGTAGGTCGAGCCGTCGGGGGCCGTGACCGTGGTCGGGTTCGACGGAACGCCGTTGGTGGTGGCCGGGGCGTCGGAGGCCGGGAAGGACTCCTCGCCCGCCTCGTCGGCGGTGGAGACGTAGTTGCGTACGTCGAGCGCGAACTGCTGCGCGGCGTTGGCGAGGACGATGCGGTCCTGCGGACGCTTCGGACCGGCGATCGACGGGACGACCGTCGAGAGGTCCAGCTCCAGCTTCTCGGAGAAGTCGGGCTCGGCCGCCGGGTCCAGCCAGAGGCCCTGCTCCTTGGCGTATGCCTCGACGAGCGCGACCTGCTGCTCGTCACGGCCCGTCAGGCGCAGGTACTTCAGCGTCTCGTCGTCGATCGGGAAGATCGCGGCGGTGGAGCCGAACTCGGGCGACATGTTGCCGATGGTGGCGCGGTTCGCGAGCGAGGTGGCGGCGACGCCCTCGCCGTAGAACTCGACGAACTTGCCGACGACGCCGTGCTTGCGCAGCATCTCGGTGATGGTCAGCACCAGGTCGGTGGCGGTGGTGCCGGCGGGCAGCTCACCGGTCAGCTTGAAGCCGACGACACGCGGGATGAGCATGGAGACCGGCTGGCCGAGCATCGCGGCCTCGGCCTCGATGCCGCCGACGCCCCAGCCGAGGACACCCAGGCCGTTGACCATCGTGGTGTGCGAGTCGGTGCCGACCAGAGTGTCGGGGTAGGCCTGGCCGCCCCGGACCATGACCGTACGCGCCAGCTTCTCGATGTTGACCTGGTGGACGATGCCGGTGCCCGGCGGGACGACCTTGAACTCGTCGAAGGCGGTCTGGCCCCAGCGCAGGAACTGGTAGCGCTCCTTGTTACGGCCGTACTCCAGCTCGACGTTCTGGCCGAAGGCGTCGGCGGTGCCGAACTTGTCGGCGATGACGGAGTGGTCGATGACCAGCTCGGCAGGGGCCAGCGGGTTGATCTTCGCCGGGTCGCCGCCGAGCTCCTTCACGGCCTCGCGCATGGTGGCGAGGTCCACCACACACGGGACACCGGTGAAGTCCTGCATGATCACGCGGGCCGGCGTGAACTGGATCTCCTGCGACGGCTGCGCCTGGGAATCCCAGTTGCCGAGCGCGCGGATGTGGTCGGCGGTGATGTTCGCGCCGTCCTCGGTACGGAGCAGGTTCTCCAGCAGCACCTTCAGGCTGTAGGGAAGGCGTGCGGAGCCCTCGACCTTGTCCAGCTTGAAGATCTCGTACGACTCGTCGCCCACGCGCAGCGTGCTGCGGGCGTCGAAGCTGTTCGCCGACACGACAGTCTCCTTCATTTTTGTGCGCGTTCCGTCACATCCTGCCGCCACGACTCCTCGTCGATCCGCTAAGGTAAGGCTTAGTTAGGTAACCCTTACCGAGTGGCGGCTTCTGGTGCGCCTCGGCAGATATCTCGATGTCGAGATAACTCTAGTACATCACCCGTGGGTACGACGAGGCATGTCCGCATGCCCTGGGTCACGCCGCCCCGGGTCACGCCGCAGCCGCCACGCACCGAGGAGAGTGAGCACGACATAGGAAGCAAGGGCGAGGCCGACCATGCCCGCGAGCATCCGCTGCCACCAGGTCCAGTCCATGCCCCCGAGCGCCCCGGCGATCAGGAGCCCGGGAGCCAGGATCAGGAACATCGCCTTCCTGAACGGGTCGGGACCCCAGGACCAGCGGGACGCCATGCGCTCCGGGAGCCTCGCCGGGTACCTCCGATGCCTCACCGGGGGCCGCCCGCCCAGGCGGCGACGGTCACCGTCGTGTAGCGCATCGTGAAGCTGCCGCCCAGCTCATCGACGGCGGCGCCGACCGAGGCGAGGACCTCGGACTGCGCCTGCGCCGGGAGGCGGGTGAGCGCGCCCTGGGTCGGCAGCTGGTCCAGCCATGCGTCGCGGGTGTAGGTCCACTCCCAGTCGAAGCGCCACTGCTCGGGCTCGCCGAAGCCGCCCGCCGCGCGGATGCCGTCGGCGGCCTTGGCCAGCAGCGGCTGATGGCCGTCCCGCGCCTGCCCCCGCCTCGGCCGGACGTCGATCGGCGCGTCGGGCGCGACCTTCCGGAAGCCCTCGGCGAAGGCTTCGGCCACGGCGAGCGGCGGTTCGTGGACGTTCCAGAACGCGACGAGGCAGCCGCCGGGCCGCAGCACCCGCGCGGCCTTGGCCGCCCCCGCGACCGGGTCGATCCAGTGCCAGGCCTGCCCCGCGACGACCGCGTCGAAGCGCCGCCCCGCCGGGTCCCAGTCCTCGAAGGTCCCCGGCTCGACCTCGGTCCCGAGCCGCCGCGCCAGGTCCGCCATCCGCCCGTCGGGCTCGACCCCGAGCACCTCGCAGCCGGCGGCCCGCAGCTGCCGGGCGACGATGCCGGTACCGCAGCCGACATCGAGGACGGCGCCCCCTCGGGCCCCCGTGGCGACGCGCTCGACGAGGGCGTCGGGGTAGCGGGGCCTTGCCCGGTCGTAGCGCTCGGCGTCCACGCCGAAGGATTCGGCCATCAGACGGTGTCGGTGCGGCTCGTCCTCGGGGATAGTGGGCATGCGCCCACTTTGAGTGGGCGCATGCCCACTCGTCAACCCGGCGGGTCGGAACAGCGGGAGAGAGGCAGAACCGACGTGCCTACAGGGGTGGCCATCCGCGACGTACGCGAGCAGTTGTTCGCCGCAGCCGAGCGCATTCTGCTCAGGGCCGGTCCGAACGCGCTGACCAGCCGCGCGGTCACCACGGAGGCGGGCTGCGCCAAGGGGGTCCTGCATCGGCACTTCGCCGACTTCGACGCCTTCCTCGAAGAGCTCGTCCTCGACCGCGCGGGGCGGATCGACGAGCGGGCCGCGGCCCTGCGCGCCGCCGCGGGGACCGGCACCGTCGTCGGCAACGTCACGGACGCCCTGACCGAGCTGTTCGGTTCGGTGGCCCTGAACATCCTCGGTCTCGTCACCGCACGGGACGCGCTGCGGGCGCGGCTTCGCCGCACCACCCCCACCGGAATCCCCCTCCTGACCGAGGCCACGGCCATGCTCGCCGCCTACCTCACGGCGGAACACGACCTCGGCCGCCTCGCCCCGGACGCCGACACCGAGACCCTCGCACTCACGCTGATCGGGAGCGGGCATCTGCTGTTCGCGGGACGGGACGGGGAGGCGCCCCCGGCCACGGAGATCCACCGGGTGGTCGGCACGGCGCTCGCGGGGGCGGTGGCTCAGGTCGACTGAGCCACCGGGCCGTCCGCCGCGAACAACGCCGCCTGCGCTGCGCCTGGCCTTCGGCCTCGGCTTCGCAGGGCAGGAGGGCGAAACACCGCAGTCACGGACGCCCCCGGGGGCGTCCGTGCGGCGCTCGCGCGAGCGGTGCCTCAGGTCGGCCGGGACACCGTGCCGTTCGCCGACCGGTGAGGCGCAGCGTCGGCCGTCGGGAGCACCGACAGCTTCAGCGCACGCAGCCGGCCCGGGTCGGCGATCACTTCGTACGCGGTGACCCGCTCGTCCTCGACGGTGACGAGGAGCGCGAGGAGAAGTCGCCCGTACGGGGCCACGACCAGGCCCACCGTGCCGTCGACGAGCGCGGCCTCCGCGAAGCGGGCGTTGCTCCTGAGGAGCACCGTCTCCTCCGCGACGGCCCGCGCGCCGCGGATCTCCGCAGCGAGCCCGCCGATGTCCACCGTGCGGACGACGTCGGGTGCGAGGACCGCGAGCAGCGCTTCGAGGTCGCCGCTGCGGGCGGCCGCGAGGAAGGCCTCGACGACGTGCCGGTTGCGGGCGGGCTCGGGGGCGGCGGACCGGGGCTCGCCTCGGACCTTGTGGCGGGCGCGGCTCGCGAGCTTCTTCGTGGCGACGGGGGTGCGCTCCACGATCGGCGCGATCTGCGCGAACGGCACCGCGAAGAGGTCGTGCAGCACGAACGCGACGCGCTCGGCGGGGCCCAGCGTGCCGAGGACCACGAGCAGCGCGCGGCCCACCGAGTCGGCGAGCACGACCTCCTCCTCCGGGCCCGCTCCGTCGCCGGACTCCCCGATGTGGTCGGGCAGTCGGCCGCCGACCGCCTCCTCGTGGCGGGAGACGCCGGAGCGCAGCATGTCCAGGCAGAGCCGGGAGACGACGGTGCGCAGCCAGGCCGCGAGGTTCTCGATCCCGTCGGCGTCGGAGCGGCTGAGCCGGAGCCATGCCTCCTGGACGGCGTCGTCGGCGTCGCTGAGCGAGCCGAGCATGCGGTACGCGAGCGCGCGCAGATGGCCCCGGTGCGCCTCGAACCGTTCCGCCAGCGCCTCTTGCCCGTCCATCGGTCACCTTTCCCTGGAGTACCCCGTCCCCTTCATGACGTACGCGGCCCTGTCGCCGTGACACCACCTCGTCGAAGGAGACCCGCCATGGGCACCGCTACCCTTCCCGCCCCCCTCGCCCCACCGCTGCTGCGCGGACTCGACCTGGGCGAACTGCGCCTGCCCAACCGTGTGGTGATGGCCCCGGCCACCCGGGCCCGCGCCACGAACAGCGCTCTCGCGCCGACCGAGCTGCACGCCGCGTACTACGGCCAGCGGGCCGGTGCCGGGCTGATCGTCACCGAGGCGACCTGGGTCAGCGAGCGGGCGATCGGCTTCGCGGGCGTCCCCGGCGTCTACAGCGAGGAGCAGGTCGCCGGATGGCGCAGGGTCACCGACGTGGTGCATGCCCTCGGCGGCCGCATCGTGCTGCAGCTGTGGCACGCCGGTGCCGTCTCGCACCCCGATCACCTCGGCGGCGAGACGCCCGCGGGGGCCTCTGCGGTCAACCCCGGGGAGAGGTCCTTCACCGCGGCCGGGTTCAAGGAGACGGTCACACCGCGCGAGATGGCCCTCGCGGAGATCGGGAGGACCGTCGAGGAGCACCGCAGGGCCTCGGAGAACGCCCGGCGCGCCGGGTTCGACGGGGTCGAGATCGGCGCCCTCGGGGTGTATCTGCTCGCCCAGTTCCTCAACCCGCGGCTCAACCGCCGCACCGACGCCTACGGCGGTGACCGCGCGAGGCGGCGACGCCTGCTGCTCGACGTCGTCGACGCGACCGCGGACGCCTGGGGCGGCCGTGGTGTGGGCGTACGGCTCTCGCCGTACTGGGACGGCGGGTGCTTCACCGCCGACGCGGAGGCACTCGCCGCGCACGACGAGCTGATCACGGTGCTCGGCGACCACCCGGTGGCCTATCTGCACCTGCGCGGCCCGGATCTCGCGGGGCCCGGCGACACCCCTGACCTCGGGGCGTTCGCCCGCTTCCGCAGGCGCTTCGACGGCCCGCTGATCGTGAACAACGGCTTCGGCAAGGACTCCGCCGACGCCGCCGTCGAACGGGGTGTCGCCGACGCCGTGTCGTTCGGCAGGCACTTCATCGCCAACCCCGACCTGGTGAGCCGCTTCGCCCTGGGCCGCGAGCTCGCCGACGGCGACCCCGCCACGTACTACCAGGGCGGCGCCCAGGGGTACGTCGACTATCCCGCCGCGGGCTGAGTTCCCGACGACGTCCGCACCACGAGGCCGGCCGGTACCGGTAGCGGGCCCGAGGGTGCGGTGCCGTCGTTCTCGATCAGGGATACGAGGACCGCCACCGCGGCGTGGGCCATGTGTTCGGGGGCGAGGGTCACCGTCGTCACGGGTGGGGTGGTCTCCGCGTATCCGGGGTCCTCGCTCGCGCAGACCACGCGCAGGTCGTCGGGGACGCGCAGGCCGTGGCGGGCCGCGGCGGCCAGGAGTTGGCGGCCGCCGGGGTCGTAGGCGGCGTAGACGGCGTCGACGCGGTCCTCGCCGCGCAACAGCGCGTCGAACGCGTGGCCTTGGGCGTCGGTCACGTCGAAGGTCACGGCCACGGGGGTCGCCGCGTGCTCCGCGCACCAGCGTTCGTACGCCGCCGTCACCGCGCGGGCGTAGTGCTCGTCGCCGTTGCCGGACTGCAGGGCGATGCGGCGGGCGCCGGACGCGGTGAGGTGGTCGAGGACCTCGCGGGTGGTCGCCTCGTGGTCGTTGTCCACCCAGTGGTCGCCGGGGCGCGGATCGCCGGGGACGCCGTCGAAGACGAGCGGGATGCCGCGGGCCCGCAGCGCGCGGACCATCGGGTCGCCGCGCGGGCTGTCCATGATCAGCATGCCGTCGACGGCGAGGCTGTGCCAGGAGTCGTCCGCGGCGCGGTCGGCGGGGAGCGTGATGAGGGCGTAGCCGCGCGCGTGGGCGGCGGAGGTGGCCGCCGTGACGGCACGTGAGAAGTAGGCGATCTCCGTGTAGTTCCAGGCGCCGGGGAAGGTGGTGACCGCGATGCCGATCGTGCGGGACGCGCCTGCCGCGCGGGGCCTGCCGTAGCCGAGGCCCGTCGCGACGGCCCGGACGCGGCGGCGGGTCGCCTCGCCGATCCTGCCGGTGCCGTTCAGGGCGTGCGAGACCGTCGCGGTGGAGACCTCCGCCGCGCGGGCTATGTCGGCGAGGGTCGGCTCCGGCACGGGGGTCATCGTACGGAAATCGTCGTCGGCGGTGGGTTCTGGTTAACGGATTACTCGTCCAGGGTTCGCTGCGGGTCGTGGGGGCATTCCTGTGCCGCCGCTTCGCGGCGGAGGCCTCCCGCCCACCCGCCCGTTACCGCTACGTGTTGGAGTGGTCGTCGTCATGTCCCATTCGTACGTTTCCTCATCGCCCTCCCGGCGTGGAGTCCTCACCGCCGCGGGAGCCGCGGGAGCCGCGGGGCTGCTGACCGTGGCAGGGCCCGCCGCTGCCTCCTCCCCCCGCCGCTCCGCCGCCCTCGTCGTGCACAACGCCCGTGTCTTCACCGGGACTTCGGACCACGTCCGGGACGAAGCCGTGGCCGTGGGGCGGGACAGGAAGATCCTCGCCGTGGGGACGGACGCCGCCGTCAGGCGTTTCGTCGGGCGGGACACCGAGGTCGTGGACGCGCGGGGCGGCACCGTCATGAGCGGCGTCCACGACGGGCACGCGCATCCGATGGACGCCGCGAGCCGTTCGCTGCGGCCCTCGCTGGCCGGTGCCGAGCAGACCGTCGAGGAGCTGCAGAAGGCGCTGACCGGGTTCCTGAAGGACTCCGCCGAGCAGGAGCCCGACGGATGGCTGGTCGTGGAGGACTGGAATCCGGTCGGGCTCCTGCCCCACGGCACCGCCCCGCACCACTCCATGCTCGACGCCCTGCCGACCCGCCGTCCCATCGCCCTGCGCGGCGGCGACGGCCACAACCTGTGGGCCAATCAGCGCGCCCTGGACATCGCGAAGATCACCGCGGCCACCCCCGACCCCGTCGGCGGCAAGATCGTCAAAGGCTCCGACGGCAAGCCGACCGGTGTGCTCAAGGACGACGCCCAGCCGCTCGTCTCGCGGCACATCCCCGAGCCGGACGAGACCCAGGTGGCGGACGCCGCCGCGAAGATCCTCGCCGAGGCCGCCGCGTCCGGGATCACCACGTTCATGGAAGCCGTGGTGGGCCGCGCCGAGCTGAAGCTCTATCAGCGCCTCGCCGAGTCGGACCGCCTCCCGCAGCGCATCGTGCCCGCCCTGCGCGTGGAGACCGAGCAGACCAAGGACCCGGCGGCCGCCCTCGCGTACGCGAAGACGCTGCGGAAGGACTTCGAGGACGTACGCGAACTGCGCTTCGGCACGGTCAAGGTCTTCCTCGACGGCGTCATCGAGTACCCGGCGCAGACCGCCGCCCTGCTGAAGCCCTACCTCGACAAGGACGGCAGGCCCACCGACCACCGCGGCGACCTGTACGTGACGGCCGCCGACTACGGCCGGCTCAGCGCCGCCTTCAACGCCGAGGGCTGGCAGATGCACGCCCACGCCATCGGCGACCGCGCGGTGCGCACCTCACTCGACGGGTACGCGTACGCCCTGCGGAAGACCGGCCGCCGTGATCTCCGCAACACCACCGCGCACCTCCAACTGGTCGACCCCGCCGACCTCCCCCGCTTCGCCGCGCTCGGCGTCGTCGCGTGCATGCAGCTCCAGTGGGCCAGCCGCAACACCTGGACCATGGACGCCCTGCTGCCCTACATCGGCCCCGAACGCCACCGGTGGCAGTACCCGGCGCGCAGCCTGCGGAACCGGCGCGCGGCGCTCGCGGGTGGCTCGGACTGGCCGGTCGACCCTCTACAAGTCTGGAATCAGATCCGTACCGCGATCGACCGCGAGGGCTTCGAGGGCGAGGGCGACCTCTATCGCGAGCAAGAAGGTCTCAGTCGTACGTCGTCCCTGCTCATGCACACCTTGGGCACCGCGCGTCAACTTCGCACGGAGCACATCACCGGGACCGTCGAGAGAGGGAAAGCGGCCGATCTCGTGCTGCTCGACCGCGATGTGACGCGGTGTCCGGTGGCCGATATCAGCTCCGCCGAGGTGCGCCTCACGCTCGTCGGGGGCACAGTGGTGCACGACGCCGAGTCGTCGGCAGGTCGCGCGGCCGCCGCCCGAGTGACGCGGGCGGCGGCGGGGCCCCGGCCCACGTCGTACGCGTCGGTGCACGGCGGGCGGCACGCCTCGTGCGGCTGCGGCTGAACTCCCTTGCGGGGAGCGGCCACCGGACGGCCGCTCCTCAAATGGCCTACCCCAGCGCGT
The DNA here is from genome assembly GCF_040647455.1 of Streptomyces sp. NPDC041068. NCBI lineage: Bacteria > Bacillati > Actinomycetota > Actinomycetes > Kitasatosporales > Streptomycetaceae > Streptomyces > Streptomyces sp. NPDC041068. The sequence continues at coordinate 351,113 of NZ_JBEZCG010000009.1, forward strand.
ACGTCATCTCATATCTGAGATAACCTGCGACACATGGCAGACGACTACCTCGTACGCATCGGCAAGCTCATCCGTGATGCCCGGCAGCACAGGGGCTGGACGCAGACGCAGCTCGCCGAGGCGCTCAGCACCAGCCAGAGCGCCGTGAACCGCATCGAGCGCGGCAACCAGAACATCAGCCTTGAGATGATCGCCCGGATCGGCGAGGCTCTCGACAGTGAAATCGTCTCGCTCGGGTACGCGGGCCCCATGCATCTGCGAGTCGTCGGCGGACGCCGACTCTCCGGCTCCATCGACGTCAAGACGAGCAAGAACGCGTGCGTGGCGCTGCTCTGTGCGTCCCTGCTCAACAAGGGCCGCACGGTGCTGCGCCGGGTGGCCCGCATCGAGGAGGTCTACCGCCTCCTGGAGGTGCTCAACTCCATCGGCGTACGCACCCGTTGGATCAACGACGGCGTCGACCTGGAGATCGTGCCGCCCGCGAAGCTGGACATGGAGGCCATCGACGCGGAGGCCGCCATCCGGACCCGCTCGATCATCATGTTCCTCGGCCCGCTGCTGCACCGCATGGACCGTTTCAAGCTGCCGTACGCGGGCGGCTGCGACCTGGGCACCCGCACGATCGAGCCACACATGATCGCGCTGCGCCGGTTCGGTCTCGACATCGCGGCGACCGAGGGTCTGTATCACGCCGAGGTGGCACGCGACGTCTCCCCCGACCGCCCCATCGTCCTCACCGAGCGCGGGGACACCGTCACGGAGAACGCGCTGCTCGCCGCGGCCCGCAGCGCGGGCACGACCGTCATCCGCAACGCCTCGTCGAACTACATGGTCCAGGACCTGTGCTTCTTCCTGGAGGCGCTCGGAGTGAAGGTCGAGGGCATCGGCACGACGACCCTGACCGTGCACGGCGTCCCGACCATCGACGTCGACGTCGACTACTCCCCCTCCGAGGACCCGGTCGAGGCGATGAGCCTGCTCGCCGCGGCGGTCGTCACGGAGTCCGAGCTGACGGTGAAGCGGGTCCCGATCGAGTTCCTGGAGATCGAGCTCGCGGTCCTGGAGGAGATGGGGCTCGACCACGACCGTACGCCGGAGTACTTCGCCGACAACGGCCGTACGCGCCTGATCGACCTCACGGTGCGGCCCTCCAAGCTGGAGGCGCCGATCGACAAGATCCACCCGATGCCGTTCCCCGGCCTGAACATCGACAACGTCCCCTTCTTCGCGGCCATCGCGGCGGCGGCGCAGGGCAAGACGCTGATCCACGACTGGGTGTACGACAACCGCGCGATCTACCTCACGGACCTCAACCGCCTCGGCGGCCGCCTCCAGCTCCTCGACCCGCACCGGGTGCTGGTCGAGGGCCCGACCCGCTGGCGCGCCGCCGAGATGATGTGCCCGCCGGCGCTGCGGCCCGCGGTGGTGGTGCTCCTGGCGATGATGGCCGCCGAGGGTACGTCCGTGCTGCGGAACGTGTACGTGATCAATCGCGGGTACGAGGACCTTGCGGAACGGTTGAACTCCGTTGGGGCTCAGATCGAGACGTTCAGGGACATCTGAGGCTCGCGAGGAGCGCCCCGAAAGGGGCGCGGGGAACTGCGCGACCAGCCACAACGGACCCGCGGATCAAGAACTGTCCCGCACGAACGCACGGATCGCCCCGGCCAAGCCGTCGGGGCGATCCAAGGGAATCAGCGTGCGGCAATCATCCAGTTCCACCAACCGCCCCTGCGGCAGCAACTCCGCCAGCCTGCGCCCGTGTTCGGGCGGCATCATCCGGTCCTGCCTGCCCCACACCACCAGCGCGGGACGGTCATAGGCGCGCAGCCCCTCCGCCGCCTCCATCATCTCCGAGGGGTGTACGGCCTTCAGATAGCGGACCAGGACCTCGCGGGCCACGGGGTTCTTTCGCAGCGGCTCGATCCAGCGGTCGATCAGGTCGTCCGCCACCGGCTGGTGCGCCATGACCGCGTACCCCGTGCCGGGGACCCGCCGCAGCGGGCGGATCGCCAGGGAGTGCATCAGGGCCGCGATGCCTCCGGGGACCTTCGCCGCGGCCGCCATCATCTTTCCGCCCGCGCGCGGCGGGTAGTTGTCGAAGGCCTCGCAGCCCGCGATCACCAACCGGCCCACGCGGTCGGGGCGTTCGGCCGCCAGCTGCTGGAGGCGCCCCGCGTCGTTCTCCACGAAGACCGCGTCGTCGCCGAGCTTGAGGGCGTCCGCGAACTCCCCGATGAGCAGGGCCATCGTGCGCGGCGTGAGCTCGGCGCCGGGCCGCAGGGGGACGCGGTGGCTGCCGTACGGCAGGGTCGGCACGAGGCAGCGGAACTCCGCGCCGAGCTCGTCGACCACATGGCGCCAGACCGAGCCGTCCTGTGCGGGGCCGTGCAGCAGGACGAGCGGCACGCCGTCGCCCCCGCTGTCGTCGTACGCGATAGGCCCCACGCCGGTCTCGATCCGCGCCACGCCGCGCTCCCCTCGCCGACCGGCTCAGCCGAGCACGGCCACCCCGTCCAGCTCCACCAGGGCTTGATCGTCCCACAGCCGTACGATGCCCACCACCGCCATGGCCGGGTAGTCGCGCCCCGCCAACCGCCGCCAGATTCGGCCCAGTTCGGGGGCGACCGCGCGGTAGTCGGCGACGTCCGTGGCGTAGACGGTGACGCGGGCGAGGTCGGCGGGGGTGCCGCCCGCGTGCCGCAGGGCGGTGAGGAGATTGGCCAGGGCAACCTCGAACTGCTCGGGCAGATTCGCCCCGGTGACCTTGCCCTCACCGTCCAGGGCGGTCTGCCCGGCGAGGAAGACGAGACGGGAGCCGGTGGCGGTGACGGCGTGGGAGAAGCCGGTGGGAGGGGAGAGTTCGGGGGGATTGACGCGGTTCAGAGGCATGAAGTCAGCACTCCTCGGTAAGGGAAGGCGCCCCTGCAAGGGGCGCGGGGAACTGCGCGACCAGCCACGTCCGGCCCGCAGACGACAAAGAACGTCACCCGTACAAATCCTTCGCGATGATGGACCTCTGCACCTCACTCGCCCCCTCGTAGATACGAGGCGCCCGCACCTCCCGATACAAGTGCTCCAGCAGATGCCCGCGCCGCAAGGCGCACGCCCCGTGCAACTGCACCGCCGCATCCACCACGAACTGCGCCGCCTCCGTGGCGACCAGCTTCGCCATGGCGGCACGCCGGGCGATCCCTGCCGCCTGCGGCCCTTTCGTGTCATAAGAAGAAGCCGCCGCGTAGACCATCAGGCGAGCCGCCTCGACCCGCGTGGCCATCTCGGCGACCTTGTGGGCGACGGACTGGAGGTCCTTCAACTTCCCCCCGAACGCGTCCCGTTCGGCCGTATGAGCCAGCGTCGCGTCCAGCGCCGCCTGCGCCATGCCGACCGCGAACGCGCCGACGCTCGGCCGGAACCGGTTGAGGGTCGTCATGGCGACCCGGAAGCCGCGGTCCACCTCGCCGAGCACATCGGCTCCGTCGACCCGCACTCCGTCGAAGGCGAGGGCGCCGATCGGATGCGGGGAGAGCATGTCGAGAGGGGTACCGGTGAGGCCCGCGCGGTCGGCGGGGACCAGGAAGGCGGTGACGCCGCGGGCGCCCGCGTTCGGCGACGTACGAGCAAAGACGGTGTAGAAGTCGGCTTCGGGGGCGTTCGAGATCCAGCACTTCTCGCCGGTGAGGCGCCAGCCGTCGGAGCCGTCCGGGGCCGCTTCGAGGGCGAGGGCCGCCGCGTCCGAGCCCGCGCCCGGCTCGGAGAGCGCGAAGGCCGCGACGGCGTGCCCCGCGCGGACGGGCGGCAGCCACTGCTCCCGCTGCGTCAGGGAGCCGTACGCGTGCACCGGATGGGCGCCGAGGCCCTGCAGCGCGAGGGCGGTCTCGGCCTCCGTGCAGGCGCGGGCGAGGGACTCGCGCATCAGGCACAGGTCGAGGGCACCGGAGGTGAACAGGCCCTCCAGGAGGCCCAGTTCACCCAGCGCCGCCACCAGTGGCCGGTTGACATGGCCGGGCTCGCCCTTCTCCGCCAGGGGGCGCAGGCGCTCGGCGGCGAGCGCGCGCAGCTCCTCACAACGGGCGGTTTGTTCAGGATTGAGCGAGAATGCCGTCATCCCGGACCCCTCCTTTATCGCGCACCGTTGACTGTCGTCACCATCACGATACGCTCATGGAGCGAGCCCACCACAGCGCCCGACCGGCAGGCAAGGGGGCAGAGCCGCCATGGAACCCATCGGCAATCCAGCCAACCCGGGGCCGACACCGTCCGGCCACGTCGACACCTTCGCCCGGGACCACCTCCCGCCCCGTGACCGGTGGCCCGCGCTGGTGCACGACCGGCCCGAGCTGCACTACCCCGCCCGCCTGAACTGCGGCGCGGAGCTCCTGGACCGCACCGTGGAACGGCTCGGCGCCGCGCGTCCCGCCTTCCACGCGCCGTCCGGCGAGACCTGGACGTACGGACAGCTGCAGAACCACGTCGACCGGATCGCGCACGTACTGACGAGCGAGCTCGACGTGCTGCCCGGCCAGCGCGTCCTGCTGCGCGGTCCCACCACCCCCTGGCTCGCGGCCTGCTGGCTCGCGGTGATGAAGGCGGGCGCGGTCGCCGTGACCGTGCTGGCCCAGCAGCGCGCGCAGGAGCTCGCCACGATGTGCGAGATCGCCGAGGTGCGGCACGCGCTGTGCGACATCCGCTCGGTCGACGACCTGATCAAGGCCGGTGTGCCGGGCCTGAACGTCACCACGTACGGCGGCGAGGGCCCCGACGACCTCCTGGCGCGCGCCGCCGGGCAGCCCGAGTACTACGAGGCGTGCGACACGGCGGCCGACGACGTCGCGCTGATCGCGTTCACATCCGGGACGACGGGCCGTCCCAAGGGCTGCATGCACTTCCACCGCGACGTGCTCGCCATCGCCGACACGTTCGCGCGTCACATCCTCAAGCCGGTGCCCGACGACGTCTTCGCGGGCAGTCCCCCGCTCGGCTTCACCTTCGGGCTCGGCGGCCTCGTCATCTTCCCGCTGCGCTTCGGCGCCTCGTCCGTGCTGCTCGAACAGGCGGGCCCCAAGCAGATGTTGCCGGCGATCGGGCGGCACGGGATCAGCGTGCTCTTCACCGCGCCGACCGCGTACCGCACGATGCTGGACCAACTCGACGCGTACGACGTCTCCTCGCTGCGCCGCTGCGTGTCGGCCGGCGAGAACCTGCCCGCGGCCACCTGGCAGGCCTGGCACGAGCGCACCGGGCACCGCATCATCAACGGCATCGGCGCCACCGAGCTGCTGCACATCTTCATCTCCGCCGCCGACGACGCGATCAGGCCCGGCACGACGGGACGTCCCGTACCGGGGTGGCACGCGCGCGTGGTGGACGATTCCGGTGCCCCGGTGCCGGACGGGGAGCCCGGACTGCTCGCCGTGCGCGGCCCGGTCGGCTGCCGCTATCTCGCCGACGACCGCCAGCTCCAGTACGTGCGGCACGGCTGGAACGTCACCGGCGACACCTACATCCGCGACGCCGACGGCTACTTCCGCTATGTCGCACGCGCGGACGACATGATCATTTCGGCCGGGTACAACATCGCGGGCCCCGAGGTCGAGGAGGCCCTGCTGCGCAGCCCCGACGTCGTCGAGGCGGCGGTCGTGGGGCGCCCGGACGAGCTGCGCGGACAGGTGGTGGTGGCGTACGTGGTCCCGCGCGCGGGGACGGCCAGGGACGACGACGAGGCGGTGCGGCTGCGGGAGTTCGTCAAGGCGGAACTCGTGCCGTACAAGTGCCCGCGCGAGATCGTCTTCGTGGACGCGCTGCCGAGGACGGCGACGGGGAAGCTCCAGCGGTTCCGGCTGCGGGCGCAGGGGCCGACGGGTCCTTCGGCGGAGCCGGGGCCCGTAGAGTGATCACGTGTCCGAGCAGCACACTCCACGGTCCCTGATCGTCACCTTCTACGGCGCCTACGGGCGGGCGGCCCCCGGCCCCGTCCCGGTCGCCGAACTGGTGCGTCTCCTCGCGCCGGTCGGCGTCGACGCGCCGTCGGTGCGGTCGTCGGTGTCCCGCCTGAAGCGGCGCGGCCTTCTGGTGCCCGCGCGCACGGAGGCGGGCGCGGCGGGCTACGACCTCTCGCCGGACGCCCGTCAGCTCCTGGAGGACGGCGACCGCCGCATCTACGGCCTGCCGCCCGCGCGAACGGCGGGCGGCTGGGTCCTCGCCGTCTTCTCCGTCCCCGAGGCGGAGCGCCACAAGCGGCACGTGCTGCGCTCGCGCCTCGCGGGCCTGGGCTTCGGCACGGCGGCACCGGGCGTCTGGATCGCCCCCGCGCACCTCTACGAAGAGACCAGGCACACCCTGGAGCGCCTCCAACTCGCCCCGTACGTCGACCTGTTCCGCGGCGAGCACCTGGGCTTCGCGCCGACGACCGAGGCGGTGGCGCGCTGGTGGGACCTCTCCTCACTGGCCAAGCAGCACGAGGCGTTCCTGGACCGCCATGAGCCGGTGCTGCGCTCCTGGGAGAGCCGCAAGGGCGCTCCCCCGCCGCCCGAAGAGGCGTACCGCGACTACCTCCTCGCGCTCGACTCCTGGCGCCAACTCCCCTACGCCGACCCGGGCCTGCCCGCCGAGCTCCTTCCCAAGGGCTGGCCCGGCGCCCGCTCCGCCGCGGTGTTCGCGGCGCTTGACGAGCGGCTGCGGGAGCCGGGCGGCCTCTTCGTGTCGCAGGGCGGCGGCTGACCTCAACTGCCGAGCTTCAGGCGCGGCTTGGGGGCGTCCGTGCGGCCCGTCTGGGGTCGCCTGCTGCCCGCGCGGTACTGCACGGGCCAGGGCGCGCCCGGTCCCGCGTAGTCCTGCTCGGCGGCGGCGTGCAGGGTCCAGTGGGGGTCGTAGAGGTGAGGGCGCGCCAGCGCGCAGAGGTCCGTGCGGCCCGCGAGGAGCAGGGAGTTGACGTCGTCCCAGGAGGAGATGGCGCCGACCGTGATCACGGGGATGCCCGTCTCGTTCCTGATCCGGTCGGCGTAGGGCGCCTGGTAGGAGCGGCCGTACGCGGGGCGTTCGTGCGCGACGACCTGGCCCGTCGAGACGTCGATGGCGTCTGCTCCGTGCGCCGCGAAGGCGCGGGCGATCCCGACGGCGTCCTCCGCGGTGGTGCCGCCCTCGGCCCAGTCGGTGGCGGAGACGCGGACCGTCATGGGCTTGTGCGCGGGCCACACCTGCCGTACCGCGTCGAAGACTTCGAGGGGGTAGCGGAGGCGTTTCGCGAGTGTGCCGCCATAGGCGTCCGTGCGGTGGTTGGTGAGCGGGGAGAGGAAGCCGGAGAGCAGGTAGCCGTGGGCGCAGTGCAGTTCGAGGAGGTCGAACCCTGCCTGGTCGGCGCGGTGGGCCGCCGCGACGAACTGCTCGCGGATCTCGGTGAGTCCGGCGCGGGAGAGCTCGTGCGGAGTCTGGCTGCCGTGCCGGTACGGCAGCGGTGAGGCGGCATCGAGGGGCCAGTTGCCGTCCGGCAGCGGTTCGTCGATGCCCTCCCACATGAGCTTCGTCGAGCCCTTGCGGCCCGAGTGGCCGAGCTGGACGCCGATCGCGGTGCCGGGTGCCTGCGCGTGCGCGAAGTCGGTGACGCGGCGCCAGGCCTTTGCCTGTTCGGCGGTGTAGAGCCCGGCGCAGCCCGGCGTGATGCGGCCGCGCTCGCTGACGCAGACCATCTCGGTCATCACCAGGCCCGCGCCGCCGAGGGCCCGCGCCCCCAGGTGCACCAGGTGGAAGTCGCCGGGGACGCCGTCCACGGCGGAGTACATGTCCATCGGGGAGACGACGACGCGGTTGCGCAGGGTCAGTTCGCCGATGCGGAAGGGCGTGAACATCGGCGGTGTGCCGTCCGGGCAGCCGAAGTCGCGCTCGACGGAGCGGGTGAAGTCAGCGTCACGCAGCCGGAGGTTGTCGTGGGTGACGCGGCGGCTGCGGGTGAGGAGGTTGAACGCGAACTGGCGTGGCGGCTGGTCCAGATAGTCGGGCAGGCGCTCGAACCACTCCAGGCTTGCGCGGGCCGCGCGCTGCGTGGACTCGACGACGGGGCGGCGCTCCGTCTCGTACGCCTGGAGGGCGGACGGGATGTCGGACTGCTCCTGGAGGCAGGCGGCGAGCGCGAGGGCGTCCTCGACGGCGAGCTTGGTGCCCGAGCCGATGGAGAAGTGCGCGGTGTGCGCGGCGTCGCCGAGCAGGACCGTGTTGCCGTGCGACCAGCGGGAGTTGACGACCGTGCGGAAGTTGATCCAGGCGGACTTGTTGCCGCGCAGCGGGCGGCCGCCGAGCGCGTCCGTGAAGATCTTGGCGCAGCGCTCGGTGGACTCGCGCTCGTCGAGCTCCGCGAAGCCGGCGGCCTCCCAGACCTCCTCGCGCATCTCGACGATGACGGTGGACTCATGCGGTGAGAAGGGATAGCCGTGCAGCTGCATCACGCCGTGCTCGGTCTCGGCGATCTCGAAGCGGAACGCCTCGAAGGCGAAGTCGGCGGCCAGCCAGATGTAGCGGCAGCGGTGCGTGATCAGGCGCGGCCCGAACGCGTCGGCGTGCGCCTCGCGGGTGAGGCTGTGCACGCCGTCCGCCGCGACGACCAGGTCGTACGCCGCGCTGAGCTCGGCAGCGGGCGGCGCCTCCGCGCGGAAGCGGAGCTCGACGCCGAGGTCACGGCAGCGCGCGTGCAGGATCTCCAGGAGCCTGCGCCGCCCGAGCGCCGCGAAGCCGTGGCCTCCGGAGGTGTGCCGCCGGTCGCGGTGCACGATGTCGATGTCGTCCCAGCGCACGAACTCGGCCTGGAGCGCGGCGTAGACGGCGGGGTCGGCGTGCTCGATGCCGCCGAGGGTCTCGTCCGAGAGGACGACGCCGAAGCCGAAGGTGTCGTCCGGGGCGTTGCGCTCCCAGACGGTCACCTCGCGGGTGGGGTCGAGGCGCTTGAGCAGGGCGGCGGCGTAGAGCCCGCCGGGGCCGCCGCCGATGACGGCGATGCGGTGGGCCGTCGCCCCGGGAAGCGTACTCATCGGCCCTGCCACTTCGGCGGGCGCTTCTCGGTGAAGGCCGCGTGAAACTCGGCGTAGTCCTCGCCGTTCATGAGCAGGGCCTGGGTCGCCGCGTCCATCTCCACGGCGGCGGCGAGCGGCATGTCGAGCTCGGCGGTGAGCAGCGCCTTGGTCTGGGCGTACGCGAGGGCGGGTCCATCGGCGAGGCGGCGCGCCAGGGTCTGGGCGGCCTCGGGTGCCTTGCCCTCCTCCGTCAGCTCGCTGAGCAGGCCGATCCGCTCGGCCTCGGGGGCGCGCACCGGCTCGCCCAGCATGAGCAGCCGGGTGGCGTGGCCGAGGCCGACGACGCGCGGCAGGAGGTAGGCGGCGCCCATGTCGCCGCCGGAGAGGCCCACCCGCGTGAAGAGGAAGGAGAACCGCGCCGAGGGGTCGGCGACGCGGAAGTCCGCGGCGAGGGCGAGCACGGCGCCGGCGCCCGCGGCCACGCCGTGCACGGCGGCGATCACCGGGAAGGGGCACTCACGGATGGCCCGTACGACCTGGCCCGTCATGCGGTTGAAGTCGAGGAGCTGGGCGGTGTCCATGGCGAGCGTCGCGCCGATGATCTCGTCGACGTCGCCGCCGGAGCAGAAGCCGCGCCCCTCGCCGCCGAGCACGAGGGCACGTACGGACTTGTCGCGGGAGAGCTCGGCGAGCAGGTCGCGCAGGTCGGCGTAGGCACCGAAGGTGAGCGCGTTGAGTTTGTCCGGGCGGGCGAGGGTGATCGTGGCGACCCCGTCGTCGACGGCCAGGCGCAGATGCCGCCAGTCGGGGGTGCGGGTCGCGGAGCCGGTGAAGGGACTCATGAGGTGCGGCCTCCTCGGCCTGAGGGCTGGAGTGCGCTGCCTTTCGAAGGTATCACCGTTCCGTGACTGTCGTCACGAGTACGCGATACAGCGGGCCGGTATCCCTTCCCTGCCGCCCCAGGAGGGAACGAAAATCCCGAAATACACGTCTTTTCCCTTGCACCACCACAGGGTCGGACGTCCCGGAAATGCCCGACCGTCGCCCCTGTCGACATAGCGCTTAAGATTCGTACGGTTGAAAGCAGGACCGCCTGCTGCCTTGAACGGACCCGCCTTGCACGAGCCTGCCTCTCCCGCCTCCTGGCGCATCGCGCTGCCGCACACCACGGCGGCCGTGCCCATCGCGCGTGCCCTGGTCCGTACGGCGCTCAACGACATCGAGTCGTCGGCCGACACCGACACCGCCGAGCTGCTCACCGCGGAGCTGGTCGCCAACGCCGTCGAGCACACCGAGGGATGCGGACCCATAGAGCTGGTCATCGAGCTGCTTCCGACCGGCTGCCAGGTCGAGGTGCACGACTCCAATCCGCTGCCGCCCGGCGATCTCACCGACCCGGACCCGGCCGGTGAGCCGGACCCCTGGCAGGAGCACGGGCGCGGCCTCCTCCTGATCCGCACCCTCAGCTCGTCCTGCGGCCACCGCCCCACCGAGTCCGGCAAGGCGGTCTGGTTCACGCTTCCCGCGACGCCCCCGCACCGGCACTGACGAGGCCCTCGCCCCGGCCGAGCCGCGAGTGCCCGCGGCCGTAGAGCGCGTACACCACGGCGCCCACCACCAGGAACACGGCGAACTGCAGCCACGTCGACCAGCCCGTGCCCCAGATCAGATAGAGGCAGAAGCCCACGCCGAGGACCGGGCTCACCGGGTAGAACGGCACCCGGAAGGTGCGCCGCAGATCCGGGTGCGAGCGGCGCAGCGCGATCACCGCGACATTCACCACGACCATGATCGCGAGCGTGCCGATGGTGGTCAGATTGACGACGACGTCCAGCGAGGAGAAGGCCGCGGGGACGGCCACGACCGCCGCGACGATCCAGGTGTTGGCCACGGGGGTCGCGGTCCTCGGGGAGACGCGTTCGAAGACGCGCGGCATCAGGCCGTCGCGGGACATCGACATCAGGATGCGGGTCTGGCCGTACATCACGGCGAGCACGACGGACGCGATGGCGACGACCGCGCCGAAGGCGATGATGCCGCCGCCGACGGTCGAGTCGGTGACCTGGTTGACGATGAGCGAGAGCGCCGCGGGCTTGTCGGCGACGGCGTCCGAGCCGAGCGCGCCGATGGCCGCGAGCGCCACGGCGACGTACAGCAGCGTGACGACACCGATGCAGATCATGATCGCGAGCGGGATGTTGCGCCGCGGGTTCCTGACCTCCTCACCGGCCGTGGTGACCGCGTCGAAGCCGATGAAGGAGAAGAAGGCGAGCGAGGCGCCCGCGGTGATGCCGGAGGCGCCGGCGCCCGCGAAGGGCGTGAGGTTGCCGTCCTGGAAAGCGGTGAACGCGATGGCGAGGAACAGCAGCAGGATGACGATCTTCAGCACCGCCATGGCGGCCGTGGCGCGGGCGCTCTCGCGGATGCCGCGCACCAGGAGCACGGCGGCGAGCAGGATGACGACGACGGCGGGCAGGTTCACCACGCCGCCCTCGCCGGGCCCCGCGGACAGGGCGGTGGGCAGCTCCCAGCCGGTGAGGCTGTTCAGGAGCTCGTTCAGATACTGGCTCCAGCCGACCGCGACCGCGGAGACCGAGACGCCGTACTCCAGCAGGAGGCACCAGCCCACGAGGAACGCGGTGCGCTCCCCCAGCGAGGCGTACGCGAAGGAGTACGAGCTGCCGGAGACCGGGATCGCGCCCCCCAGCTCGGCGAACGAGAACGCGGTGAAGATGCAGGTCACGGCCGCGAGTACATAGGAGACCGCGACGGCGGGCCCGGCCTCGGCGACCGAGTCGGACAGACCGACGAAGATGCCGGTGCCGACGATCGCGCCGACGCCGAAGCACACGAGCTGGAAGAGTCCCATGGTGCGCCTGAGGCCGTGGCCTTCGAGGTCCGCGCCCGATTCGGCGACGAGCTGGTCGGGGGACTTGATGCGCAGCCCGTTGGTACGCGTGGGGCTCATGGGGTGGTTCTCGTTTCTGGTGGTGCGTGGTGCTGGGTGCGGCAGGGGTACGCCGCGGCCGGTGGGGCGGGTGTGGTGTTCCGGCTCCACCAGTCTGTGCTGGATGTACGGGTACGGCAGGTCGTACGACGGTCAGGCGAGCGTCGCGACCAGCACCGCCTTGATGGTGTGCAGACGGTTCTCGGCCTCGTCGAAGACGACGGAGTGCGCCGACTCGAAGACCTCGTCGGTGACCTCCAGGGAGGTCAGGCCGTGCCGCTCGTGGATCTCGCGGGCGATCTTGGTGCCCAGGTCGTGGTAGGCGGGCAGGCAGTGCAGGAACTTGACGTCGGCGTTGCCGGTGGCGCGCAGGACGTCCATCGTCACGGCGTACGGAGCCAGGGCTCTTATGCGCTCGTCCCAGACCTCCTTGGGCTCACCCATGGAGACCCAGACGTCGGTGGCGATGAAGTCGGCGCCCCGGACGCCCTCCTCGACGGACTCGGTGAGCGTGATGCGGGCGCCACTGGACTCCGCGATCTCGCGAGCCTTGGCGACGACCTCGTCGGCGGGCCAGTAGGACTTCGGCGCGACGATGCGGACGTCCATGCCGAGCAGGGCGCCGGTGATCAGGTAGGAGTTGCCCATGTTGAAGCGGGCGTCGCCGAGGTAGGCGTAGGCGACCTCGGCGAGGGGCTTGGCGGTGTGCTCGGTCATCGTGAGGATGTCGGCGAGCATCTGGGTGGGGTGCCAGTCGTCGGTCAGGCCGTTGAAGACGGGCACGCCCGCGTGGGCGGCGAGCTCCTCGACGCCCGGCTGGCTGTCCCCGCGGTACTCGATCCCGTCGAACATCCGGCCGAGCACCCGCGCCGTGTCCTTCACGGACTCCTTGTGGCCCATCTGCGAGCCCGAAGGGTCCAGATAGGTGGTCGTGGCGCCCTGGTCGGCGGCTGCGACCTCGAACGCGCAGCGCGTGCGCGTCGAGGTCTTCTCGAAGATCAGCGCGATGTTCTTGCCGCGCAGCCGCTGCGTCTCGCTCCCCGCCTTCTTCGCCGCCTTCAGGTCGGCGGCCAGCTCGATCAGACCGCGGAACTCCTCGGCGGTGAAGTCCAGCTCCTTGAGGAAGTGGCGGCCGGTGAGGTCTGTGGCCATGGTCGCTCCTGGGATGCGGATACGGGGACCTTGAAACTATATACGATCCTCCACATTTCTATACAGGCGCAGGTGGGGGCGCCCGGAGCCCGTGGTGTCAGCCCCCCACGGCCGCGCGCTCGACCGGACAGCTCATGCACCGGGGCCCGCCCCGGCCGCGCCCCAGCTCGCTCCCGGGGATCTCGATCACTTCGATGCCTTGTTTCCGGAGGTACGTATTGGTCGTCGCGTTCCTTTCGTACGCGACGACGACACCGGGCTCCACCGCGAGGACGTTGCAGCCGTCGTCCCACTGCTCGCGCTCGGCCGCGTGCACGTCCTGGGTGGCCGTGAGCACCCGGATGCCGTCGATCCCGAGCGCGGCGGCGATGGCCCGGTGCATGTGCTCCGGCGGATGGTCCGTGACCTTCAACTCCCGCTCCCCGACGCCCGGTTCGATGGTGTAGGAGCGGAGCATGCCGAGGCCCGCGTACTGCGTGAAGGTGTCGCCGTCGACCATCGTCATGACCGTGTCGAGATGCATGAACGCGCGCCGCTTCGGCATGTCGAGCGCCACGATGGTCTGTGCCGAGCCCGCCGCGAACAGCTTGTGCGCGAGCATCTCGACGGCCTGGGGCGTGGTGCGCTCGCTCATGCCGATGAGCACCGCTCCCCTGCCGATCACCAGGACGTCGCCGCCCTCGATGGTGGAGGGGTAGTCCGACTGCCCCTCGGACCAGAGGTTGAAGTCCTCGTTCCGAAACAGCGGGTGGTGCCGGTAGATCGCCTCGAAGTGCACCGTCTCGCGCTGCCGGGCGGGCCAGCGCATCGCGTTGATGGAGACGCCGTCGTAGATCCACGCGGAGGTGTCGCGGGTGAAGAGGTGGTTGGGCAGCGGGCCGAGCAGGAAGTCGTCCATGTCCATGCAGTGGAAGCGCACCGAGGACGGTTCGGAGTGGCTCGCCAGGAACTCGCGCTTGGTCATGCCGCCGACCAGCGCCTCGGCGAGCTCCGTCGACGGCATCGTCTCGAACGCGGCCCGCAGGTGGTCGGTGGCCAGCGGGCCGTACTCCTTCTCGTCGAAGACCCGGTCGAGGACGAGGTTGCGGGCCGACGGCACGTCCAGGGTCTCGGTCAGCAGATCGCCGAAGAGGTGGACCGCGACGCCCCGGTCGCGCAGCACGTCCGCGAATCCGTCGTGCTCCTGTCTGGCCCTGCGCACCCACAGGACGTCGTCGAAGAGGAGAGCGTCCTTGTTGCTCGGCGTCAGTCGCTTCAGTTCCAGATCGGGGCGGTGCAGGATGACGCGGCGCAGCCGCCCGGCCTCGGAGTCGACATGGAATCCCATGGGTCCATCTTTCCCCGGCCGGACGGCCTACGCGCGGTCAATGCCGCGGTGTGGTCAAAGCCTCGGGTCGACCGGCTCCGACTCCAGGGCGAGCACCGCGAACACCGTCTCGTGCACGCGCCACAGCGGCTCGCCGTCCGCGAGACGGTCGAGCGCCTCCAGGCCGAGCGCGTACTCGCGGGTGGCGAGCGAGCGCTTGTGGCCGAGGAAGCGGCCGCGCAGTCGGTCGAGGTGCTCGGGCCGCGTGTACTCGGGACCGTAGATGATCCGCAGGTACTCCCGGCCGCGGCACTTGATGCCGGGCTGGACGAGCCGGCCCTGCTCGTTCCTGACCAGGGCCCCGACCGGCTTGACCACCATGCCTTCGCCGCCGCGGCTGGTCATCTCCAGCCACCAGTCGACGCCGGCGCGGACCGACTCCGCGTCGCCCGTGTCGACGTAGAGACGGCGGGTGGTCTGCAGCAGACCCGTGGCGTCGTGCTCCACCATGCGGTCGATCAGGGCCAGTTGCTCGTCGTGCGGGAGCGCGGCGAGGCTGCGGCCCTGGACGGCCAGGATCTGGAACGGCGCGAGACGCACGCCTTCGAGGCCGTCCGTCGGCCAGCAGTAGCGGCGGTAGGCGTCGGTGAACGCGGCGGCGTCCACCGCGCGTTCGCGCTGCCTGGCCAGGAGGTCCCGGGTGTCCACGCCGCGCGCCGCCGCGGCTTCCAGGGCGGCGAGCGCGCCGGGGAAGACGGCTCCGGAGGCGGCGCCCACGGCCGCGTACTGCGTACGGAGCAGGCCGGAGGCCTTGAGCGACCACGGCATCAACTCCGCGTCGAGCAGCAGCCAGTCCGTCTCGAGCTCCGCCCACAGGTTCGCATCGGTGACGGCGGTGCGCAGGCGGTCGAGTATCTCCTCGGTGACGGCCTGATCGTCGAAGAAGGGGCGGCCGGTACGGGTGTAGAGGGAGCCGGTCGGTCCGTCGACCCCGAAGCGCTCACGGGCCACGTCCGCGTCGCGGCAGACCAGGGCCACCGCGCGCGAGCCCATGTGCTTCTCCTCGCACACGACGCGGGCGACGCCGTCGGACGCGTACGCCGCGAAGGCCTCCTCCGGGTGTTCCAGGTAGCCCTCGCGCTGCGACGTGGCGGTCGGTGCCATCGTCGGCGGCAGGTACGGCAGCAGGCGCGGGTCGACGGCGAAGCGGCTCATGACCTCCAGGGCCGCCGCCGCGTTCTCCTCGCGCACGGCGACGCGGCCCGCGTGTCGGGTCTCCACCACGCGGCGGCCGTGCACGTCGGTCAGGTCGAGCGGCCGTCCGTCGTGGCCGCCCGGCGCCTCGGTGCGCAGCGGCCTGGTGGGCTCGTACCAGACCTGCTCCGCCGGTACGTCGACGAGCTCGCGCTCGGGCCAGCGCAGCGCGGTGAGCCTGCCGCCGAAGACGGCGCCGGTGTCCAGGCAGATGGTGTTGTTCAGCCAGGTCGCGGTGGGCACGGGGGTGTGGCCGTAGACGACCGCGGCCTTGCCCCGGTACTCCTCCGCCCACGGGTAGCGCACCGGCAGGCCGAACTCGTCGGTCTCGCCGGTCGTGTCGCCGTACAGCGCGTGGGAGCGGACGCGCCCCGAGGTGCGGCCGTGGTACTTCTCGGGCAGGCCCGCGTGGCAGACGACCAGCCTGCCCTCGTCCAGGACGTAGTGCGAGACGAGTCCGTCCACGAACTCCCGTACCCGGTCGCGGAACTCCTCGCTCTCCCCCGCCAACTGCTCGATGGTCTCGGCCAGGCCGTGGGTGTGCTGGACCTTGCGGCCCTTGAGGTGGCGGCCGAGCTTGTTCTCGTGGTTGCCGGGCACGCAGAGGGCGTTGCCCGAGCCGACCATGGACATCACGCGGCGCAGGACGCCCGGGGTGTCGGGGCCGCGGTCCACGAGGTCGCCGACGAAGACGGCGGTACGCCCTTCGGGGTGCGCGCCGTCTGCGTAGCCGAGCTTGCCGAGCAGGGTCTCCAGCTCGGCGGCGCAGCCGTGGATGTCGCCGATGATGTCGAAGGGGCCCGTGAGGTGGGAGAGGTCGTTGTAGCGCTTCTCCGTGACGATGCGCGCGCCCTCGACCTCCTCGACGCCGCGCAGGACGTGCACCTTCCTGAAGCCCTCGCGCTCCAAGTGCCGCAGGGAGCGGCGCAGTTCGCGCTGGTGGCGCTGGATGACGCGGCGCGGCATGCCCGCCCGGTCCTCGCGCGCGGCGTTGCGCGCGGCGCAGATCTCCTCGGGCACGTCGAGCACGATGGCGATGGGCAGCACGTCGTACTGCCTGGCGAGCTCGATCAGCTGCTTGCGGCTGTCGCTCTGCACGCTGGTCGCGTCGACGACGGTGCGGCGGCCCGCGGCCAGGCGCTTGCCCGCGATGTAGTGCAGCACGTCGAAGGCGTCGCGGCTTGCGCTCTGGTCGTTCTCGTCGTCGGCGACGAGGCCGCGGCAGAAGTCGCTGGAGATGACCTCGGTGGCCTTGAAGTGCCGCCGCGCGAAGGAGGACTTGCCGGATCCGGTGGCACCGATCAGGACGACGAGGGAGAGGTCGGTGACGGGGAGGGTGCGGCCCTCGTACGGGGCTTCGGTGCCGGCGCCGGTCTTGGTGTTGTCGTTCGTCATGCGGCCCGCACCTCCTGCTTCTCGTTCTTGCCGCTCTTGTCGTTCTTGCTGCTCTTGCTGCTCTTGCTGCTCTTGCTGCTCTTGTCGTTCTGGCTGTGCTGCGTGAAGACCGCCATCTGCGTCGGCGGCCCCACCTCGGGGTCCTCGTCGCCGACCGGCGTGAACTCCACGCCGTACCCATGGCGTTCGGCCACCCGGCGGGCCCAGGTCCTGAACTCCTCGCGCGTCCACTCGAAGCGGTGGTCGCCGTGGCGGGCGTGGCCTGCGGGGAGCGTCTCCCAGCGGACGTTGTACTCGACGTTCGGCGTCGTCACGAGGACGGTGCGGGGCCGGGCGGAGCCGAACACCGCGTACTCCAGGGCGGGCAGCCGCTCCAGGTCGAGGTGCTCGATCACCTCGCTGAGCACCGCCGCGTCGTACCCCTTGAGTCGCTTGTCGGTGTACGCGAGCGAGCCCTGGAAGAGCGTCACGCGCTCGGCCTGGCGCTCGCCCATGCGGTCCAGCTTCAGCCGCCGCGAGGCGACGGTCAGCGCGCGCACGGACACGTCGACCCCGACGATCTCGGTGAACCGGGTGTCCTTGAGCAGCGCCTGCACCAACTGGCCCTGTCCGCAGCCCAGATCGAGCACGCGCGAGGAGCCCGCCGCGGTCAGCGCCGCGAGGATGGCCTCGCGGCGGCGCACGGCGAGCGGAACCGGCTTCTCCTCCGTGTCCTGCTCCTCGTCGACGGCGTTGTCGATCTCCTCGACGTCCGTGTCGTCGGCGTCGGCGAGCCGCACCAGTTCGAGCCGCTCCCTGGCCTCGCGGGTCAGGGACCAGCGGCGCGACAGATAGCGGCTGGTGATGAGCTGCTGCTCCGGGTGGTCCGCGAGCCAGCCCTCGCCGGCCCGCAGCAACTTGTCGACCTCGTCCTGCGAGACCCAGTAGTGCTTGGCGTCGTCGAGGACCGGCAGCAGGACATAGAGGTGCCGCAGCGCCTCACCCAGGGTCAGCTTCCCGTCGGGCACCTCCAGTACGAGGTGGACGTACCGCGAGTCGCCCCACTCGGGGAACTGCTCGTCCAGCGGCACCGGCGTCACCGTCGCCGTCCAGCCCAGCGGCTCGAAGAGGTTCCGCACCAGCTCGGCGCCGCCGCGCGCGGGCAGCGCGGGTATCTCGACGCACAGCGGCAACGGCTGCGCCGCCCGCTCGGGGCGGGCGTTGCAGACGCCGCGCATGGCGCTGGAGAACACCGCGCTCAGCGCCACGGCGAGCAGCGACGACGCGGCGTAGGGCCGGTCGTTCACGTACTGCGCGAGCGCCGCGTCGGGCGCGCCGCCGCGCCCCTTGCCCTTCCCCTTGCCGCGCCGCACGAGCGCCACGGGGTCGACCTCCAGGAGCAGCGCGGCGGTGCACCGCTCGTCGGTCGCCTCGGGGTAGAGGACATGCGCGGTGCCGTGGGAGGTGGAGAACGCCTGCGCGTTGTCGGGGTGCTTGTGCAGCAGGAACCCGAGGTCGGTCGCGGGGCGGTCGGGGGCGCCTGTGGTGCTGATCGTCAGGAACACGGTGGTCGGCCTCGAAACGGGGTCTGAGCCACGGGTCTTCGACGGACCTTCGGTCACCGAAACCCGCGGCGATGGGAGCGCGCGCTGCGACGATCCCGGCTCCCCGGCCGCCTACGGCGCGCCTCTACAACGTACAGCGAACGTCACGGACATCCTCAGGAATTTCCTCTCGGCTCCCGGCCCCGGCCCATGGAGATGACCGCCGCTCCGAGCACGCAGGCGACGCCGGCCACGAGGTAGGCCAAGTGGTAGCCGGTGAGTTTGTCGTTGCTCGTCGCCGCCACCAGGACCATGACCGCGACGCCCACGCTGGCGCCGATCTGCTGGGCCACGACGTTCACCGCTCCGGCGACCGCGTGCCGGTCGGGCTCGACGCCGGTGAGCGCCGATGACGTCATCGAGGGGAAGTTGAGGCCCTGGCCGATGCCGCTGATCACCAGGCCGGGCAGGATGTGCAGCAGGTAGTTGCCCTGGTGCGGTGTGCTCATCCACAGCGCCGTTCCCACGCCGATCAGGACGAGGCCGACGGCCATCAGCGTGTACGGGGAGTACTTGGCGAGGAGGCGTCCCGTGCCGTAGTTGGCGGTGAAGAACACGGCCGCCGACATCGGTACCAGCGCGAGGCCGGACTCCATCGGGGAGTACTTCAGCATCTCCTGCAGATACAGCGGCGCGAAGAACAGCATGCCGACCGAGGCCATGTACTGCAGGAACGCCGCCAGGCTCGCGGCCCGTACCGACGAGAGGCGGAAGAGGCCGAGCGGCAGGACCGGGTCCGCGGTGCGGTTCTCGTGCACGACGAAGACGACCAGGAAGACCACCGCGACGCCGAGCGCGCTCCACGCCACCGTGCCGTCGCTGCTCGCGCCGACGACCAGCAGCGTCAGGCCGATCGTGCCCGACACCGCGCCGGGCAGGTCGATACGGCCGCCGCGTCCGACACCGTCGGGCAGTCCCGCGCGTGTCGCGGCGACCACGGCGAGGCCCAGGATCACCGAGAACCACAACACCGAGCGCCAGCCCATGAGTTGGGTCAGCACGCCACCCAGCAGGACCCCGCCGCTGAAGCTCGCGGCGCCGACCGCCGCGTACACGCTGAGGGCCCTGTTGCGCGCGGGACCGGCCGGAAAGACCTCTGTCAGCAGGGCGAGCGCGGCCGGGCCCGACAGGGCGGCGCCGATGCCCTGGACCGCCCGCGCGGCGAGCAGCACCCAGGTGTCCGGCGCCAGGGCTCCGACCAGCGCGGCCACCGTGAACAGGGCGACACCGGCCTCGAACACCCGCCGCCTGCCGAGCACATCGGCCAGGCGGCCGCCCACCAGAAGGAATCCCGCGAACGTGACGGCGTACGCGGTCATGACCCACTGGAGCGTGGTGTCGTCCAGGTCGAAACGCTCACCGACGGACGGCAGGGCGGCGTTGAGCACCCCGAGGCCGCTCACGTCCAGCGCGAGCGCTCCCGCGAGGACCCCGAGCGCCAGGCCCGGCCTCTGTGGCGCCCTCACCTCGGTGCTGGTCATGCGGACCTCCCGGAGAACGTGCCTTCGACCGTGTCAACCATGCCGAGCCATAATCGGGCGAACACTTCACCAACAATTGCTAAAGGCATGCCGGGGCAGGCGTCGGCATGCGACGCCCCATGGTCCAAGATTTTCATGACGAGCAGCTTGCAGTGCCCACTCGCCCCTTGTCCAGGCCACCAAAGAATCGCTAATGGATTGCCTGCCGAAGTGCGCCGGAATTGACCCGTGTTGAACATGGCTGCCCCTAGTTGACCATGACGTCCGAACCGCCTTGCGGCCATTGCGAGAGCAGAGAGCGCGAATCAGTCACTTCGGGGTCCAGATCACGCCACTGCGTGTTCCGGCCAACGGGGCGCACTTGTTTCACCATTCACTGGATGGCACTCTGTGGTCTGGTTCAGCCAGGACGACTTAACGGGGGTTCGGGTCGCAGTGCACGTACTAGTTCTCCTAGAGCCACGCCTTCACCCCTGACAGGGGCTTCCGCACGCCTGGCTCCACTGCGGCACTCGACACGTAGAAGCGAAGCTTCCGTGTGATGAACCGTCGCCCTTTCCCGGCGCCTGAGCGCTGATTCACCGTCCATTCTGCGTGCGCGCCGCGGACGCCTCGATTCCGCCGTTATTGCAGAGCTGTCCTGAAGAGATCTGCCCGGAAGTTTCCGGGTCCTTAATCAGCCGTGCCGCAAACTCTGCCACTTCATTCCATCCGCCCTGTTGAGGAGCTGCAATGCCCCAAGAGCGCACAGCACGAGATTCGCATGCCATAACAGACTTCTTGTTGTCTCGTGTTGTCGACCTCCTTGATGTATCCAAGGACACGGTGGATCGCTGGGCACCGATGCACCGATACGGCATGGACTCGCTGAAGGCGGCGACTCTGGCCGCCTCGCTCTCGGAATTCCTCGGCTGGAAAGTCCCCGTCACCTGGATGTGGCAGTACCCCACCGTCGACGAGCTGTCCCGCGCGCTCACCGACGGTCCGGGGGGCGCTCAGGACCCGGCGCCGAGCAGCGATCGTCGTCGTACGGGAACAGGGACGGGAACACACGAACCCGTCGCGATCGTGGGCATCGGCTGCCGCTTCCCCGGCGGACCCGACCCGGCGACGTTCTGGCAGCTCCTTTCCGAGGGCCGCGACGCCGTGGGCCCCGTGCCCGCCGCGCGGCGCGAGCTCCTGGGCGGCCGGGTGCGGTGGGGCGGATTCATCGACGGCATCGACCAGTTCGACCCGCTCTTCTTCGGCATCTCCCCCCGCGAAGCCGTCCAGATGGACCCGCAGCAGCGCCTGATCCTGGAGCTGTGCTGGGAGGCCCTGGAGGACGCGGGGGTCGCACCCGACAGCCTCGTCGGCAGCGACACCGGCGTCTTCATGGCCTCCTGCTGGGGCGACTACGCGGCCCTCGCGCACTACCGCGGCCCCGACAGCCAGATCACCCCGCACACCGCGACCGGCATGCACGACGGCATCATCGCCAACCGCGTCTCCTACATCCTCGGCCTGCAGGGCCCGAGCATGGCCATCGACGCCGCCTGCGCCGGGTCGCTGGTCTCCGTACACGTGGGATGCCAGTCGATCTGGCTGGGCGAGAGCGATCTGGTGCTCGCCGGCGGCGTGAACCTGAGCTTCGTCTCCGACTACTACACGGCCATGGACGCGATGGGCGCGCTCGCCCCGGACGGCCGCTGCAAGTCGTTCGACGCCCGCGCCAACGGCTACGTACGCGGTGAGGGCGCCGGTGTCGTCGCGCTCGCCCCGCTGAGCGTGGCGCTGGAGCGTGATCTGCCGGTGTACTGCCTGATCAAGGGCAGCTCCTCCAACAACGACGGCCTGAGCAACGGTATGACCGCGCCCAACCCGCAGGCGCAGGAGAAGATGCTCCGCACCGCCTACCAACGGGCGGGAATCGCACCGCACTTGGTGGACTACATCGAGTGCCACGGCTCCGCGACCCCCCTCGGCGACCCGATCGAGGCCAACGCCATCGGCGCGGTCCTCGGCGGCGACCGCGCCGAGCCGCTGCGGCTCGGTTCGGTCAAGTCCAACGTCGGGCACCTGGAGGCCGCCGCCGGCATCGTCGGCCTGGTCAAGCTCGCGATGTCCATGCGCAACGGCGTGCTGCCGCCGAGCCTGCACTACACCGCGCCGAACCCGCAGATCATGTTCGACGAGTACAACCTCACCGTCCAGGACCGGCTTGCGCCGTGGCCCCGGCGGTCCGACGCGCGCCGCGGCGGCGTCAGCTCGTTCGGCTTCGGCGGCGCGATCTGTCACGTCGCCGTCGAGGAACTGCCGCGCCCCGAGAGCTCGTTGCTCCTGCTCGCCGCGGACTCCCGCGAGGCCCTCGCCGAGCGGGCCAGGGCGCTGCGGGACGAGGACGACCTGCGCGCGCTCTGCGCCAAGGCGCCCGGCGACGGCACCTTCCGGCTCGCGGCCGCCGCCCGCGACATGGCCGAACTCAGGACGCAGCTGGACGCCTTCGTCGCCGGTGGGACGGCCGCCGGACTGAGCGCGGGCGAGATCACCGGACGCAGGCCCCGGGTGGCGTTCCTGTTCTCCGGCAACGGCTCCCAGTGGGTCGGCATGGGCAGGCAACTGCTCGCCGGCATGCCGGTGTTCCGCCGGTCCATGATGAGGTCCGACCAGCGGATGCGGGAGCTCCTCGGCTTCTCGCTCGTCGAGCAGCTGCTCGACCCCGAGGGCCGCATCGACGACATGGACGTCTTCCAGCCACTGCTGTTCTCCCTCCAGGTCGCGCTGGCCGAGGCCTGGCGCTCGCTGGGCGTCGAGCCGGACGTCGTCCTGGGGCAGAGCGTCGGCGAGTTCGCCGCGTCGCACATCGCCGGAGCGCTCGACTTCGACGACGCGTCGCGCCTGGCCGCCCACCACGGCCGGCTCCTCCAGCAACTGGCCGTGGGACGCGGCGAGGGCATCGTGGTCATGACCCCCGCGGCCGAGGTCGAGCCGCACCTGACCGGGCAGCTCACCGTGTCCGGCCGCAACGGCCTCGGCTCCACCCTGGTCACCGGCACCCCGCAGGAGATCGACGACCTCGTCCAGCGGCTGACCGACGCGGGCATCACCAACCACCGCGTGCGGATGGGCCATGCCCCGCACTCGCCGCTGGTCGACCACGTCCTGGCCCCGCTGAAGGTCGAACTCGACGGGATCAAGCCGCGCACCGCACGCATCCCGATGATCTCGACGGTCACCGGCGAACTCGTCGACGGCTCCGAGCTCGACCCCGACTACTGGGCGAACAACCTGCGCCAGGAGATCCGGGTGGTCGACGCCCTGACGAACCTGCGCGACCACGACGTCGACGCGGTGATCGAGCTCAGCCCGCACCCCGTCCTGCTCAAGTCCGTGTCGGAGATCCTCGACGCGACCACCCTGCCCTCGCTGCGCCGCGGCGCCGACGAGGCCTCCACCCTGCTCGGCTCGCTCGGCGCGCTGTACACCGCCGGACTCACCGTCACCCACGGCCCGTTCCTCGCGGGCGACCGAGGACGGCACGTCGCCCCGAGCCAGGGCGGCGTCGCGGCCGACGAGCAGGTGCACCTCGTCCCCGTCACGGCGCGCACGGCGGACGCGCTGACCGACACCTGCCGCGAACTGTCCAACCACGTCGAGCGCGACCCGGGCCTGCGGATCTCCGACCTCTCGTACACGCTCGCGGCCAGGCGCACCCACCACAACCACCGGATCGCGCTGTTCGCCCGCAACCGCCAGGACGTCCTGGACGGACTCGCCCGGGTCGCCGCGGGGCAGCCGCACCCCGACGTCGTCACGGGCACGGTCTCCGGCAGCGTCGACCGACGCGTCGCGCTGGTGTTCTCCGGCGGCGGAACGCAGTGGGTGGGCATGGGCCGGGAGCTCCTTCGCTCGCACACCGGATTCCGTACGTGGATGAACGCCTGCGACGCCGCGGTGCGCGCGGCGGGCGGCTGCTCGGTGCTCGACCAGCTCGCGGCCCCGGCCGACGAGGCCAGGTACGAGGAGATGGACTTCCAGCAGCCGGTGCTGTTCGCCCTGCAGGTCTCGCTGGCGAAGGTCTGGCTCGAACTCGGCGTCCGGCCGACCGCCGTCGTCGGGCACAGCCTGGGCGAGGTCGCGGCGGCCTGCGTCGCGGGGTCGCTGTCCCTTCAGGACGCCGCCCGCGTCGTGGTCGCCCGCTCGCACCTGCTCGAACGCAAGGCGGCGCCCGGCGCCATGATCTCGGTCGACCTGCCGGAGGACGAACTCCTGCCCAGGCTCGCGCCGTACGCCGAGCACGCGGCGATCGCTGTGGTCAACAGCCCCACCAGCGCGGCGGTCTCCGGCTCGCCCGAGGCCGTCGACGCCCTGGAGGCCGACCTCCGACGGGAGGGGATCTCGACCCGCCGGATCCGCGTGGAGCGGCCGGTGCACAGCCCCGGCATGGACCCGCTGATCGAGCCGCTGCGCGAGAGCATCGACGGGATCACGCCGCTGACGAACACCGTCGAGTTCCGTTCCACGGCCCTTGCCGACACGGTGAACCCGGTCGCCGACGTCGAGTACTGGGTGCACAACCTGCGCAACCAGGTGCGGTTCGCCGAGACCATCGGCGCCTTGGTCGAGGACGGCGTCTCCACCTTCATCGAGATCGGCCCGCACGAGACGCTGCGCGGCGCGGTCGAGGAGATCGCGCTGACCCGCGGTGCCCAGGTGCACGCGATCAACTCCCTGCGGCGGGGCGAGAGCGACGTCCGCTGTCTGCTGGGGGCCGCCGCTTCCCTGTACGTCAGGGGCCTTCCGCTGACCTTCGACTCGTTGTACGCCGATGACGTCGAGGTCGTGGAGACCCCGCTCGTGCAGTGGCAGAAGGACCGCTACTGGCTGGACACCACGCCGACGCCGCGTCGCGAGGCCGCGCAGGCCCTCGCGCCCGCCCTCGCCACGACCACGACCTCGACCACGACGGCAGCCGTGGCCGAAGCCGCGGTCGCGCCGTTGGAGGACCGGCCCGCGGAGCGGGACAACAGGTCGGTCGAGGAGATCGTCCTCGCCGAACTCGCCGACGCGCTGGGCGTACCGGCGAGCAGGTTCGACGCCGGCGCGGGGCTGCGCGAGTTCGGCTTGGACTCGATGCTGGCGATCCGCCTGGTCAACAGGATGCAGGCGCTGTTCGGGCAGCGGGTGTCGCCGGTCGTCTTCCTGGACGGCCGGACGATAGCCGAGGTCGTCGCGCACTTCGTCGAGATCACCGGCGGTCCCGCCGCTCCCGCCTCCCCTTCCTCCTCCGCTCCCTCCTCCGCTCCCCCGGCCGCGCGGCCGAAGCCCGTCGCGGTGGTGAAGCCGGAGCCCAGGGCCGCGGTCGAGCCCGCGCCCGAGGCCGAGCCCGTGCGGTCCTTCCTCGACGATCTGTCCGAACTGGACGCCGAGGAGCTGGTGGAGGAGCTGGACGCCCGCGGGCTCATCGACCCCACCGACGCCCCGGCGCTGGAGCAGCTGCGCGCCGAAGGGCTCGGCCTCGAAGTGGCACCGGCCTCGCACGGCCAGGCCTCGCTGTGGTTCATGCAGATGGTCTCGCCGGACGCCGTGCCCTACAACTTCATGGTCGCGGCCCGCATCAGGGCCGAGGTCGACGAGAAGGCGCTCGACCGTGCCGTGGGGGCCGTGATGGACCGGCATCCCGCGCTCCGCACGATCTTCGTGGAGGCCGGAGGCCGTCCCTACCAAGTCGTCCTGGACGAGCCGGAGTACGACTTCCGGGTGGTCGACAGCACGGACCTGGACGACGAAGAGGCCCGCGAGGAACTGGCGCGGCTCGGGCACCTGCCGCTCGACATGGACAACGGTCCGCTCGTGAGGGTCGTCCTCATGACGCGCGGCCCGGCCGACCACTACCTGCTGGTGCTCGTCCACCACATCGCCTCGGACGCGGCGTCGGCCGACGTGATGATCCGCGAACTCCAGGAGTTCTACGAGGGCGCCGACCCCGCCGAGGTCGAGCCGGTCGCCCCGTACACGGAGTTCGTCGAGTGGGAGCGGCAGTGGCTGGCGGGACCGGCGGCCGACGCGGCCCTGGACTGGTGGTCGCGGAAGCTGGCCGACCCGCCCGCGCACCTCGACCTGTCCACCAAGGAGCGGCCCCCGGGCGTCACCTACGAAGGCCGCGACATCGCGTTCCGCTGGAGCGCCGAGGAGTCGCGCCTGCTGCGGGAGTTCGCGGTCCGCGAGGGCGTGTCGATCAGCACCGTCGTCCTCGCCGGGTTCTTCGCCACGCTCAACCGCGCGGCGAAGACCGAGGACGCCGTTCTGGCCACGGCCATCGCCCAACGCGCCGAGCCCGGCTGGGAATCCGCCATCGGCTACTACCTCAACACGGTGCTCGTCCGTGCGAACCCGGCCGGTGACCGCAGCTTCCGCGACCTGCTGGGCGAGGTGCACGCCTTCTCGCTCGGCCTCCTGGAACACATGAACTACCCCCTCGACCTGCTGGCGTCCCAGCTGAAGCCGCCGCGGGCCGAGGGCCGCTCCCCGTGGTTCGACGTGGTGGTCAACTGGCTGTCCTCGGACGCCTTCCCCCGCTCCGTCAAGCTCTTCCACGGCGTCGGCGACACCGTCTCGCCCGAGGGCTCCCTGCCGCTCGAACCGCTCCAGGTCCGCAGGCACCTCGCCAAGTTCGACCTGGAGATCTCGATGGCCGACATCGACGGCGAGGTCGCGGGACACGTCCAGTACAAACCGAGCTATCTGGAAAGGCAGACCGTGACGGCACTGCTCGCGCTCTACCGCACTGTGCTCTTCGACTCGATCGCCCAACCCGACCTGGCCCTCGATGACATCGCGTCCGGCGGCCTCCCCGAGGAGACGGACCAGTGACCGAGACCCTGCACTCCGAGTTCATCGAGCAAGCGGTCAAGAACCCCGACGCGACCGCGGTCTACTCCGACGCCGGCGTCCTGACCTACGGCGAACTGGACGAGCGCTCCCGCGTGTTGGCCGAGCGGCTCGTCGCGGACGGCGCGGGGCCCGGTGTCCCGGTCGGCATCTGCGTCGAGCGCACACCCGACCTGCTCGTCGGCATCCTGGCCACGCTGCGGGCCGGCTCCTGCTACGTACCCCTGGACCCCAACTACCCCGCCGAGCGGCTGACGTTCATGGTCCGGGACAGCGGGACCCGTCTGCTGCTCACCACGCCCGCGTCCCGGGCCAACTGCCCGGCGGGACCGACCGTGGTCGTGCTCGACGAGAGCGTGAGGACCGAGCCCGGCGAGCAGCCCGTGCCGGTCGTGCCCGGCGACACCGCGTACATCATCTACACGTCGGGCTCCACCGGCCGGCCCAAGGGCGTGGCCATCCACCACAGCGGCTGCGTCGCCATGCTGTCCGAGATGGACCGGCTCTTCGAGGGCTGCGACCTGAGCGGTGTCTCCGCCGCGAGTTCGGTCTGCTTCGACATGTCCGTGATGGAGATCTTCGCCGCGCTGTGCCGCGGCGGCGCGGTCGTGCTCGTGGAGAGCGCAGTCCACCTGCCGGAGAGCCAGTACGTCGACAAGGTCACCCACCTCAACGTCATCCCGTCGGTGATGAACGGCCTGCTGGACGCCGGGTATCTGCCGCCGAACGTACGCACCGTCGTGTTCGGCGGCGAGCCCCTGCGGCGCAAGCTGGTGGACCGGGCCTACCGCGAGACCAACGCCGACCGGGTCTTCAACGCGTACGGCCCCACCGAGGGAACCGTCTTCTGCTCGTACGGACTCGTGCCGCAGGACGGGACCGACGAGCCGACGATCGGTCCGCCGTCGTCCCACGCCCGCGCCTACGTGCTCGACGAGAACCTGAAGCAGCAGCCCGTCGGCGTGCCCGGCGAGCTGTACATCGGCGGCGTCGGCCTCGCCCACGGCTACGTCAACCGGCCCCGCACCACGGCCGAACGGTTCGTGCCCGACCCGTTCCTCGACGGCGAGCGCATGTACCGCACCGGTGATGTCGTCACGTTCACCTCCGACGGAGAACTCCAGTTCGGCGGTCGCACGGACCACCAGGTCAAGCTGCGCGGCTACCGCATCGAGCTGGAGGAGGTCGAGGCCCGGCTCACCGCCTGCCCCGAGGTGCGGGAAGCCGCCGCCGTCGTACGGGGCAACCGGCTCATCGGCTACGTCGTGCCCGAGGGCGAGACCCCGGAGGGCACCCGGGTGGACGCCGCGCTGCAGAGCACCATCAACGGCAAGCTCGCCACCGAGCTGCCCGACTACATGGTGCCGGGCACGATCGTGTTCCTGCCCGCGCTGCCGTTGGCACCGGGCGGGAAGCTCGACCGGGCCGCGCTACCCGAGCCGCCGGCCGCCGACTCCGACGCGCCCCTGACGGCCGCCAGTACACCCACCGAGGTGGCGGTGTCGGAGATCTGGGGCCAGCTGCTCGGCCTCGAACCGGCGGGCATCGACGTCCGGGCCGCCTTCTACGACCTGGGCGGCGACTCGCTGCTGCTCGTGCGCCTCGCCCGGCTGATGACCCGGCGGTTCGACCGCCGCGTCCGCGTGCCCGACCTGTTCAGCTTCCGTGACATCTCCTCCCTCGCCCGCTGGCTCGACGAGGAGAGCGGCGCCACCCCCGAGGTGGTCGCGTCCGCCCGCCGCCGCGCGGGCGCCCGCCGTGCCGCGCTGCGCGGCCGCGCCTCCAGCGGCAGCTGAGTCACCGCCCAACTCGACCCGAATCAGGAGCCTTTCCATGACCGAAAGCCCCGAGCAGGACTACGACCCGGGCGATGTGGCCGTCATCGGCATGTCCCTGCGGGCGCCCGGCGCCCGCACCAAGGAGCAGTTCTGGGACAACCTCGTCCACGGCAGGGAGACGGTGTCGTTCCTGGAGAAGGACGACATCCACGTCGACGAGACCCTGATCCACAGCCCGTTCTACGTGCGGGCCTGCGGTGTGCTCGACACGTACGACAAGTTCGACCCGTCGGTGTTCGGCATCAGCGACCGGATGGCGGCCGCGATGACCCCGGAGAACCGGCTGTTCCTGGAGAGCGCCTGGGAGACGCTGGAGGACGGCGGCTACGACCCGGACCGGATCAACGCCGAGATCGGCATGTACGGCGCCAACAACCCGCAGACCGCCGCCCTTTACAGCTCCCCGCCGGACCGCGTGTCGGTCGGCCCCGAGGCGATCGAGGCGAGCCTTGCGTGGTCGCCGGACACCATGACGTCCAACGCCCTGTTCTACATGGGCCTGACCGGTGAGGCCGTCACCGTCGCCGCGGTCTGCGCGGGCTTCCACTACTCGGTGCACCTGGCCTGCCAGTCGCTGCTGCTCGGCCAGACCGACATGGCGATCGCGGGCGGCTCGATGGTCCGGCTTCCGCACCCCCGCGGTCACCTGTGGGAGGAGAACCGCATCCTGTCGAAGGACGGCCACTGCCGCCCGTTCGACGCGGGCGGCACCGGCACCGCGCTCTCCAGCGGCGTCGTCACGGTGCTGCTCAAGCCCCTCGGGCAGGCCGTCGCCGACCGCGACCACATCTACGCCGTGGTCAAGGGCTCGGCCGTCAACAACAACGGCGTCAGCGTGATGGCCTACGGCCTGGCCCAGCCCGAGCGGATGAGCGCGTGCATCGCCAATGCCATGGAGGTCGGCGGCGTCACCCCGGACACCGTCTCCATGTACGAGGCCAACGGACTCGGCATGCCGATGACCGACGAGCTCGAAGTGCACGCGGCGAGCATGGCGTTCGGCAAGCAGACCACCACCACCTCGATCGGCGGCGTCAAGGGCAACGTGGGCCACGGCGGCGTGGTGTCCGGCGGCTTCGGCGCGATCAAGGCCGCGATGTCGCTGTACCACAAGACGCTTCCCGCGACGATCAACCTGACCGAGGTCAACGAGGACCTCGACCTGCCCAGCACCCCGTTCGTGCCGCAGCTGGAGACGGCGGACTGGGAGACCGAGGCCGGCATCCGCCGCGCGGGCATCACCTCGATCGGCGGCGGTGGCTACAACGCGCACCTGGTCCTCGAAGAGGCGCCGGCCCTCGCCGAGCGTGCCCCCGAGGCCGGGGGCAGGCCTCGCCTGGCGACGCTGTCCGCGCTGGACGACGAGGCCCTCGCCCGGCAGCGCGCACGGCTGAAGGACTGGCTGGTCGCCAGCCCCGACCTGCGTCTGGACGACATCTGCTTCAGCCTCAACCTGGGCCGCAAGGTGATGACCCGCCGCTGGGCGGCCGTGGTCCGCAGCCGTGAGGAGCTGATCGCCGCACTGTCCGGCGACCGGGCCGGTGGCGCGGTCACCGAGACCGCCGCGGCGCCGCGGGTGGACGTGGACTCCTTCCGGCCGGGCGACAACGGGATCGTGGCGAGCGGCACGGACGCGCAGGCGCTGTCCGAGCTGGCCGCCGCCTGGGTGACGGGCCAGCAGGTGGACTTCGACTCCCTGCACCAGGGGGAGAGCAGCCACCGGGTGCCGCTGCCCACGTACCCGTTCCAGCCGCGCCGGTTCTGGCGTACGGACTGGTGACCATGAGCTCACCGGCACTGGACACCCTGGACCTGGGCGACCCGAACACCTTCGCCGACCACGACCTCGACGCGTTCTGGCGCCGTCTGCGGGACACCGACCCGGTGCACCGGAACCCTCCGGTCGACGGCCGCCGGGGGTTCTGGGTGGTCTCCCGTTACGACGACATCATGGCCACCTACCGGGACAACGTGAACTTCACGTCCGAGCGCGGCAACGTGCTCGTGACGCTGCTGGAGGGCGGTGACGCCGGGGCAGGGCGGATGCTGGCCGTCACCGACGGGCCCCGCCACCACGCGCTGCGCAAGATCCTTCAGCGGGTGCTCTCGCCGAGGGTGCTCGACGAGGTCGCGGTGACGGTGCGGGCCAACACCCGGCAGTGGATCCGCGAGGCGGTCGAGTCCGGCGGCTGCGACTTCGCCGAGCAGATCGCGAGCAGGATCCCGATGACCACGATCTCGAACCTGCTCGGGGTGCCCGAGCAGGACCGGGAGTTCCTGCTCTCCCTGACCAAGACCGCGCTGTCGACGGACGGCGCTGACGCCGACGACGCAGCCGAGGTCGACTCCGAGATGGCCCGCAACGAGATCCTGATGTACTTCATGGACATCGTCGAGGAGCGTCGCGAGTCACCGGGCGACGACGTGATCAGCATGCTGGTCGGCAGCTCCATCGACGGTGTGCCGCTGTCCGACGAGGACGTCGTGCTCAACTGCTACAGCCTGATCATCGGCGGCGACGAGACCAGCCGGCTCACGATGATCGACTGCGTCCGCACCCTCGCGGCCGAGACCGAGCAGTGGCGGCGGCTCAAGCACGGTGAGGTCGCGGTGGACACCGCGGTCGACGAGGTGCTGCGCTGGGCGTCGCCCACGATGCACTTCGGGCGCAGTGTCGTGCGCGAGACCGAACTGCACGGCGTGACGCTGCGGCCCGGCGAGATCGTCACGCTGTGGCACGCCTCGGGCAATCGGGACGAGCGGGTCTTCGAGCGGCCCGGCGACTTCGACCTCGGCCGCACCCCCAACAAGCACATGGCCTTCGGCTACGGCCCGCACTTCTGCGTCGGCTCCTACCTGGCCAAGGTGGAGATCGCCGAACTGCTCCAGGCGCTGCGGGACTTCACCACCGGCTTCGAGCAGACCGAAGAGGCGCTGCCCATCCGGTCCAACTTCCTGACCGGGTTCTCCACGCTCCCGGTGCGGTTCCTGCCCGATCACTCCGGACTGAAAGAGGTCGACCGATGAGCGGCAACCCCTTCGACGACGGCGGCGAGGACGGCTGGCTGGTGGTGACCAACGCCTCCGCGCAGTACTCGCTGTGGCGCCCGCATCTGGACGTGCCGAAGGGCTGGCGGGTCGTCCACTCCTGCCCGGACCGTGACGGCGCCCTCGACTACGTCGAGCGGGAGTGCGGATGAACATCTACCTCTCGGGACAAGGGGCGTTCGCGGTGCAGGTCGCGGAAGCCCTGCTCGACGAAGGCCACAAGATCGTCGGCGCGGCCGCGCCCCGGCTGCGCAAAGGGCAGACCGACGAGAGCAACGCGATGTCCTGGGACCGCCTGCGCTCCTGGGCGTTCCCCCGGGACATCCCGTGGACGGACTCGGCCGAACTGCGCGCGATGCACATCCCCGACGGCGTGGACATCATCGTCGCCGCGCACTCGCACGCCTTCCTGGGCCGCCACACCCGGGCCAGGGCCTCCGTCGCCACCATCGGCTACCACCCCAGCCTGCTGCCGCTGCACCGCGGCAGGGACGCGATCCGGTGGACGATCCGTGACGGCGACAAGGTGACGGGCGGGAGCGTCTACCACCTCACCGAGCGCACCGACGCGGGTCCGCTCGCCGCCCAGGAGCACCTGTTCGTGCCCCCTGGCTCGACCGCGCAGAGCCTGTGGCGCGAGCATCTGGCCCCGCTCGGCGTGCGGTTGCTCCTGAAGGTGGTCGCCGACCTCGCCGCGGACCGGCGGATCGAGGTCCCCCAGGACGAGAAGCTCGCGACCTGGGAACCGGCGATGGACTCGCAGCCGCTGTTCAAGCCGGAGCTCATCGCGCTGCCGGGAGCGGCGCGGGTCGACGGCAGCAAGTGGGCGCTGCACGGGGAGTGAGGCTCCCTCGGTTCCCCGCGGGGTGGCCCGGCGGTGATTCCGCCGGACCGCCCCGCGCCGTTCGGGCACCGGGCCCTTGGGGCCTAGCTCGCGGGGGCGTCCGCGAGCGTCACCACGCAGGAGTACGCGACCGCGTCGTTCTGCTCGGCGACGACGCGGACCCGGGTGCGTCCCGTCAGGTCGTCGGGGAGGGACTCCGCCAGGAACCAGCAGGGGCTGTCGAGTTCGACGTAACGGGTGAAGACCGAGTCCATGCCGACGACCACGCTCGGCCGGGGGTGGGCCATGGCCTCGGCGGACTGGCGCGCGGCTTCGAGCAGCAGCATGCCGGGGGCGTGGTCGACGGGGTGGTCGAAGAGCACCGGGTGGGCCGTGTCGGCGCGCAGCTGCCAGCGGTTGGCGCTGTCGGTGCCGGAGAGCACGACGTCGTCGAAGCGGTCGCGCCCGACGGGTCCCGCGGGGGCGGGCGGAGCCAGCGGGATCGCACGGGCGTTGGCCTCGGCGATGTCGGCGTAACGGCCGCGCAGGCGCTCGTAGATGGCGCGGTCCTGGATGGCGAAGCGGGTGCGGGCCGTGGCCAGCGGGGTGCCGTCGCGCAGGGCCTCGACGTGCATGGTGATGGCCGCGGCCCGGGTCCTGCGGTAGGCGACGTCCGGGCAGGTGATGCGCAGTTCGATCTCGGCGGCGCCGTCGTCGACGGCCAGCGCCTCGGGCGCCAGGCTCCAGTGGAAGTCGTGCCACAGGAGCTGGTGGCCGAGCGGCACCTCGTAGGCGCCGTGGGATATGAGCGGCAGCGTCTGCCGAATCGTTTCGCTCAAGAGGAGCGGGTCGTGCAGGCCGTGGCGGGAAACGTAGAAGGCGTGCGTACGAGGCCAGTGAGCGGTGACCGTGAAGGCGTCGTCCCCCGTGCGCCCCCAGCGGTCGAGCAGGACTTCGTCCTGGTTTGTCTTGTGTGTCAAGGCCTGCGGAACAACCGTGGTCCGGTCCTGAGCGAGGTGCAACGACATGACTGACTCTCCCCAACGTGCTGTTATGCGATGCGACCGCGGTCCCCGGTGGTGTCGCGGGACCCGCTCGCATAACATAGAGGTCATTCTTTTTGTTTGTCGAGAAACGCCGAAAGACCAGGAGCCGCGAGCATGGCGCGCCAGATGCAAGAACGGGCCCAACGGACGCGTGAGGTACTGCTGCGCGCGGCCGCCGAAGTGTTCGACGAGGTGGGCTACGCCGGGGCCAGCATCAACAAGATCCTCGACCAGGCCGGGGTCACCGCGGGGGCGGTGTACTTCCACTTCAAGTCGAAGGAGGGCCTGGCGCGCGCGGTGATCCTCGAACAGGCCGCGGACCTGAAGTTCCCGCAGGAGCACGACGGTCTGCAGCAGCTGGTCGACATGACCCAGTACCTGACCCTGGAGATGCAGCGCAACACGCTGTTCCGGGCGGGTGTGCGGCTCGCGGTCGAGCAGAGCGAGTCCGGCCTCCAGGACTACACGATCTACGACTGGTGGACCGAGCACTTCCGCGAACAGCTGGTCAGGGCAAGCGAGTTGGGCGAGCTGCTGCCGGACGTGAGCGAGGCGGAGTTCGCCCAACAACTGGTCGGCTCCTACACGGGAACGCAGATCATGTCGCAGATCTCCTGCGAACGCGCCGACCTGCCGCAGCGGATCACCACCATGTGGCGCTATCTGCTGCCCGCCATCGCGCCCGCCGAGGTGATCGCCCGCCTCGACCTCTCCCCCAAGTCCCCCGGGGCGACCCCGCTCAAGGGCTCGAACCTCAAGGGCCCGAAGGCGGCCGAGGCCGAGGAGGCGGACGCGTGAACCCGCTGCGTGTGGTCCTCACCGGCGCGACCGGCTTCGTCGGCTCGGCCGTGCTCCGCGAACTGCTCGCCGCGCGGCCGCAGGAGGGCGGCGTACGGGTGCGGGCCCTGGCCCGCAGCGTGTCCGGCCGCCCCTCGTGGCCGGGCCTCGTCTGGGAGAGCGCCGACCTCACGGCGCCCGAATCCCTGCGGGACGTCGGGCGCGACGCGGACGTCCTGATCCACCTCGCCTCGCTCGTCAGCGGGGACGACGCCACCTGCACCGCGGTCAACGTGCACGGCACCGGGGCCCTGATGGAGGAGGCGCGGCGGGCCGGCATCGGGCGGATCGTCCATCTGTCCACCGCCGCGGTCTACGGCCCCGGTCCCCACAGCGGGCCCGACGTGGGCGAGATCGCTCCGGCGCCCACGTCCGCGGCCAGCCGTACGCGGCTCGAGGGCGAGTCGGCGGCCCTCGCGGCGGGCGGGACGGTGCTGCGGCCGGGGCTGATCCTGGGGCGCGGGGACCGCTGGGTCGTCCCCGGCCTGACCGAGCTGAGGACGCGCGTACCGGCACAGTGGGACGGCGGCCGGGCGCTGCTGTCCATGGTGGACGTCGACGACCTCGCCCGGTTGATCACCGCCCTGGCGTGCGCGCCGGGGGACGGGCTCCCCGGGGTGCACCACGCGAGCCACCCCGTACCCGTACGCAATCTGGACCTGATGACCCGTCTGACCGCTCTCGGGGTGCTCGATCCGGTGGCGGAGGACTGGACGTGGCAGGAGTGCCTGGACCGCTTCGCGCGGACGCCCGGCCGTATGTCGGAGCGTCAGTTCTCGCTCCTGGCACGCGATCACTGGTACCGCAGCGAGGAGATCTGGCGGGCGGCGGGATGCCCCGAGGGTCCCGGGCCGCTGGCGCGCCTCGCCGATGCGGCCGCCTGGTACAGGGATCAGCGGGCGAGCGCTAGATAGCTCCACAGAGGGCGGGCAGCATCCGCGGGGTCGGCCCGCGGATGCCTCACAGAGGGCAAGTTGCCAAAGCCGTGAGCGATATGGCTGATCATCGACGCCCCGGGCACACGGGTGGGATAACTTCCGGTTACCGCCGCACCACCGCCCGGAGGAGACGTGCAACCGTCCGCCCGAAGCCCTCTGTGCTCGCTTCTCGCACACCCTGCCCCGCTCTGCGCCTGTCCGCACTCGGCGCCCTGGTGAGCCAGGCACGAGCAGTGAAGACCCGTCGCGCCCTGATCGCGGCGGCAGCCGCCGAGTTCGACCGCAACGGCTACGCGGGCACGTCCCTGGCCCGCGTCTGCTCCGCAGCGGGCGTCACCATGGGGGCACTGACCTTTCACTTCCCCACGAAGGGCGATCTGGCCTCCGCCGTGGGCGACGAAGGCGCGGACCTCACCTGCGAGGCACTGCGGGCCACCGCACAGCGGCCCGCCCAAGGCCTGGGCACCCTGGTCGAGTCGACCGTGACGCTCGCCCGGCTCCTGGAGGAGGACGTCGTGGTGCGGGCGGCGGCGCGGCTCGGGCAGGAGCGCGCGGGCACCGGGATGAACAGCTGGCACGCGGCGTGGATGCCGCAGGTGCGCGAACTCCTCGACAGGTCCGCGAAGGACGCCGAGGAGTACGGCGATCTGGCGGGCATAGAGCTCCTGGTCATCTATCTGGTGGCCGGCGCGGAGGCCGCAGTACGGGCGGGGAAGCTCGACGGCAGCGCTCAGGAACAGGTGCGCCGCCTCTGGGAGTTGCTGCTCAGCGGCGCCGGGAACCGGTCCGCCTCCGCGTGAAGCGGGCGCCGCCGGGGCGCCACCGGCTCCGCGAAGGTACACACCAACCTCTCGAAGTTGTGAGCCAGGTACACCCCCGACGAGAAAAAATAGCGAGCGTTCTCTATTCTTTAGGGGTGTCGCCCGTGAGCGGGCCGGTACGAGGGAGGGAACGGGCATGTTCGTACAGCAGGAGACTCGAAAATCGGCGTCGCCCTCGGCCTTCGCCGAGGAGCTGTTCCGCCGGTTGCCCCGGGCGGATCAGCGCAGATGGGCCCAGACCTATCTGCAGGCGCTGCTCGTCACACCGGGCAAGAAGACGATGCGCCGCCTCGCGGCCTCCGTCTCGGACTCGCCCACCGCTTCCCAGGCCCTGCACCAGTTCGTCAACGCCAGCCCCTGGCTCTGGTCGGAGGTGCGCGAGGACCTGGTCTGGCAGGTCAACCGGTACGCCAGGCCGAAGGCCTGGACCATCGCCCCGGTGGTGCTGCCCAAGCGCGGCACCAAGTCCTGTGGGGTGCACCGCCGTTTCGCCCCGGAGCTGGGGCGCTCCGTCAGCTGCCAGCTGGCCATCGGCGCGTTCCTGTCGACCGGGGTCGGGGAGGTCCCGGTCGACTGGTCCCTGCACCTGCCCGGCGCGTGGCTGGACGACCCGGTGCTGCGCCGGCGCGCCCGCATCCCCGAGGCCGCGACGGCGCGCTCGGTGGCCGCCGGTGTGCTGAGCCTCGCCGACCATCTCGTCGCCCGCAGTCCGCACCGGCCGCTCCCTGTGGTGGCGGACATCTCCGGGCACGGCGACCCGGGCGAACTCCTGCACGGACTGAGCGCCCGCGGCCGGGAGTTCGTCGTCGCCGTCCCCCCGGGGCTGCCCCTCGTGCCCGACGGTCCGCCCCGGGGTCCGCGGTGGAGCGAGTCCACTCCCGCGCTCCCTGCCGAGCGGCTGCTGCGGGCGCAGGGCAAGGCCGCGGCCCGCGGCGGCCGGTCCGGCAGCGCGTGGGTGCGGCTCGCGGTGGAGCGGAACATGGACCCGCGGCCCTGCCGGCTCTTCGTCGACCCGCGCCCCGGTCCCGGCAAGCCGCGCACCGGACAGCTGTGGATCACCAACCTGATCCACCGGCCCACCGAGGAACTCCTCGGTCTGGTCCGCGCGCAGGCGGCCACCGCGGACACTCTGCACAGCCTGGCCGCCGACTTCGGCCTGTACGACTTCGAGGGCCGCTCCTACCCCGGCTGGCACCACCACATGACCCTGGTCTCCGCGGCCTTCGCCTACCACAGCCTGACGGCGGACCTGGCTCCGTCCGCCGCGCTCCGGTCGGCCTGAACCCCGGCGCCCCCTCCGCCACAACTCCGCGCTCGCGGGCGGCCCTTCACAGGGCGCCACCCGCGAGCGCGGAGTGCTGTCGCGCGTCCCGGCCCCGGAACGGCGATTCGGCAGCGCCCCGAAGGGGCGCGAGGAACCGCGCGACCGGCCACAACAGTGCGGCAGACGACCGACGGCATGCGCGGCAGTTCCAGCGCAGCGCCTACGCCGCCGCCCCCGACAACTCGCGGGCGGCTTCTTCGTGTTCCGTCCGCACGGCCGGGACCGGCGAGGCCGTCGCTTCGCGACCGGCGTGCGCCGTTCTCGCGAGGGTGCCCGCCACGTCCTCCAGGCAGATGTCGAACCACTTGAGATACGTACGGGTCCTCGCGGCGTCCGCGTAGTGGCGCCAGACCCGGTCCACGCCCGCCACATCACGCGCCGCCACCGAGCGCAGGGCCGGGGGCCGCAGGGCGCTGACCGTGCCCGTGGTCACCAGCTCCTCGGCGTAGAAGGCGGATCGGGAGGCGCTGTGCGCCGCGGTGACCCACAGCGGTCTCGGCTCAGGGACACCCGCCGCGGCGAGCGCTCCCCAGCGGGCCGAGCCGAAGGTCATGTCGTGCGTCTGGTGGGCGAGGCGGGCGGCCGCGAGGCCCGCACGGCCCCGCAGCGCCTTGGCCTCGTCGGAGCCGATGAGGTCGAGGCGGGCGTCGACCCGCTCGTCCACGGCGGCCACCCCGAAGGCGATCAGCGAGACGGGGCCGCCCGGGACACCACGGCCCCGGCCGCGCCCCGCGGCGAGGCAGCGTTCGAGGCCTTCGAGGACCGCGTCGGCCACGTCCCCGTACTGCCGCGGGGAGTGGACGCCCGTCACCTCCACCCCGATGCCCTCGGCCAGGCAGTCCGTGACCGCCGGAAGCAGCCCGGGGGTGCCGGGCAGCCGTACGACGAGATTGGGCCGGTCCACGGCCGCGCGCAGCACACGGGCCCGCGCGATCAGGGACGCCACGTCCGTGTCCGCCCCCACCTGGACCGGGACCGACACGAGCCCGTCGCGGCCCGCGCTCTCACGGTGCGTGGCCATGAGCCGCTCGCACAGCTCCTGGACCGCGCCCAGGTGCCACGAACCGGCAGGGCCCATCCGCACCCCGGTCGCACCGCTCTCCCCCAGCAGCAGCCGCAGACGGTCGTCGCCCGGAGCCGTCGCGGCTCCCTGGGCGTCCACCCATACGCTGACGCCCGCCCCGGACAGTCTCCTCACCGCATTCCTCATGGATGCGCTCCCCTCCCTCGCCCACGGCGATGTCACAGTCGTTCGAGAACGGCGCAGGTCCAGCTGAACCCCGCGCCCACCCCCACGAGCAGCACCCGCTCGCCCGGTGCGAGACGGTCCTCCTCCAGGAGCTTCGCGAGGCCGGCCGGCTGGTCGCCCGCGCCGAGGTGGCCGATCGTCAGGCCCCAGTCCCGGAGCGTGACCTCGGGCCGGATGCCGAGCGGCTTCAGGCACTGCAGCCGGGACAGCTTGGCGCCGAAGAACGGCACGACGACGGCGGCCATGTCGCTCATCTCCGCGTCGGCCGCAGCGAGGCAGTTCTCGACCGCGGTGAGCATGCCCCGCTCGTTGCGGGCGGTGATCTCCTCGACGGCGTGGTGCCGCAGGAAGCCCTTCTTGCGTGCGACCAGGTCGAGCGGCCCCGCCTGCCCCGCGCTGTCCCTGAAGGGCTCGTCCCCCCGGTGCAGTCCTTCGAGCAGCGGCTGCGACCAGGCGGCCGTGGCCACCAGGCGCAGCGCGCCGGGCCGCCGGGACAGCAGCACGGCCGTGCCCGCGTCGCCGAAGGCCAGGCCGCGGTCGGTGGTCCAGCGCGGGAAGGCCGGGTCGGCGAAGCGGTCGCCGGTGGTGACCAGGGCCGCGCCGGTGTCGGACACCGCGGTGAGCCGGGCCGCGGCCGTCTCCAGGGCGCTCACACCGCCGTTGGACATCTGCCGCAGTTCGAAGGCCACGCACGCGCCGTGCCCGAGGACCTGCTGCTGGACGTAGGCGGCCGTGTTCCAGAACTCCAGGCCCTGGTACCAGCAGTCGGCGTGGATGAGCAGCCCCACGTCCAGCGGGTCGCGCCCGCTCGCCGCGAGCGCCTTCCCGCCCGCGGCGACGGCGAGTTCGGGTCCGCTGCGGTCCCGGCTGACCGAGACCGACACCTGTCGGCTCGTCTCGGCCTCCTCGGCGTCCAACAGGCCCGCGGCTACCGCCTCCTGGCTGGTCTGGGCCGTGCCGAGGGCCACCGCCGCGCTCTCCACATAGATGTCGTGCCAGCGCACGGCTCCCCGCGCCATCAGCGGTCGCTCCACCGCGGGCTGGGGCCGAACCTGCGGGCCGCCGTCTCCTTCTCGTACGGCATGCCCGGCGGCATGTTGAGCACCTCGAGCTGGAAGCCGCCGACGCCGCGGAAGTAGACCCAGCGGTCGCCGTCGATCGGGCCGCCGTCCTCGATGAGCTGGGGCTCGCCGAGCACCTCGGCGCCCGGCAGCTCGGCGAGCCAGGCCGCGGCGCGCGCCACGTCGTCGACGAAGAACGCCAGGTGGTGGCCGCCGACGTCGCTGTTGCGCGGGCGCTCGATCCGCTGCCCCTCGATCTCGCAGCTGCTCAGTTCGAGGTTGGTGACCGGGCCGAGCCGGATCACGGCGGTCTCGATACGGAAGGGGCGGTCGACACCGAACTGGCCTGCCGCCAGGGCCTCGTCGACCGACCTCGCGGAGCGGTGGACGAGTTCGCCGCCGATCGGTCCGGTGAAGAAGGCGACCGCCTCGTCCAGGTCCTCGACGGTGTAGCCGACGTGGTCGACGCCGCGCGCGGTGGGCAGGCCGGGGCCGCTCCAGTCCTCGGCGGGCCGGTAGACGCGGGCCTCGGTCCCGCTCTCGTACGGCAACTCGGCGGCGACCTCGCGCAGTTCGA
This sequence comes from Streptomyces sp. NPDC041068, assembly GCF_040647455.1. Taxonomy (NCBI): domain Bacteria; kingdom Bacillati; phylum Actinomycetota; class Actinomycetes; order Kitasatosporales; family Streptomycetaceae; genus Streptomyces; species Streptomyces sp. NPDC041068. The sequence continues at coordinate 391,662 of NZ_JBEZCG010000009.1, forward strand.
GACGGAGCCCGCCGTCGGTCAGGACGTGGATCCAGCGGTTGCCCGCGGTCGGCCCCTCCGTCTCGGTGCGGGGCTCGCCGAGGACACGTACGCCCTCCTCCTCGCTGAGCCGGTCGAGGGCGAGGTCCAGGTCGCCGACGTGGATGCCGATGTGGTGGCCGCCGACATCGGTGAACTCCGGTACGCGGGTGCGCTGTTCGGGGGCGGTGTACTGGAACAGCTCCAGGTTGCTCACCGGGCCGAAGCGCAGCATCGCGATGTGCGTGCTCGCGCGGGGGTGGACGCCGAGCTGGCGCGTCATCCAGTCGCTGTCCGGCTCCTCGACCGGGCCGAGCCGGTAGAGCAGTTCGGCGCCGAGGACGCGGGTGAAGAGGTCCACCGCGCGGTCGAGGTCGGGCACGGTGTACGCGTAGTGGTCCACGTTGCGCAGGGTGGGAATGACGGCGACGGGCGCCTCGGTCGCCAGGGATGCTGACACGGTGTGCTCCAGAGGAGAGTCGGGTGGGGCCGGGCTGCGGGGCTCAGACGCTGCCCGCGTGGGCGGCGTTGGCGACGGCGGCGGTCAGCGCCATGCCACCGTCGACGAGGGTCGAGGTGCCGGTCGTGTAGGCGGCCTCGGGCGAGGCCAGATACGCGACGAGCGCGGCCACTTCCTCCGGGCGCCCCGGACGGCCCGCCGGGATCGCCGGGCGGGCGATCTGCGCGGCGTCCATGCCGGTGGGGACGTTGTTCATGGGCGTGGCGGTCTCGCCGGGCGCCACCGCGTTGACCGTGATGCCGTGCGGGGCGAGGTCGAGGGCCATGGCCTTGGTCAGCGCGCCGAGTCCGCCCTTGGCGGCGCAGTACGTGCTGCCCTCGCCGATCGGCAGGTGCTCGTGGACGCTGGTGATGTTGATGATCCGGCCGCCCCTGCCCTGCGCGATCATCTGCCGCGCGGCGACCTGGGAGAGGTGGAAGGGGCTGGTCAGGTTGACCGTGAGGACGCGCTGCCAGTCCTCAAGGGTCTCCTCGGTCACGGACGCGCGGCGGTTGATGCCCGCGTTGTTCACCAGGACGTCGATGCCGCCGACGGTCTCCGCCGTCTCCCGGAGCGCCTCGCCCGCGGCCTCGGGATCGGACAGGTCGAGGCCGAGGGTGTGGGCGTCCACCCCGTGTCGTACGGCGATGGTGTCGGCGAGCTCCTTGGCGGCCGCGGCCTGCCGGCCGTACCCGACCACGAGGTCGTGTCCTGCCGCGCCCAGGGCCTGGGCGACCGCGGCGCCGATACCCGAACTGGCTCCGGTGACAAAGGCGATGGGTCGGGACATGAGTGTGTGCCCTTTCTGATGAGTACGAGGGGAGGGGGAGAGGAGGAGAGGGGGAAGGGAGAAGGAGGAGGGCAGGAAGAGGAAAGGAAGAGGAAAGGGAGAGGAAAGGGAGAGGAAAGGAAGAGGCGGCCCCGCCCCCGCCCCCGGCACCGCGTGGGGATACGGCGCCGGGGTCAGGTGTGCGGGGGCGGGGACCGCCTCGGCTCAGGGGCGGGACGTCACCGAGAGGGCGACCTTGGGTGCGGCCCTGCGGCCGTTCTCCAGGAGGTCGAAGGCCTCGTCGGCGGCGGCCAGCGGGAAGACGTCCGCGATCATGCCCTTGGCGGTCAGGACGCCTTCCTCGAAGAGCCGCAGCGCGCGCTCGTAGTAGTCGAGCCCGTGCCGGACGCCGACCATGGTGACGCCGCGCAGCACCATCTCGGCCGCGTCGACCGAGGGCAGCGTCGCGTTCGGCACGCCGACCGCGGCGATGCGGCCGCCGATGTCGGCGACGCGCAGCGACTCCAGGAGTGCGGAGACCGCGCCGGACGCCTCGATGACGACGTCGTAGCGGCCGTCCTTGGCCTCGCCCGGCAGGAAGGCGTGTTCGGCGCCCATGCGCAGCGCGGTGCCGATGCCGGCGTCGTCGACACCGACCACGTCGACCGTGCCCGCGACCCGGCGGGCCATCTGCACGGCGAGCAGCCCCATGGTGCCGGTGCCCATGACCAGGACGCGCTCGCCGGGGAAGACGCCGACCTTGTCCAGCGCGGCGAGGACGGTGACGGCGGGTTCGGCCAGGGCGGCGGCGAAGTCGTCGACGCCCGGCGGAACCTTGGTCAGCGACTGGGCGGGCAGCCGGATGAACTCCGCGGCCGCGCCCTGCTGGCCGTACAGGCCGACCTCCTTGAGCTGGGAGCACTCGTTGCGGTGGCCGCGCTGACAGGCCCGGCAGCCGCCGCAGGAGAGCATCGTCTGGCCGACGACGCGGTCGCCGATCTCCAGCTGCCGCGAGTACTGGCAGTTGCCCGCGATGGCGACGACCCGGCCCACCCACTCGTGGCCGAACACGTGCGGCATGACGGCGCGGCCGTCCTTGACGTAGCTGGCGGTGCCGTGCAGCAGTTCCAGGTCGGTGCCGCAGATGCCGACGGTGGTCGGCGCGACGAGTACGTAGCCCAGTTCGGGCCCCGGTATCTCCAGCTGCACCGGGCCGACCTTGCCTGCCTCCAGGACGGCCGCGGCGGTCATGGAGCCGTTCGGCCAGCGGCCGCACAGCAGGTCGTCGGTGGGTGGCAGCACCTTGTCGTGGTGTTCGCTCAAAGCATCCCCTCCTGGGTCAGGGCCCGTCTGATTCCGGGCGGAAAATCGCGGTCTGCTCGTGGGCCGGGAGCTCCGGCACACGGGCGGGCAACTCGGCGGTGATCTCGGTGGGCAGGACGCGTACGACGGCGAGGTTCAGGCCGTCGCCTCCCGCGGTCACGCGCAGCGCGGAGCGGGCGGGGACGAGCAGGACGCTCCCGGGGTCCAGCGGGCGCCGTCCCGCCTCGTCGTCCACCGTGCCCCGCCCGGCGACGACGTAGAGGGTCACCTCGGTGCCGTGGTCGGCGTCGTGCGACCAGCCGGTGTCGGGGGCGAGCCGAATCTGCTCGAAGGCCTCGCACTCGCTGTGCAGCATGCCGCGGCGGGCCAGGCACCTCCAGGTGCTCTCCGGCGCGCCGGGCCGCAGGTAACGCGCGGGCAGGTCCTGGCTGTTGACGATCATCGGCCGGACTCCGCGGCGGGGACGGCGAGTTCGGCGTGGAAGAGCTCCAGCTCCCCCTCGCGGTCGGCGCCGACGCGGGCCCGGGTGCCGAGCGGCAGGGTGACGGCGGTGCCGGGGCGCAGCTCCGCGGTGCCCGCGCCGTTGTCGACCCAGCCGGTGCCGGAGAGGACGAACACCATGTGCTCGCAGCCCTCGGCGGCCAGTTCGGTGGTCCCGGACGCGGGGACGGTCTCGATGGCGACGGTGCGCAGGGGGCCGGTGAAGACACCGGACGGGTCGACGGAGCGCTCTGCGCGCAGGTCGTGGAGGCGGGCTCGCACTTCGGTCTCCTTCAGCGGGTTCGCGGAGGTCGCGGTGTCCGCGGGGTTCTGGTGGCCTGCGAACGAGGGGCGGTCGGCGGCGAGCGCGGCGGCGAACTGCGGCGAACGCATCTCGATGACCAGCCAGTTGAGGTCGTCGGGGCCGGTGTTGCGCAGGCCGTGGACGGTGCCGAGGCCGGTGAGGATCAGCGTTCCCGGCCCGACGGGGTGCCCGACGCCGTTCAGGTACATCTCGCCCTGGCCGGAGAGGATGAAGTAGATCTCCTCGGTGCGGGTGTGCCGGTGTTCGCCGCTGACGCCGCCCGCCGGGATACCGGCCCATTCGACGGCTTCCCAGTCGCCGCGCAGGTCCGCGCCCGACGCGAGGCACTTCCACCAGGTGACCCCCGTGGTGCCGTGCACTCCGTGGATCTCGGCGGGGCCCGTGACATCGCCGACGACGACGGCGTCGCGGGCCCCGGCCGGTGCGTACAGGAGGTCAGACACGACCGCCCTCCCTGTCCTGCGCGAGGTCCTGCGCCAGGCCCTGCGCCAGGCCCTGGGCGAGGTCCCCCAACTCGGCGACGGCATCCAGCAGTTCACGCTCGGTCAGGTCGTTGACGAAGACGGCTTCGCCGATGCCGTGGGGCAGCGGGAGGCGCTGGAGGCCGTCGCGGTGCCGGACGGTGTCGAGCAGCGCGGCGGTCAGCAGCTCGGGCTGGTTCAACAGCTCGTCCCAGACGGGCAGTTCGAGGGAGCGCATCACGGCGAGGACGCGGTCGCGGTCCACGGTGTCGACGAGGCCGCGGCGGTGCGCGATGACGGTGGTCAGCGCCATGTCGATGCAGACCGCCTCGCCGTGCAGCAGCTCGGGCAGGGCCCGCATCTCCACGGTCGGGCTGAAGGTGTGGCCGTAGTCGACGCAGCGCTCCAGCGTGGTCTCCCACAGGTTGGGCTGGAGCTCTTCGAGCATGCCGTGGATGGCTCGGCGCACCACCTCGCGGGCCACATCCTCGCCCTGCTCGCACTCGCCCTGGAACTTCTCGTCGAGCAGCAGCGGGCCGTGCTCCTCCAGGAGCCGGAAGAGCCGTACGTCCTTGATCAGTGCGATCTTGAGGATCTCGGCGAGCCCGTTGCCGATGTGGCGGCGGTCGATGGTGGAGAGGAAGGACCGGTCGAGCAGGGTGAGGTCGGCCGGGAAGTAGGTGCCCAGGCGGTTCTTGTGTCCGTTGAAGTTGACCCCCGTCTTGGCGCCGACTCCGGCGTCGACCAGGCCGATCAGCGTGGTGGGCACCCGGATGAAGGGGGTGCCGCGCCGGTAGAGGCTGCTGGCGAGGCCGACGATGTCCATGAGGACGCCGCCGCCGATGACGATGACCGGCTCGCGCCTGCGGTCGATGCCGAACGCGTCGAGCTCGCGGACGACGCGCGCCGTGGTGTCGAAGTCCTTGACCGTCTCGTTGGCCGGGACGACGCACAGGTGGTACTCGACGTCGTGGTAGTCGAAGTAGGCGCGGATGCGACTGCCGTGCAGCAGATCGACATTGGCGTCCAGGACGACGAATCTGCGGGTGCGCTGCCCCGGGGCGCCCGCCGGCTCCAGGAGGTCGGTCCGCGTGAGGTCGAAGAGCCCGTCCGCGACCCTGACTTCGTAGCTGACCGGCTTGGTCGCACGGACCGTCCAGGAGTCGATCCGCTCGCTGTAGGCGTACAGGCCGGGACCGGACAGAGCCTGCGCCGAGTCGCCGGTCAGGCCCACGAGCTCAGAGCTGGACACAGACATGAATCACCTCTCGTTGATGCGGACTTGGGGGGGATCTGCCAGGAGAATGTCGATCATTTATATGCATTGTCAAGCATGTACTTCCCAGAGTGCGCCCTCCACATGTGGACTTGGCCAAGTGGTGAGCGGTCGAGCCCCGAGCGCGAGGTTCAGTTGATAGCGACTGCTATTTTTTTTCGCAAGCAATAGCCAGTTCGCAGGCAATAGCCAGCAGGAAGAAGGAGTTACGTCGTGCGCGCCACCGTTCTGCACCGGTACGGCGGTCCCGAGCAGTTGACCGTCGCCGAGCTCCCGCGCCCCGTCCCGGGACCCGGCCAGATCCTTGTCCGCGCGGCCGCTTCGGCGGTGAACCCGGTCGACATCGAGGTGCGCTCGGGCCAGGCCGCGAGCCATGTGAACCACCCCTTCCCGATGGTGCTCGGCTGGGACCTGTCGGGCACGGTCGAGGAGTGCGGCAGCGGGGTGACCCGGTTCGCCGTGGGCGACCGGGTCGTCGCCATGTCCGCCCAGATGGCCACGGGCGTCGGCACCCATGCCGAGTACGTCGCCCTGGACACCGCCCTCGCGGCGCCCGCGCCCCGCGGTGTCGACCTGGTCCGGGCCGCGGGCCTGCCCCTGGCCGCGCTCACCGCCGACCAGGCCCTCGACCTGATCGCGCCGGAGCCCGGCAGCACCCTCCTGGTCACCGGCGCGGTCGGCTCGGTCGGCGGTTTCGCCGTCCAACTGGCCGCGGAACGGGGCCTGAAGGTCCTCGCCCTGGTCCGGCCCACCGACGTCGAGGAGGCCCGCGCGCTGGGCGCCCACGAGGTGTTCACCGCCGAGAACCCGGTGCCGCACGGCGTCGCCGACCACCTCCTGGAGACCGCGGGGCGGCCCGGCGCCATCGACGCCGTGCGCGACGGCGGCACCGCCGTGTCGATCGTGCCGACCAAGCCCCCGGTGACCGAGCGCGGCATCGACGTACGCATGTCGTTCGTCGAGCAGGACGGCGACCGCCTCGCGCGGCTCAGCCGTCTTGTCGGCGAGTCCGTGCTCGCCCTGCGCACGGCCGAGGTGTTCTCACTGGACGGCGTCGGCGAGGCGCACCGCAGGCTGGCGGCCGGCGGAAGCCGCGGCAAGCTCCTGATCGCGGCGGAGTGAGCGGGCCGCACCGGACGGCCCGACTCCCCTCGATCCCCTACGACTTGGACTAGCCATGCCGCTACCCCTGTTCTCCCTGATGCTCTGTGTCTTCGGCGTCGGCACCGCCGAGCTCGTCGTCGCCGGCATCCTGCCCGCCATCGCGGGCGACCTGGACGTCTCGCTCTCCGACGCGGGCCTCCTCGTCACCGCGTACGCGCTCGGCGTCGTGATCGCGGGTCCCGTGGTCACGCTGGCCGGCAGCCGGATTCCCCGCAAGCCGCTGCTGCTCGGGCTGATGACGCTCTTCGTGGTCAGCAACGCCCTGGCCGCACTGGCCCCGGGCTACGGGGTGCTCATGACCGCCCGCGTGCTCTCCGCCCTCACCCACTGCACGCTCTTCGCGGTGTGCATCGTGGTGGCCAGCGGCATGGCCGCGCCCGGCAAGGAGGCCTCCGCGGTCTCGAAGGTCGCCGTCGGCCTCAACCTCGCCACCGTGCTCGGCGTGCCCCTCGGCGTGCTCATCGAGCAGCACCTCGGGTGGCGGGCGGCCTTCTGGAGCATCTCCGGGCTGAGCCTGGTGGCGCTGCTCCTGGTCGCGGTCATGCTGCCCGCCGACACGGCCGAGGCCGAGGGCGGTGCCGCCGCCGAGCTGCGGGTCCTGCGCGGCCCCCGGGTCCAACTGGCCATTGTCATCACCGCGTTGGCGATGGCGGCGGTCTTCACCGCGTACACCTTCGTGACCCCGATCCTCACCGACCTCGGCGGTTTCGACTCCTCCACCGTGAGCTGGCTGCTGCTCCTGCTCGGCGGCGGCTCGCTGGTCGGCAATCTGATCGGCGGCAGGCTCGCCGACCGCGCGCTGATGCCGTCCCTGGTGGGCGTGCTCGCCGTGCTCGGCGCCGACCTGGCCCTGATGGCGCTCGGGGCACGCGTGCCCTGGCTGCTGATCGCGCTGCTCGTGGTGTTCGGCGCCGCCTACTTCGCGGTCATGCCTGCTCTGCAGGCCCGCATCCTGACCTCGGCGGGCGACGGCGCGCCCACACTGGCCGTCGCCGTGAACATCGGCGCCTTCAACCTCGGCATCGCCTTCGGCGCCTGGTTCGGCGGCCGGCTGCTCGGCCTCGACCTCGGCCTGCGCGTCGTCATCGCCGCCGCCGCGCTGCTCTCGTGGGCCGCGATGCTGCTCGCCGTGCGCGAACTGTCCGTGGACCGGCGGGCGGAGCGCCCCGCGCCGTCCGACGCTGCCGCCACCGGCGCCCCCAAGACTTCCGCGCCCCCCCACTCCCCCGTTCCGTCCGACGCCGCCGCTGCCACAGGCACCGGCGACCGACTCTCACTGGAGCGCAACCGATGAGTGAGCCCACCCGGCGCCGCATACTGCGCCAGTCCGCCCTGGCCGGCGGCACGGCCCTGGCCGTCGCCACGGCCGACGCCGTCCCCGCCTTCGGCCGCGCGCGGGCCGCCGCTGCCGACGCCGTGGCCGCCGCGGCCACGGTGTCGGACCTCGACGCCATCACCGTGCGGCCCGCCGACACCCGCTACCAGGAGCTGATCCGCGGCACCAACCAGCGCTGGGTCGGCCGCCCCGACTACGTACGCCTCGTCTACACCGCCGACCAGGTCGTCGACGCCGTCCGTGAGGCGGTCACCGCGGGCAAGCGCGTCGCCGTGCGCAGCGGCGGCCACTGTTACGAGGGCTTCACCACCGACCCCGAGATCAAGGTCGTCATCGACCTCTCGGAGCTCGCCGACGTCTCGTTCGACGCCGAGAAGCGGGCCTTCGTCGTGGAGCCCGGCGCCTGGCTCTCGGACGTGTACACCGCGCTGTTCAAGCGCTGGGGCGTCACCCTGCCCGGCGGCTCCTGCCCCTCCGTGGCGGCCGGCGGCCACATCGTCGGCGGTGGATACGGCGCCCTGTCCCGCATGTTCGGGCTCACCGTGGACCACCTGTACGGCGTCGAGGTCGTCGTGGTCGGCAAGGACGGCACCGTCCGCAAGGTGCTCGCCACCCGCGACAGTGACGACCCGGAGCTGCGCGACCTGTGGTGGGCCCACACCGGGGGCGGCGGCGGCAACTTCGGCATCGTCACCAAGTACCTGCTGCGCACCCCCGGCGCGAGTGGCACGGACCCGGCGAAGCTGCTGCCGCGCCCGCCCGCCGAGCTCCTGACCAGCACGGTGACCTGGTCCTGGGAGGGCATGACGCAGGCCGGGTTCAAGCGCCTGGTGAAGAACTACGGCGACTGGTTCGCCGCCCACGGCGCCGCCGACTCCTCCTGCCTCGACCTGTTCAGTCAGCTCAAGGCCGCCCACCGCTCCAGCGGCGGGATCCTGATGGTGACGCAGATCGACGCCACCCGGCCGGACGCCCAGCGGGACCTGGACGCGTTCGTCGCGGCGATCGGCAAGGGCGTACCCGTCACCGCGAAGACCGCCACCCAGCGGCTGCCCTTCCTGCACGCCACCAAGTGGCCGGGGTTCGCGGGCGGCGACCCGACCCTGCGGTTCGAGGACAAGTCCGCGTACATGCGGGCCTCTTTCCCCGACGACCAGCTCACCGCCATGTACAAGCACCTGACCCGCACCGACTACAGCAACCCCGCGGCCCTGCTCCTGATCGCCGCCTACGGCGGGCGCATCAACGCCGTCGACGCCGACGCGACGGCGGTGGCCCAGCGGGACTCCGTGATGAAGCTGCAGTACCTGGCGTTCTGGCAGGACGCGTCCGAGGACGACAAACACCTCGCCTGGGTACGGGAGTTCTACCGCGACGTGTACGCGGCGACCGGCGGCGTGCCCGCCCCGGGCCGGGTCACCGACGGCTGCTTCGTCAACTACGCGGACATCGACCTGAGCGACCCGGACCACAACACGTCCGGTGTCCCCTGGCACACGCTCTACTACAAGGACAACTACGCCCGCCTGCAGAAGGCGAAGGCCACCTGGGACCCGCGCGGCGTGCTGCGCCACGCCCAGTCGATCAAGCCCCAGGCCGGCCGCTGAGTTCCCCCTGACCACGCGGCGCGGGCCGTCTTCCCGCGTCGCGTCCTCCGCCCGCACGGCACGGGCCGTGCGGGCGGCCCCTCTGGTACGCAGACACAGCAACAAAGGAGAACGGCATGCCCACAGTCTCGACGTCCGACTCGGTGGTGGAGTACTTCGTCACCGGCACCGGAACCGGACTCGCGCTGGTCCACGGGACCGGCGGTGACGCGGCCGGTTACGAGCACCTGCTGGAGAAGTTCAACGACCGCCGCACCGTCATCACCCCCAACTACTCCGGCAGCGGCGCCACCAAGGACGCCGGTGACCCGCTCACCCTGGAGCTGCTCACCGAGCAGGTCGTCGCGGCCGTCGAGGACAGCCCCGCCGAGGGTCCGATCGACCTCGTGGGCTGGTCCCTCGGCGCGGTCGTCGCGGCCAAGGTCGCCGCCGAGCGCCCCGAACTCGTACGCAACCTGGTCCTGCTGACCGGCTGGGCCTCGCTCGACGAGCGCCAGCGGATCTTCTTCGACCTGTGGCACCGCCTCGACCAGCTCGACCACGACGCCTTCGGCCGCTTCCTGCAGCTGCACGGCTGGACCGACGAGCAGCTGAACGCCATGGGCGCCAAGGGTGTCGAGGAGGCCGTCTCGGGCGGCATCCCGGCGGGCATCGGCCGTCAGATCGCCCTCAACCTGACGACCGACATCACCGACCTGCTGCCGAAGATCACCGCGCCGACGCTGGTCATCGGGGCCAAGCACGACCGCATGGTGCCGGTGAAGCACTCGCGCGAGCTGCACGAGGCGATCAACGGCAGCGTCTACGCGGAGCTGGACGCGGGCCACTTCGCGCTCTACGAGAAGGCGGACGAACTGGCCGAGCTCATCAACGAGTTCATCCACCGGGAGGCTGCGCCGAGCGCCGCGTAAGGCGGCGGGCGCCGCACGTGTAGAGCCCTGTGAGGGGGCGGACTTGGTCCGCCCCCTCACAGGGCTCTCGCAGCTGAGCGCTCCGTCTGCGGGTCCGTTGTGGCTGGTCGCGCCCACGCGGCGGAGCCGCATACGTCACAGCCCCGCGCCCCTTCGGGGCGCTTCGCCGAGGCCGCTCAGCGGGCCGTGGGGTCGTGGCGCAGGCGGTTCACGAGGGATGCCGTCGCGGGCTCGAACGCCGCGACGTCCAGGGCCAGTTCCAGCTCCTTGGCGAACGTGCCCTGGGCGCGTGCGACCAGCTTCTTGCCGTCCTCGGTGAGGTGGGCGAACATCACCCGCCGGTCCTCCTCGCCCGCCGTGCGCGCGGCGAGACCCGCGCCCTCCAGGCGGCTCACGAGGCGGCTCATCGTGGACTGGCTCAGGCCCACCGAGTCGGCCAGCTCCTGCATCCGCAGCGAGCCGCCGGCGAGGATGGACAGCGCGGTGAACTCCGATGCGGTGATGCCGTGTTGGCGCTGGAGCTTCTTGTCGAGAGTCGATCCCACGCCATTGACGAGCAACAGCAGCTGTCGCCACAGCTCCTGCTGACCGCCGAGACGTCCTCGCCCGCCCACCGCCATGTCCGCCGCACCACCCTGTCCCGCGCTCAGCACCCGCTGCGGCACGGACCTGCCGAACGGTGAATTTGTTTCCGCAAGCATAGAGCACCCCCCGGGGGTACAGGAACCGGCCGGTGCGCGCCCCCGCGGGAACGCGCACCGGCCGTGGACCGCCGTGGACCGCCGTGGACCGTCAGGCACGGTCCCGCGGGCGGGGCTTGCTGTACTTCCGCATCATCGGCATCTCGATGCCCTTGTGCAGCAGCCAGGCCACCGCGAGGCACAGCACGAAGTAGAGCCCGATGACGCCGATGCCGCCCGGCACGTCGTAGAGCTCGCTCTCGCCGATCAGCGAACGGGCCCACACCATCAGGACGTTGTGCACGATGTAGAAGGCGAACGAGACCTCGCCCAGCCAGATCATCACCCGGCCGCGGAAGGGCGAGCGATCCCCGCGCAGGTCGGTGGTGGCCGCGGCGGGAATGAGCAGCGCGAAGGGAATGAGGGCCGCGGCGTTGAGCCCGAAGAGCCACGGCACGGCGTTGGCGACCACGTAGCCCACGACCACCAGGGCGCAGGCCGGCAGGAGTCCGAGGCGGATCCAGCGGCCGCTCATCACGATGCGCGCCATGATCATGCCGAGGGCGAAGTCGAGGGTCCGCACCGGCGGCAGCATGTAGACGGCCCAGTACTGGACCTCGGAGACGGGGAACCCGTTGGACATCGTGCCGTCGGGCAGCAGGAGATAGGCGAGCGCGGGGATCGCGGTGATGACGACGACGAGGCCGCCCGCCCAGGCCCAGAGCCGCTCGGGCCGGATCTTCTTGATCCAGTGGTGCAGCAGGGGAAAGCAGAGATAGAAGAAGACTTCGCAGGAGAGCGACCAGCTGGGCGGGTTGATGCTCAGGTAGGTGTGGTAGTCGGGGATCCAGGTCTGCACGAGGAGCAGGTTGGGCAGCCACTGCTGCCAGGTGGCGGTGGCCGCGGCGAAGAGCACCATGGCGCCGATCCACCCGGCCACGTGGCTCGGGTAGAGCTTGACCAGGCGCCGGCGCCAGAAGCGGCGCGGGGCGTCGCCCGGTCGCGCCGAGTAGGTGAGCACGAAGCCGCTGAGCAGGAAGAAGAAGGTGACGCCCATCCACCCGGTCTTGGTGAAGGCCTCGTGGTAGAGGTCGGACGCCGTGCCGCTGAAGGGGTTCAGCGGCGGCTCGGTGGTCAGCGAGGAGTGGAACAGGAAGACCATCACCGCGGCGATGAACCGCATGCCGGTCAGCGAGGGCAGCCGGGAGAACCCCGATGGTCGTGGGGCGAGCTCCGGCACTTCGGCAGGTCTGGCGTGGGTCGTCATGGAAACTCCTTCAGAGGCAAGAACAATGCATGATCAAGCATTTATTTGGGCGCAGAAAGGGCGCGGGCCGTGAGTTCTTCGTGGATCACTTCGAACGGGCGGTTCTTGGTCTCGGGGACGTGCCGCAGCACGAACCACAGGGCGGCCAGGGCGACCGTCGCGAAGAACCAGAAGACGACCGACTCCCCCACCAGATCCGCCGCGGGCAGGAAGAGCTGCCCCACCACGAAGTTGGCGGCCCAGTTGACCAGGGCGCACAGCCCGGCGCCCCAGGCACGCAGGGAGGGCGGGAAGATCTCCGCCGCGAGGATCCAGAAGACGGGGCCGAGTCCGATGGCGAAGGACGAGACGTACACCCCCATGCAGACGAGGGCGATGAGGTGCGAGGCGGGACCCAGGTCGCCGTCGAGCGCGAAGCCCAGCGGGATCAGCGCCACCGCCATGCCGGTCAGGGAGAGCACGAGCAGCGGACGCCGGCCCGCGCGGTCGATCAGCGGGACGGCGGCCACCGTCATCAGCAGATTGACCACGCCGATCACGACGGAGTAGAGGATCGAGTTGGTCGCGGGCAGTCCCGCGCGCTGCATGATGCTGGGGGCGTAGTAGATGATGGTGTTGATCCCGGCGAACTGCTGTACGGCGCCCAGCGTCAGGCCGATCATCAGGGCCCGGCGCACGGTGGGATCGGCCAGGTGCTCCCGGTGGCCGCCCCGGCTCCCGCTCGCCCCGCTCCCCTGCGGCTGCTCATCGCTCCCCCGCTCCTGCGCGCGGACGCTCAGCCACACCGGGCTCTCGGGTACGAACAGCAGCCCGGCCAGCATCAGCAGCGAGGGCACCAGGCCCACCCCGAACATGGCGCGCCAGTTGGCCTCGTCCGCGAACCACAGGTTGACGAGGTAGGACACCAGGATCCCCGCGGTGAGCAGGATCTGGTTGACGGTGATCAGGCGGCCGCGCAGCCGGGGCGGCGCGATCTCCGCCAGATAGAGCGGGACGACCGTCGAGGCGGAGCCCACCGCGAGGCCGAGGACCACGCGGGCCGCGATCATGGTCCAGAAGCCGGCGGCCGCGGTGGCGAGCACGAGGCCCAGCGTGAAGGTCACGGCGATCACGATCAGCGTCCTGCGCCTGCCCCACCGGTCGGCGGGGCGGCCGCTGCCGAGCGCGCCCGCGGCGGCGCCCAGCAGGAGTGAGGAGATGACCGTGCCTTCCTGGAGGGCGGACAGCTGGAAGTCCGTCTTCAGGAAGAGGAGCGCGCCGGAGATCACTCCGGTGTCGAAGCCGAACAGCAGCCCGCCGAGGGCCACGACGCCCACGGCGAAGCCGAGTCGCCGTGGTGGGTCCGGTTCCGGTTGTGGCCCGTTGCTGTCGACGGCGGTGGGCGGCCGCGTTCCGGCGGCCGCCGTTGTCGCTCCTGCTTCGTCGGTCGCCTCTAAGGCCTGTGTTGTCATGGCCTGTGTCGTCATGGCCTGTGTCGTCATGGGCGGCACCTCTGTTTCTCTCTTCTCGTCGGGCGCTTCTTTTCGGGTGTTCAGACGCCGTACGTCGTGCGGTACACGGCGAAGCGGCTGTCGAGTTGGCGGCGGGAGAGGCCGAACTCCGTGGGCCGGAAGGCGCGCGCCGCACGCGCCGCCCTGGTGGACCGGGCGGCCAGCGCGGCGACGGCGCGGTCGACAAGGACGGTGGACGTCACCCCGGCGAACCGCTGGACGCGGCGCACCTCTTGGACGGGGTCGGCCACCAATTCCTCGTAGCGGACGTCCAGAAGACGGGCCTGGGGCAGGGCCGACCTGGCCTGTTCCGAGGCCGCGAAGTGCCGCTCGGCACGCGCCGCCCACTCGGCGCCCACCGGCCCCGGGTCGCCCGCGGGGGCGGTGCGCCCGCGCCGTGCGGCGCTGATCCCGGCGCAGACGCCCACGACGTCCGCGGGGCTGCGGTGCACATGAACGACCCTGGCGTCCGGATAGGCCCGCAGCAGCTCGCGGAGATGACGGGAGTGGAAGGGGTCGCGGAGCACCGGGGTCGAGCCGGGTATCCGCCAGGTGACCGCCTGCAGTTGGGCGCGGTGGAAGGCGTACGCCTCGGTGAGGTCCGCGCCTTCGAGCCAGGTGCCGTAGCCCGGCACCCGCCAGGTGAGCGTGGCCATCATGCTGTGGAAGGCGTTCGCGAGGAGGCGGTGGCAGCCGCCGGGGCGGGTGTGGCGGAGCAGCTGCCCCGCGCCGCGCCCCAGGGTCGGCCGCACCGCGCGCTCCGCGTCCGAGCGGGCGCGCCGCAGGGCGGCCCGCCGCTGCTGGATGTCGACGAGTTCGGCGGCGGGGTCCGCCAGTTCCCACAGGGCGGGGGCGTCCAGGCCCGGGTGCTCCGCGAGCAGGTTGTGCAGGAGCGCGGCGCCGCTGCCGGGCAGCCCGGTGATGAACACCGGGGCCCGGATGTCGGTCAGGGCGATCGTCGGGTGGTCCCGCAGCAGCCGGACCAGCTGGCGCTGGCGGGCCAGGGCCTCCGCGAGTTCGCGGCGTACAGCCGCCCGGCCTTCCGCGTGCAGGCCGGCCTCGCTGTCGAGCGACAGGACGAGCTGTTCCAGGGCGGGCAGGAAGCGCAGCCGTGGCTCCCCCTCCTCGCCGTCCTCTCGCACCCGTTCCAGCAGGTCGCTCACCGCGAGCCGGTCCCTCGGCGCGGGCTTCGTCCGGCGCGGGGCTGCCGGGTCCTGCCCGGCGGGCCGTGCGACGTCGCCGGTGCCCGGCGCGTACCGCGCGCTCGGGGCGCCCCAGGCGGGACCGCCTCCACTGCGCCGCCAGGACAGCGCGGACTCACGTACGGCTGACTCCCGTACAGCTGGCTCCCGCAGGGCCGGCTCCCGCACAGCTGGCTCCCGTAGAGCTGGCTCCCGTGCGGCTGATTCCCGTACAGCTGACTCTTGTAGAGCGGTCTCCCGTGCAGCTGACTCCCGCACGGCGGGCTCCCGCGCAGGGGCCGACCGCACATGCTGCTCGCTCATCAATCCCACCTTCTGGTTCATCGCGCGCAGGGCCTCTCGGCCGCGTACGCAGTGCAGGGCCCGGCAGTCGGAATCCGCGTGCCCGCGTCGCGTCACGCGGGCGCGGGGCTCCGATGCCGGGGCGGGCGGGAGCGGAGGAGGCGGTGGGGGCGCACTCTCGCTCCGGTGCCCGGTTCGAACGTGCGGTTACTCGGCGCGGTCGAAGTCGATGGCGCTGTAGGCGCGGAGCTTCGAGAGCCGGTGGTCGGAGTCGATCTTGCGGATGGTGCCGGACTTGGAGCGCATGACCAGCGAGGACGTCGAGGCGGTCGCGGCGCGGTAGCGCACGCCCTGGAGGAGCTCGCCGTCGGTGATGCCGGTCGCGACGAAGAACACGTTGTCGCCCTTGACCAGGTCGTCGGTGGACAGCGTGCGGTCCAGGTCGTGCCCGGCGTCGATGGCCCGCTGGCGCTCGGCGTCGTCCTGCGGCCACAGCTTGCCCTGGATCACCCCGCCCAGGCACTTGATGGCGCACGCGCTGATGATGCCTTCGGGGGTGCC